>NZ_JAVIJF010000026.1:0-98621 GCF_033977145.1 Mesorhizobium montanum | reverse complement strand
AACGCGATATGCAGCGCTTCTTCGCCGTCACCGCGCCTTCCGTCCATCAGATGGTGATCACCCTCGAGCGCGCTGGATGGATCCGCAGGCAGCCCGGCGTCGCGCGCAGCATTGAACTGCTCCTCGATCCCGACAGCCTGCCCAAGCTACAACCCATCGAAACCGTCAAATCCTCTGTGCACAGGTACTAGGTTTCCGAGCGACGGTCATCCGCTCTCCGGCAGACGCTTGCCGGATTCTAATCAACGCAAGGTTGATATGACGGAGTAGTATGGGATCGCTGCCCGCGAAGTCCCTAGCCAGGCTGTCCAATTGCCGATCCTGAATCCTGCCACTGATTTGGCTCTGGTGGTTCTTTGCAAGCCATGCGCTGAACTTACGCAGCGCCGCTAAGTCGGTCTTCACCGCGCTTACGTTGCCGGCTGTGGCCTTTGTATGGTAGTCGGCGAAGACTTGGTCATCCTGCGTGTTTGGTCGAGCGCCCCGAGCAACGGTCACCCGCTTTCCGGCAGATGCTTGCCGGAGTCTAGTCAACGCAAAGTTGATTTGACGCAGTAGTATGGGATCGTTGCCCGCGTAGTCCCTAGCCAGGCTGTCCAATTGCTGATCCTGAATCCTGCCGCGGATTTGGCTCTGGTGGTTCTTTGCGAGCCATGCGCTGAACTTACGCAGCGTCGCCAAGTCGGTCTTCACCGTGGTTTCGCTCACTTTGTCGGCTGTGGCTTTTGTGTGGTAGTCAGCGAAGACCTCGCCATCCTCAGTGCTAGGTCGATTCCGGCCAACTATCACCTGCCCTTCGGCCTGGGCCTGTCGGAGCCTACCCAATGCTGAGTTGATTTGACCAAGTAATTTGGTATCGCCGGCCGCGCAGAGCTTCGCTAGGCTGTCCAGTTGCCGATCGTGAATCCGGCCGGCGATTTGGCTCTGGTGGTCCTTGGCAAGGCGCACACTAAACTTCCGCAACGCCGCTATGTCTTTCGAAATCCTGTTCTGGCTGATTCGATTTCCCTTGGCCGTAGCCAGCCTGCGGTACGTGTTAAAAAGCAGCTCGTCTGGGTGGCGGCGTTCTCGCTTACGCAGCAGTGCAGTTCGCTGCAGGAGGACAGCTTGGTAGCGCGCCTCGGTCGGCTCTGTGGGAGGTGCGCTGATTGGACCGCCCGGTTGATTGGCCGGAGGCTGCCCTAAACCTGCCCCGGCGCGAGGTAGGGGGGTGTGGGGAGCGCTTCTCAAAGGGACGCCTGGGAGGTTGACCGGCGGTGGCAGGGAAGCCAAATCTTGCAGGCAAGCGCCTCCAATCGCTGGGTCGCTTGCAGATACCGACATAGCATGGCCGCCGAACTGCGGAAGCTCCTCCTGATCGACGTTTGGGGTAGGCGAGTTGGTCACGCCATCAATTCCCTGCCAAAACTTCGCCGAAGCGAAACTTTCAGCCGGTAAGCGGGCACCGCGATCGGCGGCTGCAAGAATCTCGTCGTGGTAGACACCTGGCGCAGGCGAGTGGGGCGGTGGACCCGGGGTTGGATTGACCGGCCAAGGCACGCTTCCTTGTAGCTCGTTCAGTCGCTGCTCAAAACTCCTCTGCTCGACCTGGTGCTGTTGCAACCCTGCTTCATCTCTTCGGGCGGGATCTGAGGCGGGGGACGCACCGATATTGTCGAAGAGATCCATCCTACTTCCTTGCAAGTTCCGAGCACTTTAAGCGGTTCTATCTCTACGGTGCTTGGCTTTCGACAATCTGACGGAGGCAGCAATGCAGTGGAAGCCATCGTCATTCGGGCGCACGAGTTTTGAGATGGACCGTGGTGGGATTTTTCATGAAACGAGAGGAGTCAATTTCTCATTTCGCCCGACACCTCTGGTTCGATCGGAGACATTTGCGCATGTTGGTTTTGGAGACAATTGCAAGATGCGCCGGCTGTCGCTGGCCCACGGAGGTCGATCGGTCGATCATGGCGATCTGCCGACGGCAGCTACGCCAGGAACCAGCGCTGTGCAATTTGTACCGCAACTGTCTCGGCCTCTGCCCAGAGTACCGCGTTCCGTAACGGCTCGCCATCTCCGCATAGGTTCTGTTGAGACCGGGGTCGCAGCGATCGGAGTTGGTTACGGCGGCCTTGAGATTGTCGCGCTTTTATGTCCCGAACGGTTATGTGCCCTGAGAGGCATAATATAACCAGGGACCAGGAACTTCGGCACGCCACCCAGAAGAGGTTCGTGTGCACGCCGATCCGGTCGGGCAGGCTCTCGCTCGGGCAACGGTTCGGAAGACAGTGTAGTTTGAGGCGTCCATCGCTGCCACGAGCAGCGAGAGGCGGTGGCGCGGTGGAGCTTGAGGTGACCGAGCATGCGCTCGATCCGGTTACACTGTTTGGCCGGATCGATTTTTCCGCAGGTAGACAGGTGATCAGAAAGCAGCGAATGGCGCCTATCAACACACACGCAAGGCAAGTGGCACATGACTTGTGACGGCGGACCGAGCGCGCTGAGTAGTAACGGTAGTCCCGATGGTAGCGAACATTGCGATAATTCTCCAAAACATGCGAGGTCGGCCGGACACATAGACGGTTCTGGATTGCCCATGGTCCATAGCGGCACAGTAGCCTGCGCAATAACAGAAACCGATTTTGTATACTCGTCTAGACTAACCCAGCGGCATGGAGTGCTCTAGCAACTGGCTCAAAATACTGCATAGGAACAGGTTTTCCTAACTTGGTTGTTTGGATGAGCTGACGCGCTAGGCCATCATCGTCGACAATACTTAGACGTAGCGCCTGCGCCGCTCCGAAGATAGGTGAAACGGCCTCGCCCTCGCCGCGGCAAACCAAGACCGGCACCCCAGTCTCGCCCCTCACGTAACGCAGACCGACCAATATCGCCCGCCCTCTCAAGATCAATGTGGCGTGATGCACGCCAAGCGGAGGTTCGCTAGCCATCTCTTGACGTAGGCGACGTTGTTCATGCTTCAACTCTGGCGTACCTTCTTGTTCCTTCCTTTCGCGCTTGACCTCGGTCTCAGTCATTCGCATGTCGCGCAAAAACAACCAGCGTTGGAGCAGGAGATCGATCAAGCCGCCGACCAGAAGTGCACCGGCACCAATCCCGACCAGCAGTTTCACCTCCGTAAAGACGAAGCCGAGGCACGAAATGCCGCAGACCGGCAGATAGACCATCGTTTTCCACATGCCCAGAATAGAAAAAAGAAAGATAGCGCCGAGGACTAATAGCTTCACCAGCGCCTTGCCAAGGTCGGTTAAGGAGCGCACCGTCACAATGCGCTTCAGTCCCTGAAAAGGATTGATTTTTTCAAACTTGGGCGCCATCGGCTCGAACGAGAAGAGTAGTCCACCGTTAGAGATGAATGCGGCCGAGACCGCCGCGGCGGCTACAGTTCCAAGCAGCGGGCCGACTGTCGTCACGGTGAGTTCGGTCAAGAGAATTAGCGCTTGCCCGACAGCGATATTGAAAGGCAGATCCTGCAGCTTGTCGGTCAATAATACCGCTTCGATGCATTTGTCTTCGATCGCGCTAGCTCTTAACCACAGATAGCCGAGACCGGCGCAGGTGCCGACGGCGCGGACGAAATCGGTGTTGCGCGCAATCTGCCCCTTCTTGCGTGCTTCGCTTAGCTTCTTGTGAGTGCCCGGGTGTTTCTTCTCTTCGCTCGCGCTCATTTCAGCATCTTTTCGAACGCCTCGAGCCCGCCTTTGGCCTGTGCGATATCTGACGCCATGGCGTCGATGAGATACGCAGTGTACGTGACCATAATGATCGGAAAGCCGATATTTTTGATTGTCGGGGAAAGACGGTTCGACTTGAGTTGCGGGGCAAAGCGGGTAAGGATCATTATCGAAATGTCAACTAGCAACAGAAAGGCCACGACAGGCCCGGAGACTAGTAAACTCGTCACCATAATCCGGTCGAGGAGGGCGATTAATTCCATTGCCCCTTGTGAGGTCAGCGTGGGGTAAAATTGATATACGGGCCAGATTGAGTAGCTGCCATAAAGGCCGCCGATCATGATCTCCAGACCTTCCGATGCGACGAAGATCGTGATCGCTGTGATTCCGAGAAAAAGTCCCATCGCGGATGCCTGAGTGTTCGTCGTGGGGTCTACCGGACCGACTTGGCTGGTGATGCCGCGCTGGGTGTCGACAAGCTCACCGGCCGCCTGGAGGCTCCATATCGGGATTCCGAGCGGAATCCCAAGTAGCAGCCCGACAAAAATCTCCTTCAAACCGAGCAGTGTCACTTGGATGAAACGGGTATCAGTATCGAGCAGCTGTAACCCGTCTCTGATGGGTGCCAAGCACGGTAGCCCGAACGCGACAGCAAGGCATGTTCTGATCAGCCCGCCAATTTGAGACCGCGTAAATACTGGCAGGACCAGCATAATGCCGACAGCGCGAGCCGCAGCAAGACCGGCGGCGATGATGAGTTCGATGGCCGCATGGATGAGCATTTGGGCGTCGGTGGGTGACCAACCAGACATCATGAAGGCTAGTAACTCGGTATAATCGCGGGAAACTGGGAGAACACGTAATCGGCTTGCTCGATGAGCGGAGCGCTTAGCACAGGAGCAAACAGAACAATGATCGCAACAACGACCAATAGTTTCACTGTCAGGTGCAAGGTTTCGTCCTGAATCTGTGTTGCCGCCTGGATAATGCCGATGCCCAGGCCGACAACCACAGCGGCAATGAGTGGCGGCAGAACCCAAATCATGAAAACGATTAAGGTTTGGCTCATTTGGGCTACAATGCTGGCCTCATCCATGCTCAACCTCCCGGTGTTGTATAACTCAACACAAGCCCGTGCATTAGTCGGGACCAACCATCAATAGTAACAAATAGAAATAGTTTGAAAGGGACAGCTATCATTGTGGGTGATACCATTGACATGCCCATCGCCATCAAAATCGTGGTTACGATGAGATCGATGCAGATAAACGGAAGATAAAGAAGAAAGCCAATTTCGAAGGCACGCTTGAGTTCTGAAATTAGAAAGGATGGTACGAGAATGGCGAAATCATCAGGTGTCGTCCTGGCGCGCATTTCCTCTGGCCAGACTTGTTTGGTCGACGATAGGAAAAATCGACGCTGCTCTTCGCTTGTGAACTTCTTGAGATAGCCACGCAAAGGCTCTCGTCCCTCTTCAGCAGCGGTAACCCAGTCGTCGAAGGTCTGATAGTGGAGTTTCGGGTCCGTGACGCGCGCATAGGTCTGCTCGATAACAGGCGCGCTAACGAAAACGGTGAGAATTAATGCCGTCGCGTAAAGAACTATATTGGGGGGTATCGTCTGCGTCCCGAGCGCGTTGCGGACGAGGAAGAGAACCACAGATATCTTTATAAAGGCCGTGGTTGTGACGACTGTGAGCAGCAGCAGACCCAGCCCAGCCGTAACCGCAAGAAGCGCCAGAATCCCGGGTTGGATCTCACTCATTGCATGCCAACCCGCCACGTAGCCTGATGCCAAGCTCGTCGCCGATGCGCACGATGTCGCCACGGCCGATACGCCGGCCGTTGGCAACTATATCGATCGGACCGTCGACCGGCCGACCAAGTTCGAAGATATGCCCTTCGCCGGCACTCCTCAGTTCCCCTAGCGGCATCAGCCAGCGGCCGCATTCAAAAACCAGAGTGATTTCGATATCGTCGAGCTCGGCATCCGATGGCCCTTGCTGCAATTCCGGTTCTGTCATGATGTGCGCACTCTCCAAGGGGCATGGTTGCGGGCGGAAAGGCCCCCGCTGGATCAGGCGGTCGTCCGCAACATCTGCCACGGCCCAGAGCCGGCCCGCAGAGAGGATGATCTGATCGCGGTGGAACGGTAATACGTCTGGTATCAAAGCATCACCGGCAGATGTTTTGCGAATAAGCGCCGCCGGAACGCAAAGCGAGCCGATCTTTCCTGCAACCAGGACCGGGAGCTCTGCGGGTAATTCGCACGGTTGTCGCGGCAACTGTCGAAGCAGATCTCCCAGGGCGTGGAACGCGAACGGCACCGGGCCATCGAGAGGCGAGAATAGGCACAGACGAGCTTTGCCGTTGATCGGGCCGCAGGCGACGTCATATTCGAGATAGGGAGGTGGCATGGTGGTTTCGCGCAGCTGAGCCAGTTGCACGTCCTGCCGTGTCTGAGCCTCGAGTCGAGCGAGAAGCGGCTCAAGTGCGAGTTCGAGAACCATTGAACCGGTTGGCTCGGAAGGCAAGCCAATGCCGCTCTGCACGGTCGAGATGAGCCTCTCTATCAGTGCACGGGAGATCGACAAGACGATCGTCTCATCTCCGAGCCGCCAAATGCACTCGAGCATCGGAATGGGAAGCGATTCCGGCTGCCAGACAAGCCGTCCTATTCGCACCGATAGCGGCTCGTCGCCAAGTCGGCACTGAAAAGGCGTGCGGGGGTGTGCGCACTCGTTGAGCCACGAGACGACGTCGTGGGACAGACTTAGCTTTGGCTTCAGTGAATCGTGTGTGCTCAAAGTGTTTTCGGCTCTACAAGACGGCACCATTGCGACACGACAAGAATGCTAGCGGTCATCAGATTGACTTGCCCGCCACATCGGTGAGCGAGACACTCGCGTACCGAAGCAGGATCTCATCCTCGGCCTCCGTCTCGGCTGCGGTCTGAGAGTGGATATCGACGCCGCGCCGGACGTCGTCCTCAATTTGTTGCCACTTGTGCCTTGCCGCCGAACAGCTGATCCAGTGCGACCTTGCCTCAGACGCCGCTGTCTCGGTCTGTTCCTGAGCGATGCAGGCGTTATCAAGCGTCTTGCGCCTCGAGGCGACCTCAGCCTCAAGGCGCTCTATGTGGAGATGGCCTTGGTCGAGCGTCTGGATGGACAAGGCATCAAGCGATGCAAACCGTTGGTAAAGCTCCATTTCCGCCCTTGCGCAGTGTTGTTGTGCGATTGCAAGCTCGCGGGAAGCATGCTGTGCGGCCTCGGCCGCTAGGTGGGCCTTAGCTTCCTTTTTGGACAGCTCACGAAGGGCGCTACGCTCTCGCATATCCTTCAAAAGCCGCAAGCTCGTAGCGTGGAGACAATTCATGCGGTCAGCTGCAACATCCATGCGAAGGTTTCCTCAAAGTCGCTCGCCTCGTCTTCTCCCTGACGCAAAAATTCCTGCAGGTCGCCGATCGAGTCGATAGCCCTGTCAGTAAGCGGATCGTTGCCTTGCTTGTATTCGCCGACCTTGACCAAAAACTCGGACTCGGCATAGCGCGAGAGGAGATCACGGAACGTCGATGCCGCCTTGCGATGTGCCATAGACACGACCGCATCCATTACGCGGCTGCGACTTTGCAGCACATCGATCGCGGGGAAATGGGATCGCGCAGCGATCGTGCGTGAGAGGACGACATGGCCATCGAGAATGCCGCGCGATTCTTCTGCGATGGGATCCCCCACGCCGTCACCTTCGACAAGCACTGTATAGAAGGCCGTAATTGAGCCACGCTCGCCCATGCCCGCGCGCTCCAGCAGGCCTGGCAGCATGGCAAACACGGAAGGCGGAAAGCCTCGCCGGGTCGGCGGCTCGCCCGCAGCAAGTCCGATTTCGCGCATGGCCCGGCAAAAGCGCGTCAAGGAATCCATCATCAGAACGACGCGTTGGCCTTGTTCGCGAAAATGTTCGGCAAGTGCGCTTGCCATGTGAGCACATTGCGCCCGCTCCATTGCCGAGCGGTCGGATGTTTCGACCACAACGATCGTACGACGAAGAGCCGCTTCCCCAAGGTGTCGCTCAACGAATTCGCGCACTTCCCGCCCGCGCTCGCCAATGAGGGCAACTATGTTAACGTCGGCGGCCGCGCCCTTTATGATCTGCGATAGTAATGTTGACTTGCCGCAACCAGGCTCTCCATAGATCCCGATCCGCTGGCCTTCGCCGCATGTCAGGAGACCATCCAAGGCGCGGATGCCAAGTGGGAATGGTCGCTCGATCATGCGCCTTGTCATGGGGTTGGGCGCCTTGCCCCGAAGCGGGCGCGTTTGGCCGGCTTTGAGAGCGCCTTTGCCGTCGAGGGGACGGCCAAAGCTGTCGATCACGCGGCCAAGCAAATCGGGGCCGACTGGCACTTCATGCATTCGACCGCTAGCAACCACTTCTGCGCGACTGGACAGGCCCACCATGTCACCGATCGGGGTGAGCAGCACGCCATTTTGAAGGAAACCGATCACCTCGGCTTCGAGAGAGCGTCCGGTGCGCGGATCCTGCAACAGACAAAGTTCCCCAATTCGAGCATCCGGCAACACGGCATGGAGCACCGTACCGACGGCCCTAGTTAGGCGTCCGCGCACGACACGCGTGTCGATATGCTTTGCGGTCGATCTCAGAGACGAGAGCGCCGCATCCATTGTCCTGTCTACAGCCGGACTGCCGCGTTGTGGTAGCAGTTCGGTCATAGCTCGCCTTGTTCAGCATGCAATCCAAAGCCGAGGCGCAGCGCCCGCAATTGCGCATCAAGTCCAAGATCGACATTGCCATAGTCGCTCCACAGCACGCATTGCTGTGGCGACAGCGCCGGATCCGGATCAACTCGAACTTTCGGCCGGCCTTCCCGTCCATCGTACGCAGCGAACTCGCCTGCGACGGCATCGGCTTGCGTGGGACACACCTTAAGGCGGACTTCCGCGCCGCCTTTCCGTTCGATCGCGTGGCGAACGGCGCTCACCAACAGCTCACCGGGGTCAAAAGCGCCCAGCAGGTCGCTTACGATCTGCATGACGAGTTGTGGCAATTGCTGCTCCAGGGCTGCCCTTTGGCGTGCCGCTTCAGAGACGGACTGCGCAATCAGCCGTGCCATTTCCTCAGCGCCACGATTCATCCCCTCACTACGTCCGCGCTCCCGTTCCCGCTGATAAGCTATGCGGGCCCAGCGGCGAACCCGCAGCAGATACCGTTCCGCCGCCGCGCGCGCCTCAAAGGCATTGTGCCAGATTTCGAGCTCACTGGCCGGGACCAGCGGCCCGACGGGGCGCATCCGCGGAGCGACCGGCGCTACGATATCGTCGAGCGTCATATCGCCGGGACCTCCGTCCTCAGATACGACAGCACAAGCGAAAACAATTGGTCTGCGGCATCGCGGTGTTCGGTCGCAGGATTCTCGGCCGCGGTCCCGACGGGCAAGCGTAGGAACACCCGGTGGCGGTCGAGCAAAGAATGCTCATCGAGCCAAACCCCAAGACAGGCTAATCCATCGTGTTCAATCCGTTGGGCGAGTTTTTCCGGATCCGCGATCAAGCTGGTTGAGATCGCCTGCGCCTGGTGTCGGATGCCAAACGTATGCGCTTCAGCGCCGATACGTTCGATCAGAACGGCAAGTTCAGACTTGGAAACCAGCTTCAGCAGCGAACGGGCATGCCAGATACTACCGGCAAACATAGCAGCTTGGCGCGGATCATGCCCATGCAGAAGGTCCGGCCCCCAGCCGCTTCCATTCAGGTCCATTCCATCGTCGAGGAGTAATTTTGCCAGTCTTGGCTGCAGTCTTTGGTTGTTCTGCAACCGCACCAACGTCGCAGCCGACAAAGCCGGGTCAAGGCGTGCAGCAAGGCGGGTCGGATGAGTTGAAGCGGCAAGCTCGCCCAGGACCGTAAAAGGCAATTTGAAGGAGTCATCGTGTTTGAAGGTTTGCATCCGTATTTGCACTGGGAATACCTCCTATGTGGCATCGCCGATGGTGTTTTTACGAGCGGCCCCGATTGCTGAAACACCCGAGCGCCCCTCGATCCTGGCTCGTTGCGATGGCTGCCTCCGCCCATAGACAAGAGAACTGGCCAAGTAGGACAGCACCGCGAATACTGCCACGGCGAGACCCACAATGACCGCCAGAAGTGGCACCGGAATTGATTTAGCTGCCTGGGTCAAGGCAGGCCGTTGCTCAACTGCCGGCCGTTCCGCCGGCACGAATACGACCTCTACCTTGTCGTAGGA
Organism: Mesorhizobium montanum; assembly: GCF_033977145.1. Lineage (NCBI taxonomy): Bacteria > Pseudomonadati > Pseudomonadota > Alphaproteobacteria > Hyphomicrobiales > Phyllobacteriaceae > Mesorhizobium > Mesorhizobium montanum. Next base: position 88,681 of record NZ_JAVIJF010000026.1, on the reverse strand, counting down.
TAAGCCTTGGATGCTGTTTGCAACGAGCATCTTTATCTGCGGCAGCAGAGCCGAGACATTTATGTTGGCATCGTGGCGGACGAATACCGAGGCCGAGGATGGTGTGGCGCGCTCCCGCAACAGGTCGTTGTCAGGCAAAACAACATGGACACGTGCTGAGAAAACGCCATCGATTTCGCTAATGGTATGCGACAATTCTTCGTTTAACGCATAGACGTAACGGGCGCGCTCCTCGGTCGGCGAGGCAATCAGGCCCGATCCTTGGAATATTTCGCCGAGATTCTTGAAAACCTGACGCGGCAGCCCCTTCGCATTCAACAGGTTGATTGAGAAGGCAACCTGCTCATTTTCGACCTGGATCGTGCTGGTCCCATCCTTGGCGGCGACGCGGACCGCATCCACGCCGTTGTCAAGCAAAAGCGCGAGCATCTCATTGGCATCGCGTTCCTGCAATTTTGTGTAGAGATCGTCCTTGCAACCGCTCAGAACCAAGAGCAGCGGCAAAACATAATGACACGATCGCCGACCAGCCGGGCGGCGATCAATGCCTTCGCCGTGCGGTGACGCGATCATGCGCCTCGTTCATCCTTGTTTTATTAGCGTATTCACGGATGACGTAGCGCCGCTGATACTCTTGGTGACAAGGGAAACCTCAGTGACGGCGCTGTATACTTCCCGCAGACCGGCAATCATCGCTTCGAAATTCTCCCTTCCTGGCGGAGCGCCTGACATGCGCATTCCCGACCCTGCTTGGGAAGGAGACTGCTCCACCGGCCCGAGTAGGACGTCCTTCACAAGGGGTACCTCTTGGTCGGGCGTGGCAGGTGCCACGGCGTTGTCCCTATACAGCGATGAAAGGGTCTGGAGCACGCGGTCGCCCAATGGGCTCGTCTCGCTTGTCGCGCGCGGAACCTCCAAGACTGGAGCAACAGGCCCCGCCCCCGCCGTCGCCGACGGGCCATCGTTTTTAATCGAGGCGACCGCCTCTACAAGTGCGCACTCAAACTGGGCCTGCTCGCCGCATGCTGACGTTGGCCCTACCCTAGACAGGTTGTCCGCAAAATTGGCAGAGATGGACGTAACACCAATTGTCATGCAAAGACTCAGTTGTTCTGTTTGAAGTGTGATGAGTTGATCGCTCATCACCCGCTATCGAGCTTCTCTCCTAGGGAGGCGAACTGACGACAAGCTGACGAACTGGCCACGAAGCGTCATTTAAAGGCCACGTTCGGCGTCCAGGTCAGCACGAATTTCAGCCTTCGATTGGGGACAAGATGCCGGGAAAGTTGATCCAGTCTACCATTCTCCACATTGGGATGAGAGTTCTCTTTCTCGGTGTTCTTCTCTCTACCGGCATTCATGCGACGCTGGCGGCCCCGCTGTCGCTGCCGTCAACGCCTTATAGGTATACAGTTCTGGATCAGGACCTGTCTGCCGCTTTGCGAGAATTCGGCAACAACCTCAATGTCGACGTCGACGTCAGCTCCGAGGTAAAGGGGCGCATCCGCGGGCGTATGCCGAGTATGTCGCCGCGCGCGTTTCTGGACCGCTTGACCGACCTCTACGATCTCCAATGGTATTATGATGGGCTTGTGCTCCACGTAACTGCTGCGAAAGAAGCGCAGACTCGTATGCTGGTTTTGACTTCGGTCCGCTTCGAGGTGTTCAAGGCGGCCCTTGATGAGCTTGGAATTTCCGACGAGCGCTACGTTGTGAGACCGGCACCGGGAAAGGGCCTGGTCATGGTTTCCGGCCCACCCCGCTTCATTGTGCTTGTGGAGCAGACATACAACGGTCTCGTAGCCGAGGCACAGGCGGGACCTCACGACAGCGGGACGCCTCCAAAGAAGACGGAACTGATGTTGTTTCGTGGCTCCTCGACCGTGGTCGTTCGCGATGGGCGACCGGAAGGCCCGTTCTCTTCCGAAGTGCCGCATCAGGACAGCGTCGTCCGTGAGCCTGCACAGAGCCAGAGATGACAATTGAGGATACACCGCAGCTTCCCGCACGAAGCAACACGGCCGCCATACCCTAGCAATCGCGCTTCCTTCCGCACTCGTCAGCTGTTCGACAGCTGAACCTTGTAACCGGTGTTGTCGCTGACGAGGAACTAAGAATCGGCAGCATTGATAGCCGCGCGTTAGTCATGCGGCCGTCGTTCGTCGGGAACGACAGTGGCACCAGGTGACGCAATTGTGGCGGCTTTTAATCTCAACTGTGAGGATGCACGATGTCGCTTAACCTTTTGACAGCAAATAGCTCCACCCCCGCCCCCTCCCCCCAGGCCTGGTCGGGCCCGGAACCTTCTCCACAAATTGTCGCCCAGACCGGGCAAGGCGCGTTTCTGCCCTTCCAGGCGATGCTGTCCAGTTGCTCGCCGCAGGAAAACGCTCCCGATTCCTTCGCGCAACTGGGCCTGCCGCCAGCGAATTTGAAGTCGGCCATGGACGAACTCCAGCAGCACCCGCTTGACGAACTGTCGCCAGATGTGAAGTCATCGCTGCAAGCCTTGCGACAGCACCCGCTCGAGCTCATGCCACCCGCTCTGAGGGAGGCATTGAAATCAATGGATCAAGCCCTCCCTGCAGTCGCTTCGCCTCCCATCGCGCCACCTCCCATCGCGCCGGCGCCGATAGCGGGCACGCGGATCACGTGGTGTGGCGGCAAGCTGACTGAGCCAGAGCTGCAGATTGTAGCGGTGCTGAACCGCCATAAGGACAAATGCCCGCTCAGTTGGGATTCGCTGAGCGAGCTAGCCAATGATCCGTCCACGCCGCCGGATCTTAAGGCTGCAATCGAAAGCTTGCAGCAGGACCCGGAGCTCTTTTATGCCATCGGCTCGCAGGGTGATGGCCGCTGCGGCGGCAAGATCAAGGCAAAGGATTTGTCCGGGTTCTCAGACCTTCACCCACAAGTCGCCGCCTTCCAGGACCAGCAGGCACGAAGCTACGAGCAGAACTACATCCCATCCGACGGATCTGGAAATGGTCAGCCGACGGTCATGACCTTGAACGATGCAGTGCGCGAGCTTTACCGGTACTCCGACAACCTACCCGAGAACCTGAGCTTGGCTGATTTCCGGCAGATCGTTGACGGCACAGCAAAAACCGGCAAATGCCCGCCCCAAGTCACTGCGGCCGCCCAATACTTCCTCACCCACCCGGATTCCTGGAAGCAGTTATACGGTGGCTCGATCGATAAGGTCCACAAATACGACTTCCTGCAAGTCGCTTCATCGTCGATGAGCCTCACGCAACCCGAGCTGAACACGCTCGATATGATTAACCGCAATCAGCAAGCCTTTTTTGGTAGCGGTGTCCTGACCCGGGACAAACTGGCGAAGATGGCGGACGACAAGAGTCTCAGTCCAAAGGTACAACAAGCGGCGTCGCAGCTACTGTCAGATCCCTTATTGTTCGGTTTGCTGAACAATTCAATTACGGGCTATAAGACGCATCATCGGTTCTTCGATTTTGGCGGCGGACATACTGTCGATTCTGGCAACATCAGCAACCGGGACTTCGCCAAATTTTATAACGATATGACCGTTGCGAACCGCACGGTTCAGCAGGCGAAGGCCCATGTTCCCAAGACCGCGGCAGATCAGGACGCGGTCGCGGATATGAAGATGGGTGTGGCGGACCAGCCCGACACCAAGTCTGCCAAGAAGAATGGCGGGGCTTTTATGCACACCATCGACGGCGTGCTCAAGGTGGGTTCCAAAGTTTTTGATTGGGCCGCGACGGCTGTAGGCCTCCTCAGCTTCGTTCCGGGCCTGGGCCAAATCGCCGATGCCGTTTCAATGGCGCTCGAGGGGGCGTCGCAAGCAGGGAAACTCATTCATACCGCTATTAGTGGAGGCAACATTAAGAAGGCATTGGCCGAGGCAGGGCTGGATCTCGCTGCTCAGGCTGTAGGCCTTGTCGCTGGCCCCGAGGTCAAACTCGCGATTCGCAACGGGCTCGCGAAGGCGGCGCTGGAAGAGGCCTTTACGGCCGGCGTCAACCTACCGGTCGAAGCCGCCAAATCCTACGCGGAGAATTATCTAGCCGATCTGAAGGCAAGCCTTGAGGCTGGCCCCATGCAAGCGGCAGGCGTTCCCGACTTTGTAGGTATGGCGACGCTGGCTCAACGCGTGGCCTGACAAAGCAATCCGCGTCTCCTTCGGCGCGGATTGGCCTATCCTGCCAATCAGCGGCTGTACAAACTTTGTCGCTTGATTGGTGGGCTAGGTGGCGACAGGGTTAACCCTTGGACGTGACAGATCGTGCATTGCATCGTCGGCGCGCCATCCAAAAACGATTTTCGTGAATCCTTCGGACAACAGTTCCGCGGGTCGATCGCCGACGCAGAGCGTAGCTCTACTCGATCCGGTGCCTGAGAGTGGCCTGGCAGGAAGGCGAAGTCTGTCCGACTGCGATAGCGCCCCCCAATGAATGCGCGGCTGTCTTTAGACTGATCTTCCCACGACCATTGCCATTTGCAGGCGTGGGTTGACGAGGAGGAGTTGTCGAACAACGCGCGAACTCCTCGAGCGTCAGAGCCGGAGCACCATAGTTATCCCGATCACCTTCTGCACGTGGTACAGGCGGATCGAAAATGTGACACAGGACAGGAGGTATTTCACGGCGGCGGCGTGAGAAGTCGATCAGTAATTCCAACGAATGCTTCATCCCAGGGCAACCCAGGCAACATTCTGACAACGCTCTGAAGGGCTTTTGGGGAGAGGTTCCTCAAGTCCGATCGCCTAAATTTAATCGCCGCCCGGCATAGCCCGTTGCGTAATGCCTCCATCGATACCGTTGGCACCCAGCGACCATTCCTGCCCTTGCGCAACCGCCGTCATGCGTTGCCTGGCGGCGTATGTGCCATGGCCCCAATTGCTGTTACTTTCCCTGTTCTGCGCTGCTGGTCTTGCCCGTCTCGAAGGTCCTGTATTTGGCAACCGGGATAGCCGCGCGATCACCGAGACTTGGCCTGACAGCGTTGTTGTCGATCAAGTCGCGCGGATCGTTGACCATGACCGCCAAATTGCGGCGAGTCGAACAGCCAAGCGTCCGGTCGAAGGAACTGTCATTGGCTAAAGGGCCGGAAAATGGCGGACAGTCAGGAGGGAGGCTGTCGTAGACAATCGCCTCTATTCGCGCTGCAGAACGGTGGTGCTGTTCAAAGAGGCGGATGTTGTAGCCGTCAACTCCCATCTCCATCACCTGACTGGCGATCTGTGCGCCGAGCCAGGGCGGGCCGCTGATAAAAAGATGGACGGCATCGCTCCGGCCACGGCTGGCACTCGCAATGAAATTACGCAAACGCTGCCGTTCGACAGCGCGAAGGCTATGCAAGAACAAGACCTTGTTCTCCTGCCGGACAATGATTTCGGTCGATGACTCAACCGGCGAGGAGCTTGTGCAGCCACTCACGCTTGCGCTCAGAGCGACCAGGAGGCTTGTGATCCGCATCATCATGGGCGTTACTATTCGATGATGAAGCCGTCCAAGGCGCCTGAGCCGCCGGTAGCGTGGTCTTGCGGCGGATTTTCCGATGAATTCATCGGAGTGGCCTCCACGTCGGAAGCTGAGCCGAGGCGATCGGTGGGTGCGCTCATCTGCTTGGGATTTGATCCAGGCCTCACGATGTAAGGTGTGACTATGATAACCAGTTCCGTCTCCTCCTTTTGAAATGATGACGAACGGAACAGCGCGCCGAGGATCGGCAAGTCGCCCAGCCAAGGGAAGGCGCGAATATCAGTATTGACGCTACGCCTGATCAGCCCACCGATTGCAAAGCTTTGACCGCTGCCGAGCTCAACGGCGGTCTCGGCACGCCGGGTGGAGATGGCAGGCACGGAAATACCGTTGATTTGGACGGCACCTTGTGTCGACAGCTCACTGGCTTCCGACTTCACGCGAATATTGATCTGCTCGTTATTGAGAACGGTTGGCACGAACTCCAAGCCGACGCCGAAGTGACGGAATTCAACCGAGACTTGCCCACTCCCCTGCACGACCGGAATGGGAAATTCACCGCCGGCCAGGAAGTTGGCGGATTCACCGGACATCGCGGTGAGATTCGGCTCAGCTAAGACAGAAGCGACATGCTCCTTTGCAAGCGCGTCGAGAACCGCGCCAAGGCTGACATTGCCATCATTGTACGCGACGCCGGCCGTACCGCCGCCGCTCGCCGCACCAGAACCGGCACCTTTGCCGCTGGCCAAACCCACTGTCAGATTGCCGATTTTGCCGAAAGCGGACAGGTTGATACCGAGTTCCTTCATGGCGCTACGGGAGACTTCAGCTACGCGCACACTCAGATTGACCTGCAACGACCCAGCGACTTGAATCTCATTGACGACCTGCGCACCGTCACCGAGAAATTGCTCAGTGACTTTCGTTGCGGTGTCGACGACTTGGGCATTGGGCGCTGTCCCGCTAAGGATCGCGCCGCGCGGCGTATAGCTGACGTGGATTGGATAGTCGCCGACCCGAGTCCTCAACATGGCGCGCAGATCCTCGATGGGTTCAGTGACAACAATATGCAATTGCGCGAGAGCCTCCCCGTTGGCGTCCAAAGCGAATAGGCTGGTCCGCCCGGATTTCTTGCCAAAGACGAAGACAGTCTTATTCGAGGGTGCCTGAAAATCTGCGATCGTCGGATCGGCAATAAAGATGCTGGCGGCTGGTGCGGACAAATGAATTGTCTTGCCAAGCGAAGAGGAAAGATTCAGCGTGCCGTTGATGCTATTGGCAGTGGCACGCGGTGCGCCTTCGTACCGCTTGTTTTGGGCCGTAGCAGAAAATGGGAAAAACAGAATGAGCGCGCAAAGTAGATAGGCCGAGCAAGGAGAAGCCATAGTTCTCAAACCGCCAATTACGGTCGACCGACGATTGGTGGCAGGATGGCCAATAGGAACGACTTTCAAGGCAATCTTCGCTTTCAAATGCGACCAGCTTAGGCAGATGGTGCGTCAGTCAATTCAAGGATGTAGCCAATGCCACGCGCTGTGTTGATTCGCAGCGTTGCCCCTGACTGACTCAGATTTTTGCGCAAGCGATAGATGCCGACTTCGAGCGCGTTGGCCGAAACTTCATCGTCGAACGCATAGAGGCTATCTTCTAGCTGCGCGCGTGGAACAGTGCGGCCTGCGCGGTTGAGTAGATGCTCGAGAATACACAGTTCGCGGCGTGCTATCTTTACTGCCTGGCCCTCAACGAAAACTTGTCGGCCGATCGGATCGAATTGCAGGTTGCCAAATGCAAGGGTGGGGTCGGTAATTTGTGTTGAACGCCGCAGAATGGCTCGCATTCTGGCGATGAGCTCTTCGGTGCAGAAGGGCTTACGCAGGAAATCGTCCGCACCACCGTTGAAAATCGCGATACGTTTTTCGAGATCGTCGACACTGCTCATGATGAGGGCAGGAACCGAATGCCCGTTGCTCCTTAACTGTGCCAGCCAGGGCAAGCTATCACCGTCCGGCATGACCAACTCCAACAGGAGAATGTGATAGCTCGCGCAACAAAATGCAGTGGATGCCTCGTCCAGGGTACGAGCCACATCAACGGCGAAACCGCAATCCTCGAGCGCCCCCTGTATTGTGCGTGTAAGGTGGGCATGATGATCAATGAGCAGCGTTCGCATTTCATCACCAATCAAGCACGTCAAAACATGGGTCCCGAATAGTGCGCGGTTTGTCGTGGCCATCGGGTAGAGGGTAGTCAACGCCCTCTTGTCCGAAGATCTGGTCTCTCCTTGCGCCGTAAATGACCTCACCGGACGGGATGGACTCGTGGCCGCCGCGACCGTCGATCCAGTCAACGCCCTGAGGCTGCTCGATCAGATCGTCGCTCTCACTGCTGAAGAAGGTATCGGGTCCGGTCATGCCGCGAAGAGCGTTTGCCATCGGACATACTCCTGATGATGGCCCCCATGGCACTTTTAACCTTTACTTTGGATTCTTGAAAATCGATTGCTTGGATATTGTTCATCCACGTTTCGGATGGATCACATTTCGCCCTTCCACTTTGCACTTTGTGTGATCTCATGAATTCCATGTAGCTATAACTTCGAATTTTGAGGCTAACCAGGGCAGACGCGACCTGTGAAGCACTGGATCAAAATAAGCCTGCCGCCAGTCCCCTTTCAATCGGCGAGTCCCTGCCGGGTTCGCGGATTGACACGCATTTGTAACCGGCCATATTGACGGCCCAATTCTCGATCGGGGGTTCGGGTCCTGAAGGCCGAAGAATCTGCGACCGAGCAGTAGCTTCATGAGGTGGTCCTGGCCACGAGCCGGTTGAGTTTCTCAGCGCAAGAGTCACCCGAACGCGAACTCGGCCTACCTGAACGCGCTGCGCGCCTTCGAGGCCAGACAGAGACTATATTGTCGTGTTCGAGGTGTGGCGCCAAAGGTGGACGCTTCGGATTGGCAGCGCCGACGCAGTCGGTGATCGGCGACCGCTGATATGGCTGCAAGGGGCCAAAATTCCCGGCGGGTTTCGGCTGGGATTCGCGATAGACGGAACCAGCGCCCGCGACCAGGAGGGATTAGTTGAAGGCGGGGGATGGTGGTGACGATCTCCTCCAGAACCTTCGCCTTAATCTCGTCGGGTGTGAGGTCGGGGCCGCACGGAATCAGATCGTGCCTCTTGAGCCACCAGATCGGTAGCTGCTCGGCGTCGCAGTAAGCCAGGTTCGCCTTGATCTGCGATCCCAACCGTGTCGTCTGCGGTGTGATCGCTCACCGGATGTTGGTGAACGCTGCCGCTCCCCAGTTTGCCGATGCGGTGCTCGTCATAACTGCCGCCATCGACGTCGAGCGTCGCACCGTTGACCGAGGCCTGCGATGGGCTCATCACGAGGCGACAAGTTCGAAAACCTCGGCCGGCAAGGCCATCTCGCCGATCGGAATGTCCGCCACCGCGGTTTGCTTGCCGTGCGCCGCGACAAAATCGTCAGCCATGTCGGTTCGCACCCAGCCGGCGCGATTGCAACGGCCGTTACGCCATCAGTGCCGAAGGAGCAGCAATGGACTTCGTCAGATTGAAGGGCGCTGCCTTGCTCGCGCCGTAGGGCATTGGCATCCCCGAGACGGACGGCGCGGCTCGCCATATTGACGGTGCGTCGCCCGCCGTTGTCTTGAAGTGCTGGATTGCTTCCTTCCGAGATCGGCGGCGGCAAAAAAGCTGAAACTCCTTGTGCCAAGCCGACTGTCAGCGGCGCCAATGCGCCGGCCGCGCTTCGGCGCTTGGCTTGTGCGACCTTCGTAAGACCTTATGTCCTTTCTGGTTGCCGGCTGTGAGGTGGTTCGCCCTACACTGGCAGTGTTGAAACGAGGGTTGCTCGTCGAGCCTATCCTCATGCCAGGAGGACGAACCGTGGAAGAATATAGCGAAGTTTTCGTAGGATTGGATGTTGCGAAGGATCGGCATGCTGTTGCTCTCGCCGAGAGCGGCCGTACGGGCGAGGTTCGATATGTCGGAGAGATATCGTCCGATAGTGCGTCAGTACGCCGTCTCGTCCGCAAGCTCGGACGTCCAGGTGTACGATTGAGATTTTGCTATGAGGCTGGACCCACCGGATACGGTCTGAAGCGGGAGATCGAAGCGCTTGGCCACGAGTGCGCCGTGATCGCTCCATCTCTGATCCCGCGCAAGCCTGGCGATCGGGTCAAGACGAACCGCCGCGATGCCGAGAAACTTGCCCGGCTGTTCCGTGCCGGTGAACTGACGGAGATCTGGACACCGGACGCTGCTCATGAGGCTATGCGGGACCTGATCCGCGCCCGCGAGGCTGCGGTGAAGGATCGAACCCGCAAGCGGCAGGAGATTCGATCCTTCCTGTTGCGACACGGCAAGATTTACCCGGGCTTGAAGACCTGGGGGACGAGGTATCTCAGGTGGCTGCATGGACAGAGCTTCTCATACCGCAGTCAGGAAGCTGTCCTGCAGGAGTTGATCCTCGCAGAGTCGCAGTGCCGGGAAAGAGTAGCGCGCCTGGAAAAAGCAATCGAGGACGGCCTGCTCGACTGGCCACTCGCGCCGGTAGTCGAACGCTTGCAGGCTTTGCGTGGGGTCAAGCTCATTTGTGCGGCTACCTTCATGGTCGAAATCGGCGATGTACGCCGCTTTGCCAACCCGCGACAACTGATGGCTTATCTCGGACTTGTCCCCTCGGAGCGCTCGACCGGGGACGCCGTGCGACGGGGCGGTATCACCAAGACTGGGAATGCCCGAGTGCGCCGCGTCTTGGCCGAGAGCGCCTGGACCTACCGCTATCCGGCCAAACTGGGGAAAACAAAATACTTCGAAAGCCGCCACCTGCCTGAAGTCGTGCGAGACATAGCGTGGAACGCACAGGCACGCTTGACCAAGCGCTACAGGGCCCTGGTCGCGCGTGGCAAGCGCAGCACCGTGGCTGTGACCGCAATAGCTCGGGAGCTCGCTGCTTTCATGTGGGCCATCGCCCGGGCGGATGAGCAGCAGGCAGGAACCTGATCCTCGGTCGCGACGAGAATAATCATCGCGCCTATCGGCGGGGACGTGGCATTGAATGGGGAATTCCCGGCAACGCTTTGTGGCCGGCAATGCCGACGCCCGTTGTAAGAGAGGACCAGCCCCGGACGAATACATGGACATGCGGTAGCCAACCCGCGCATCAGAGCTTGTTCACCCGCGTCCCAGGCCACGTCTCCACCGATAGGCGCTCCGTCAATGAGAAACCCGACCGAAGAAATCGGTGTCGGGTGGATTATTGCGCAGATCGCACTTGCAAAAGGACATCAGAGCGATGGGACGGGCTCCTTCCGCGGCAAATTTTCGACGATTACCGCGCCGATATCGCCGGATTCCGCCATAACGAGAACAGTCTGGGTCGCCAATCAGCTTGCCCATCCTTGTCTCACTTACGTCAACTGATCGACCTGGGGTCCCCAAGTGTCGGAGAGCACAAAGCCAACAGGGAATGGTTCGTCGTCCGCAATCCGCAACTCCGAACGGCCGAAGACATAACCACGACCTGTGACGCGCGGCAGCACGGCCTTGCGGCCGCCGATTTCCGCTTCGCCTATCGCCTCGGCCGTGAACTCGCCGCCGATGATGGACCGTGAGATGCGGGCATCGCCGACTTTCACCAGGCCGCGTGCAAAAAGCGCCGCGAGGTTGGCGGAACTTCCGGTGCCGCATGGCGAGCGGTCCACCCGGCCCGGCGGCAGCGTCGTGCAGGTACGCACCGCGCCATCGGGCTCGTGATCGCGGAACATGACGTAGGCAATCTCGTCGACACCCGAGAGCGTGGGATGGCTCACCGTCACCTGCTCCGCGAGCAGGCGCTTGAGCTCGATACCGGCTTCGGCGAGCCCGCGCGCGTTGGATGGCTTGATGGCAAGCCCGATCTGGCCCACGTCAACCAGAGCATAGTAGACGCCGCCGAACGCGACATCGACCTTGACCTTGCCCCATTGCGGCGTGTCGATTGCTTGGTCAAGCAGCTCCGCGAAGCTCGGAACGTTGTCGAGGCTGACGGACAGACAGCGTCCGTTATCGCAGCGCGCCCGCGCCACGATGAGGCCAGCAGGCGTGTCCAGCCGCACGACCGTCTCGGGCTCGTGCATGGCGACGCATCCGCTTTCGAGAATCGCCGTGACGACGCAAATGCAGTTGCTGCCAGACATGGGATGAGCCTTGTCTGCCTGCAACACGATGAAGCCGGCATCCGCATCGGCTCGAGTCGGCGCGACCAGTAGGTTCACCGACATGGCCACATTCGCGCGCGGTTCTCTGGTGACGATGCGACGCAGGCTGTCATCCACGGCGTTGATGTGGTTCATCTTGTCGAGCATGGTACTGCCCGGGATTTCTGGCGCGCCGCCGGTCAGCACATGACCAAGCTCGCCCTGGCAATGGACGAGCAAAAGTTCGAGGGATTTTTCGAAGCGCATGTGCCGGCTCCTACCAGGCCCAGGGGTCAGTGACGTATTTCGTGATGAGCTGAGTGCTGCCGCCCTTCACGGGCTGAACCCATTTGCATCGATATAGAGTTGGCTTCGCATGGTCCGTCCCTTCCTGTCGAGCATCGCGGCGCTTTCTAGAAGCGGTCGACGCGATAGGGATTCATATCGATGGGCGGCTTGGCGCCTGTCACGAGATCGGCCATCAGCCGGCCGGTGGTCGCCGCATACGTCAGTCCCAAATGCCCGTGCCCGGTTGCATAGAAAACATTGTGATGCTTCGCGGAAGGTCCCATGACTGGTACCGTGTCGGGCAAAGCAGGGCGGTGCCCCATCCATTCGCTGGCCTCGTCGACCGTCAGGTCCGGCAAGGCTTCCTTCGCCCGCTTCACCAGCACCTTGGCACGGCGATAGTCTGGCGGAGCTTCGAGGCCCGCCATTTCCACCGTGCCGCCGACGCGTATGCCACCGGCCGTAGGCGTCACCATGAAGGCTCGGGCTGGCCAGATGATCGAGTGGCGCATCGAAATGCCAGGGGCCATGATCTGCGTGGAATAGCCGCGCTCGGTCTCGAGGGGAATCGGTTCGCCCAGCTTGGTGGAGAAGCCGGCAGTATAGGCCCCGGCGGCAAGCACGACGCGATCGGCCTCGAGGCGTCGTCCGTCCTTGAGCCGCAGCGCGGAAATCCCTGTCTCACTTTGCTCGAAGGCCACCACATCGCCTCGCACGATCGTGCCGCCGAGCGCCTGGAACGCCTCGAGCAGCGCTACGACGAGCTTGTACGGATCCGATATCGAACGGTTGTCGGGGAAAAGGACTGCCTTGCCGATCTTGCTCGCAAGTGCCGGTTCCAGTTCGCGGATTGCATAGCCATGGAGCACCTGGTGGCGCAAACCGAAGCGCTCGAGGATCTTAATATGCTCGCGGTCGGCGCGAAATTCCGCCTCGTCGGCATAAAGGCTAAGGCAACCCTCGGCACTCAGCATGTGCTGCAGCCCGGTCTCGCTCAGAAGCGCTGCCAGGTCTTCGTGTACGCGCCCGCAGAGCGCGGCACCGGCGGCTTCCAGTTCGCGCAGCTTCGACGGCCAGCTGGCTGCGAGAAAGCGCAGGAACCACGGTACCAGCCTCGGCATGTAGGCGGGGCGGATTCGCATCGGGCCTTCCCGATCGAGCAGCCATTTCGGCATTTGCGCCCAGACGCTGGGTCGCGATGCCGGCATGAACTCGGTCACCGCGATGCTCGCCATGTTGCCGAAGGATGCACCCCTGCCCGGCTGATTTCGATCAATCAGAACGACGGTCTCGCCGCGTCGCTGCAACGTGTAGGCTATCGTGGTGCCGATTATGCCGGCGCCAACGACCACGGTCTTTGAGTTCGGTTGTTGCGATCGAGCCATGCTAGATCAACCCAGGACGGGAGCCATGGCCTTCGCGAAGGCCACCTTTTCTTCCTCGTTCAATGGCAGCAGCGGTCCGCGACCATTACCGACCGGGGTTCCGGCCAACTCACAACCATACTTCACCTTTTGCACGAACTTGCCGCTCTCCAGGCTCGACATGGCTCCGTAGATCACCTGCATCTTGTCGCGAGCACCGATCCAGTCACCGGACTCGATCGTCTTCACGAGGTCCACACAGGCCTTGGCCATGCAATTCGCGGGGCCGCAAATCCAGGAGGTTGCGCCCCAGAGATAGAAGTCCAGCGTCTGGTCGTCCGAACCGTTGGTGACCTGGTAGCGGTCGCCAAAGCGCGAGCGGATGTCGATGGCGCGCAGCAAGTTGCCGCTGGACTCCTTGATGCCGATGATGCGCGGCTCGTCGACGAATGCGTCCAGCACCTCAAGCCCTACTTCGACGCCCACCTTGGGCGGATAATTGTAGACTACGATTTCAACGTCTACGGCATCCAGCACCGCGCGATAGTGCGAGATGAGCTCGTTCGGCGCCGGCGTTGCATAGTATGGCGCCGAAAGCAGCACGGTGCCGTAGCCAAGCGCGCGCGCGCGTATGGTGTGCTCGATTACTTCCCAGGTTGACCCAGCATTCGTTCCGGCAATCAGAAGTTCGTCCTTGTTGGCGAACTCGGCCACGAACTTCAGGACTGAAGCACGCTCGTCCGCCGTCATTGCGTTGTATTCGCCTGTCGATCCACAGGGCACCCAACCCGATACTCCGTCGGCGCGCAGCTTGGTCAGAAGCTTCTCGAACGCCTTGAAATCGATCTTTCCTGCGGCATCAAATGGCGTCACCAGGGCCGGCATCACACCTTTTAGCTTCATAATCTTCTCCTTTGTCTTTGTGGATCGCGCGGTTCAGACCGCTAGTTTCTGGAGGATGCGCCTCTCGATCACAGTCACCGCCCTGGTCAGTGGGAACGCGATGACGAAGTAGATCAGAGCGACGACCGTCAGGACCTCGACCGGACGCGCCGTGTTGTTGGAAATGTTCGAGCCGATGAACATCAGGTCGGCCATGCCAACCGCCGACACGAGTGCGCTTTCCTTGAAGAGGCTCACGCAATTCGACAGCAAGGTGGGGATGGCGCGCAGCAAGGCCTGGGGAAGCACGACACTCGTGATCTGCGTCCACCGTGGCAAGCCGAGTGCCACGCAAGCATCGTACTGCTCCCGTCCGATCGATTTAAGGGACGCCCGGAATGTCTCGCTGGTGATTGCCCCCATATAGAGCGTGAGAGCGATGACCCCGGACGCGAAATTCGAGAGTTCGATGCCGAGCAGCAACGGCAGGCAGAAGAAAATCCAGAAAAGCTGAATCAGGACCGGAGTGCCTCGGAAGAACTCGACATAGACACTCGACAAATTGCGAAGCACAAGATTTGTGGATGTCCTCGCCAGCCCGACCGCAAATCCGATTGAGCAGCCCAGGACGACGCAGATCAAAGTGAGTTCCAGCGTGGTGGAGAGGCCTTGCAGGAGGGCATCGCGGAACCGAAGGACGACAGTGAAATCGAGAGAGTCCATGGCCATCTCCTATCCGGCAACCGCCAAGCGGCGACGCTCGAGATAGTCGACGAGCTGGGTCACCGGGAACGAGACGGCGAAATAAATCAGCGCCGCCACTGAGAAGGTCTCGATTGGACGATATGTTTGGGTCGCGAGAGATTTTGCCTGATACATCAGGTCCTGGACGGCCACGATCGCCACTAGCGCGCTCTGCTGGAAGATCACTATGCCGTTGGTCAGCAAAACGGGGATCGAGGCACGAAAGGCAGTCGGCAGGACGATGTAGAGGATGCGCTGAACAGGGTTCAGCCCAAGCGCGATGCCAGCGTCGAGCTGTTCGCGCGGAACGGCCTGGATGGAAGCACGGTAGGCTTCCGCGTTGAACGCGGCGAGGTTGAACCCCAAAGCCAATATGCCCATGGTGATGGAGCCCAGAAACACGTTGAACAGCATTGGCACGCAGTAAAAGAACCAGATGATCTGGACGAGCGCAGGCGTGCAGCGGAAAAACTCCACGAAAAGGGTCACGGGCAGCCGCATCAAACGCCAGGGGCTCATCAAGAGCAACGCGAGCACAAAGCCTAGGGTGAGGCCGATCGCATTCGCGGCTACCGTAAGCTGGAGAGTCACCGCGAGACCGTCGAAAAGTGGACCAAGATTGCGCGTGACGGACTGGAAATCGAAACTGTAATTCATCGCGCTGCCTCACTGCCGAATGTGGAAGACGCGGTCGATGAAGTCCCGGGTTCTCTCCTCTTTGGGCGAGCCGAGCACCTGCTCGGGCGGACCGTCCTCGACGATTACGCCACCCGCACAGAACAACACCCGCGAGGCGATGTTTTTGGCAAACCACATGTCGTGCGTGACAATCATCATCGGCATGTCTTGCTTGGCGAGCTGAAGAATGACCTGCTCGACCTCGCCGACGAGTTCCGGATCAAGGGCCGAAGTCACCTCGTCGAAAAGCATCAGCTTGGGATCAAGCATGAGCGCGCGAGCAATGGCGACACGCTGCTTCTGGCCCCCCGACAGCTGGGAGGGATAGGCGGCCAGTTTTTCGCCAAGACCGAACCGGGAAAGCAGAGCGGCCGCTCTTTCGGATGCCTTGGCCTTCTTCTCGCCGCGGACCTTGCACGGGGCAAGGATCAGGTTCTGCATCACGTTCAGATGAGGGAACAGCGTGTAGTGCTGGAAGACCATTCCGATCGAGCGTCGCACCGCGATATCGATAACGGTGCGCGCCGGGGTCGCACCCGCCCGAATGTATGGCTTGCCGGCTAGAGTGACCGATCCGCCGTTGATGGTTTCCAAGCCCATCATGACCCTGAGCAGCGTGCTTTTGCCGCCGCCGCTGGGACCGATCACGACCAGCCTCTCGCCCGGTTTCATGGTTAGATCGATGCCCTTGAGAACTTTGAGGGCTCCATAGCTCTTTTGGAGCCCGCTCGCGCTGACAAGTGGAGCTGCCGGCTGATCGCGCATGGCGGACACCCTCATTCGTTTCGAGTTTCGTGAATAGCAATGAGGGCCGGACAATCCGTCGCAGCCCTCTTCGCGAAGCCTATTTCGCGCCCCTGAGCACTTCGTCGTTTGCTTTCTTGATCAGTTCGTCCACCTGGCCCGTCGCGACCCTCTCTTCGAGGAAGATGTTGACAACGTCCACATCGGAGAACGACAGGCTGTGCGGGAGGCCGAAGGCAACGCCTTGCTTCGCCAGCGCCGGCGTCGGATTCAGTGCGACAGCCCAATCCGGATTGGCCTGCGTGAACAGCGCGTTCGTATCTGAAGCGTCCACGAGGATGTCCGCACGGTGCGATTTCAACGCCAGGCGGGTCTCATCGTTTCCTGGAAGCCGTAGCACTTGAGCCTGCTTGATCGCCGCAGAGATAGCCTTGTCCTGCGCAGTACCGGACATGACTGCCAGCGTGATGCCGGGCTTGTCTATATCGGCGACCGACTTGGCGTCCGCAGCGATCTTGGAGTTGCTCTTATTGTAGACCAACGAGATCTGGTACTCCATCGCGGGAATGGAGAAGTTCACGGCCATGGCACGCGGCGGCGTGCGATTGAGCGCCAACGAGAGGTCCCACTTCCCCGCCTGAAGTCCGGCGACGATGTTGTCCCAGGTTGTGTCGACGAACTGGGGCTTGACCTTAAGGACGTCGGCGAACTCGCGGCAGAGTTCGGCAAAGAACCCCGAATACTCGCCAGTTGCCGGATCGCGCATGACGTAAGGAGGCGCCACGGCAGCTCCGCATCGCAGCACGCCCGCCTTTTGAACGCCCTCCCAATATCCCTCGGCTGATTGAGCACGGACCGTGGTCGAGATCGTCACGGCGATCGCAACCGCCGACAGCACCTTCAGGCTGGCGGCAAGAAATCTAGGCAGCATTGAATTCTCCTCTCTTCGAGCGCCCTCAGGCGCGTTCTCCGCGCAAGTCGGCTTCGGCCGATCATTTTTATGTCGGCAGCGTGCCGACAAGATTTATATTGTCGGCACCATGCCGACATGTCAACGGAAAAGTACAACGTGTCGACATGACCCCAGATTTGGGGCAATATGAATCGCGGCGCATGTCCGAGCCGGCGCACAAGGCGCGTGCTCTAATGCATAAGGAGGGCGAGATGGACGCGGGAACGGAGCCAAAACGGACTAAGGGGACGGGTTGGAAGAGCGTCTACGACACGCTTCGCGGGGAAATCCTATCGCTGGAGCTTCAACCGGGTACGCTGCTGGACGAGACGACGCTGTCGGAGCGGTTCGACATGTCCCGCTCACCCGTGCGCGAAGCGCTCATCCGGCTCGCGGGCGAAGAGCTTGTCGTGACGCTGCCAAACAGAAGCACCATTGTCGCCCCTATCGAGATCGCAAGCTTCCCGAAATACGTTGAGGCGCTCGACGTCGCGCAGCGGATGAACACTCGTCTCGCCGCTGAGCTTCGCACTGAAGGTGACCTCAAGAACATCGCTCGCCGCGAGCGCGAGTTCGAGGCAGCAGTCAAATCCGGCAATCATCTGGCCATGTCCGAAACCAACAAACAGTTTCACATGGCTATCGCGCATGCCGGCCGGAACCCCTACTTAGCCTCGTTCTACGAACGATTGCTCGATCAAGGTAGGCGTATGCTCCATTTGCATTTTGAGTTCCTGGAGCGAACCCACGATGGATATCTGCTTACCGATGAGCACCATCTCATGTTCACCGCGATCAAAGCGAAGGACGTGGAACAGGCAGACATTTTGGCGCACGCCCACACGCGCCAGTTCCAGGCCAACTTCATCAACTTCATGCTCGAGAACTATACGACCGATGTCACTCTTGGGCCTCCCTAATGGCGGCCAAATAGGGATGATTGCCCACAGCGTCGGTTTCATGGGAACGGGCCGCGGTGGGAAGATCATGCCGAAGGCATAGGCGGCCGCCTATGCCGCGCACCAGCGCCCGGTGCGGCGCGAGCCGCGAGCCCAGCGAAGCTGGTCGGTCACTCACAGGATGCCTGCGTCCAAGTGAACGGCCGGAATGAGGCGCGAAGCAGCCATTCATGGTTTAGCTGAGCGACTCTTGACAGTCTCGGATACGCTGCCTTGAGGGATCGGGGGTAGCGAACCCTCTGGCTCGATCACGCGCGCCATCTAAGAGACAGTGGCAAGGGACTGACAGGTCCTATTCGGGAACCGAACCTATCCACAGAAATATTTTGTTGGTATTTTTGTTGGAAGTAGCTGCGATTGAGCTTCCCCTAAGCATCTGAAAGCAAAATAGGATTTTCTTTACTTGGATTCCGCCTCTGGGCACCATCCCCTCTTCTCCCGACATACAGTTTCGCCGAAGCTCCTACGCTTCTGTTCGTGCAAATCAGTGAAATTGTTGATTCTTTCGGCGCGCAAGGCGCATTTGGGCGCGTTTCAAGGACTTTCAGCGTATTTGGTCCAACAGGTCGGCGGGTTGGTATTTTCAGTTGGTATCGGACATCCTGTTGGTGTCGAAGCAGCCAAAAGGAGGCCCAGAAATGGCCCTTCCCGATGTGAATGTCGAAACGCCCGAACCGCTTCTAAGCTCTTGAAATTGTCAGACGGTGCAACCGACCGGAACCCGCCTATGGCGCCTCGCCTATCGGTTCGACGGCAAGCAGAAGCTTTTGGCGCTGGGCAGCTATCCTCTCATTTCGCTTGGCGAGGCCCGCCAGGCGCGTGTGTTTCGATCGCGTGCGGCGCCTTGCCAAGTTCGCTAAGGCCATGCCCCCGCTTGTCGCAAGATACGAAGCCGTTGTCGGCTGCGAGCAGGTGTTCGACTTCGTTCCAGATGCGCAAATCCGTGGCCAGCGAATTCATGAAGACGATCGTCGGCCGGCCGGCTAGCGGCCGGCGTCGGTGGTGGAGCGTCGCTCCGTTGATGCGAGCAAATTCCATGCGGATCAGACCTTCGGCATTCCACCAGGCCGCATCATGCGCTTTTGCGCTGCGATGCGGAACGGCGCATTCGGCCCGCCATAACCTGCATAGGCGCCGCGCCGCTCGACGATTTCGAAAATGAATCCTTCGCCAAAGGTCGGCGCGTAGAGCTGGAAGAACTCGCCCTTCTCATCGCGGTCGTAGAGGATATTCGACGCGCGCAGCCGGTCGGCAAGATCGGGGTCGAGGCCGAAGCGCGCCTCGACGTCGTCATAGTAGTTCATCGAGATTTGCAGCGGCTCGAAGCCATTGGCCCCGAGCCTTTCGGCGGTTAGGAAAATGTCGTCTGTCGCCATTGCGAGATGCTGGATGCCCGAGCCAAAGGTCTCGGCGATGAAGTGGCCGGCAAGCGTGCGGCGGCTCTCGGCGCCGTTGAGGGTAAGGCGGAGGCGCTTGTCGAGACCCTCGATCACCTGGCTACGAACGAGGCCGGCCGGATCGACGATGTCGACCATCGGCGTCTTCGTAGTCCTGAAGAGCGAGACGTAGAAAAGCAGCCAGCTCGGCATCTCTTCGTGAAACATGGTCTGGCCGACATGATCGATGCGGGTGAGGCCGACGCCGCTGCCTATGTTCGCAGCAGCGACAGGCTTGAACTCGATGTCCCAGACCTTGGCCAGATCTGTCTTGCCATCGAGGAAATAGATCAGCCCGCCGCCGACGCCGCGGATCGCCGGGATGGACAGCTCGCCGGGGCCGACCCGCTGTTGGAAGATTTCGGCGCCCAGCGTCTCGGCGCGAGCGACGGTCGCCGCCGCATCCTCGACCTTCAATCCGATCGCATAAGCGGACGTCCCGTGAACGACGAAGGAGGAGTGCGCAAAACCCTGCCGCTCGGTGTTGACGACGATGTTGATCTCTCCCTGCCGGTAGAGGGTGACATCCTTGGAGATATGACGCCCGGCCTCGGAGAATTCCAGCGTGGCGAGCAGGCTACCGAGCGATACCGCTCCTTCCGGATTCGCGGCGAATTCCACAAACTCGACTCCTTCGACGCCGATGCGGTCTGGCATCGCCGGCGCCGAAACCTCGAGCGCCGGCTCCTCCCGCCGCACCTGGTCCATCAGCCAGACGAGCGAGCGCTTGCCGTCGACGGAGATGGCCTTGGCCGAGCCGCCGCGGAACTGGTCGTTGAAAATTTCGAGCGATATGTAGCCGTCGTAGCCAGTTGCCGCGACGGCCTGCATGAACGCGCGCACCGGCAAGTCACCCTCGCCCGGCATGTTGCGGAAATGCCGGCTCCAGTAGAGCAGGTCCATGCCGATCAGCGGCGCGTCGGCGAGTTGGACGATGAAGATCCTGTCCGAGGGGATCGAGCGGATCGAGGACAGGTCTATCTTGCGGGCAAGCGTGTGGAAGGAATCCAGGATCAGCCCGATGTTGGGATGCGCCGCGCGGCGCACGACCTCCCAGGCGTCGCGATGGTCATTGACATGCCGGCCCCAGGCGAGTGCCTCGTAGCCTACGCGCAAGCTCCGCTTTGCAGCGCGCTCGCCGAGCTCATGAAAGTCCGCGGCGGCGCGGTCGATGCCGCCGAGCGACACCGGGGAGACCGACGAGCAGACGAGCATCAGGTCGGTGCCGAGGTCCTGCATCACGTCGAACTTGCGCTCGGCACGGTCGAGGGCGCGGCTGCGCTGCGGCTCGGGCAGGCCCTCGAAATCACGAAACGGCTGGAACAGGGTAATCTCCAGTCCGTGGTCGCGTACCATGCGGCCGACCTCGGCGGGCGTGCCGTCGAAGGCCAGGAAATCGTTCTCGAATATCTCCACGCCATCGAATCCGGCAGCGGCGATCGCAGCGAGTTTTTCCCGCAGGTCGCCGCTGATGGAAACGGTGGCGATGGAGGTTTTCATTGCTTCTGCCTAGATGTCACAGAAGCGCGATTGCGCGGGTGGGACCGCCGGTCGCGCCCTTCACCTTGGGGATGCCAAGGAACAGACGCGCTCCGGACTCGGGAATTGCATCGAGGTTCGCCAGGCACTCGATGCCCCAGCGGCCGCTGCCCAGCCATTCGTAGTGGACCGGAAACGCCCCGCTCGAGTTGAGCCCGGTGTCGAGCGAAAGCGTGTCGACGCCGATGCCCTTCACGTTGCGCTCGCCGATCAGGAACTGCGCAGCCTCCACGTGAAAGCCAGGCGTATGGTTTCTCTTCTCCTTGTCGTTGCCGGTGAACTTCGGGTCGCCAACCAGCTTGTGCCATCCGGAATTCATCACCACGCAGCAGCCGTCCGGCAGCCTGCCGTTCTTCGCCTCCCAGGCCTTGATGTCGTCCGGCGTCAGGCTTGTGTCCGCATTGTCAGCGGCGTGCGCGGCGATGTTGATGATGGCGACGGGAACGATCAGGTCCGAGATCGGGATCAGATCGGCCGTCAGGCCATCGGCCGAAAAGTGGATCGGTGCATCCATGTGCGTGCCGCTGTGCTCGACGATCGTCCACCGATTCAGGTTCACCTTGTCCTTGGCGAAGGTGACGAGGTGTTCGACCGTGAACCACTTCTCGCCGCTGAAGGTCGGAAAGCCCTCATAGAGCGCATGTGAGAGGTCGATCGTCTCGGTGAAATTGACCGGTGCCGCCTGGGCCGGAGGCACAGGTGCAAGTGCAGCCGTCGCCGCGGCGCCGATTCCAAGCGTAAATCCGGCTTTCAGCAAACCCCTGCGGGTCGCCTTCTCACAGATCGAATGCAAGCATCCTGGTGGGCACATTTTGTTTTTCCTCCCTTTTGGTTTGGCGTTCCGCAGGCACTGTACTAACCAGTTCGTTCGTTCTCCTGATGCATAGGTCCGCCCGACAGCACCTGTCGGTCCGGCTTACTGCCCGATCAGTTCAATCAGCGATTTCACCGCGGTCGGATATCCGCGCGGGCCGAGACCGGCGATGACGGCCGTCGCGACGGTCGAAACCAATGAATGGTGGTAGATCGCCTCGCGGCGGTGGATGTTCGAGATGTGCAGCTCGACGATCGGTCCGGGAAACATCTTCAGCGCGTCGAGGACCGGGATAGACCTGAAGCTGAGGCCGGCGGGGTTGATGAGGATGCCCGCTCCGTCGTCGATCGCTCCGTGGATCCAATCGACGATTTCATGCTCCGCATTGGACTGATGGAAGCGGATCGGCCACGCCCCTGCGGCTTCCCGGCACATCGCCTCGATCTCGTCCAGCGTCGTCGTGCCATAGATTTCCGGCTCGCGCTTTCCGAGGCGGTTGAGGTTCGGACCGTTGATCACGTAGATGGGTTTCATCGATCTCCTCCTGTCGATCAGCCCTGATAGCCGAGCAGGCGCGGCAGCCAGAGCACGAGCCCCGGAAAGAAGGTGATCAGCACCAGCGAACCGATCATCGCCCATAGGAACGGCAGCACATTGCGCACAAGGTCCCTGAACGGCACCTCGGCGATCCTGCTCATGATGAAGAGCAGCAGGCCGTATGGCGGCGTCACGAGACCGAGCATGATGTTGACCACGACCACCACGCCGAAATGCACCAGATCGATGCCCAGGGCTCTCGCGGTCGGGATGAGCACCGGCACGATCACCAGCAGGATGGTCGTTCCCTCCAGCACGCAGCCCAGCAGCAATAGCAGGATGTTGACGAGGATCAGGAAGCCGGTAGGCGACAGCTGCCACGTCTGCAGCAGCGCGCTCACCGACTGCGGGATGTTTTCGACGGTGACCACATAGTTGAACACCAGCGCGCCGCCGATCAGCATGCCGATCGAGGCGCTGGTGCGGGCGCTGACCAGCACCGAGCGGTAGAAATCGGCGAAGCTGACGCTGCGGTAGAGAACGACCGAAACCAGCAGCGCGTAGGCGCCGGCGACGGCAGCCGCCTCGGTCGGCGTCGTTGCGCCGCTATAGATGCCGCCCAGCAGCACCACGGGCATCATCAGCGAGGGCAGCGCCTGCCAGGTGATGCGCGGCAGTTTGCGCAGCGGCGTCGGCGGCTCGACAGGAAAGCCGCGGACGCGGGCATGATAGGCGACGATGATCATCTGGCAGCCCGCCATCAGCAGGCCCGGCACGACGCCGCCGAGGAAGAGATAGCCGATCGATGCGTCTGAGACGAGCGCGTAGACAACCATCGGGATTGAAGGGGGGATAATCGGGCCGATCACCGCAGTCGCGGCCGAGAGCGCGGCGGCGTAGCTCGGCGGATATTTTCCGTCCTTGGTCATCATCTTCTGCATGAGTTTGCCGGGGCCGGCGGCGTCGGCGATGGCCGAGCCCGACATGCCGGCAAAGATGATCGCCTGGGCGATGTTGACAAAGGCGAGGCCGCCGCGGAAGCGGCCGACGAAGGCGTTGCAGAAGCGCAGCAGGCGCTCCGTCATGAAGCCGATATTCATCAGCTCGGCGGCCAACACGAACAGGGGGACGGCTAGGATGATGTAGTTGGCGTACATGCCGTTCAGGAGCTGCTCGGCGACGGTGCCCATGTCGAGCCCGGCGAGCAGCAGGTAAAGGATCGAGCCGGCGAGCATGGCGTGACCGATCGGCAGGCCAAGAAAGGCGAGTGCGGTGATCGCGATGACCGACAGAGAGAAGGGGCTGGCGAGGTTCACGTGCCGGATCCCATCTCTGTCGGATCGGGCCTCTTCGGAGCCGGGCCGAAGGCGGTCCGCCAGGAAAGCCAAAGATAGCGAACCAGCGTGGCAACGACGAAGACCAAATAGATGGAGAAGACCCAATCGAAGCGGAACTTCAAGTAGGCGGTGTGCTCCACCTTCATGAAGGTCACGTAATCGAAGACCGCTGGGAGAGAAATCGTGTAGAGCACGATAAGCGCTGCGGCCGCGGCCAGGAACATGACACGGCGGACCCTTGGCCCGGCCGATGCATAGAAGAGATCGAAGCGTATCTCCTCCTCTTCGCGGATCACGAAGGCGGCCCCCCAAAGCACCAGCCAGATCCAGAGTATCACGCTGACCTCATTGGTCCAGCCAATCGGCAGGTTGAGCAGATAGCGGAAGGCGATCTGCAGGATGAATACGGCAAACATCAGCGCCATCATGGCCGCGAGCACGGCCTCCGCAACGCGATAAAGTCTGCCGGCGATCAAGCGCGAGTTGGCGTTCAAGACAGGTGTCCCTCACGATATTAGACGTGGCAGCAACCGGCTTCGGCGGGTTCTTGACCGCTGGAGCCGAGGCGGCTCAGAGGGCGTTGATCTTTTCCAGCATGCCCACTGACCAGTCTTTCGCCAAATCGGAAGCCAGATACTGCTCCTGGACATGTTTGCGGAAGGCCGCAACGTCGGGTTCATAAAGCTTTAATCCCTTGCCTTTGAAGAACTCGACCAGCTCTTTTTCCCGTGCCAGGTGCTTGTCGGTCGAGAATTCGATGGCCGTATCGGCCGCCGCCTGGAACCTTGCCTGCTTCTCGGCGCCCATTTCGTCCCAAATCTTCTTCGACACCGCGAGAAGATCGAAGCCGACGAGGTGCGAGGTGAGCACGATCTGCGACATCACCTCGTAAAACTTCATGTTCTCGACATTCGGCAGCGGATTGTCCTGACCATCGATCGCACCCGTCTGCAGGCCGGTGTAGACCTCCGCATAGGCCATCGGGGTCGGGTTGGCGCCGAGCGCCGAGCCGAGGAACTGCCATGCATCGCCGCCCGGCATCCTGAGCTTGATGCCGGCAAGATCGGCGGGTGTCCTGATCTCCTTGGCAGGCTTGAGGCCCAGCTGGCGCACGCCGAAATAGGTGGGGCCGAGCACCTTTATGCCGAGCTGGTCCTCGGTCATCTTCTTCAGTTCCGCGCCCGGTTCGCTCGCGAAGAATTTCCGCATATGGGCGGCGTCGCGGAAGAGATAGCCCGCAGTGACGATCGACCATGCCGGGATTTGCTTGGAGACGTCCTGCGGCGCGATGTTGCCCATTTCCAGGTTGCCGCGCTGGATAGCGACGAGCTCGGTTCCCTGCTTGAAGAGATTGCCGCCGTAGTAGCCTTCGAAGGTGAAGTCGTCCTTGATGGCGTCGGCGAATTTTTTCATCATCTCGGCGCGGATATCCTGCTCCGAAAACACGGCGGAGAAGCGCAGCTTGGGCTTCTCTTGCGCAAAGGCCGGAAACGCCATGGCGGCCGTAGCGAGACCGGTGCCGACCAGAAATTCGCGGCGGGTTGTTTTCAACATCATGTCTTCCTCCCTGTTTTATTCTCTTGCACTTGATGAGGGCTTCGCCCGTTTCCGGCGGGCGCGTCGCCGAAGGCGGCGAAAGCCGCCCTCATCCGATCAACATCCGGCGCAATGCCGGTGAAAAGCTCGAAGGCTCGCGCCGCCTGATGGACGGCCATGCCCTCGCCGTCGAGCGTACGACAGCCACGCTGTCTCGCAGCCGCGAGCAGTTCGGTCTCCAGCGGGAAATAAACAATGTCGGCGACCCAGCATTCGGGCCTGAGCAGCGCCGGATCGAGCGGGATGCCCGGCAGCTTGGCCATGCCGACCGGCGTCGCGTTGACGATACCGTCGGCCTGCATCATCGCCGCCGCGACATCCGAGACAACGCTTGCCCGGTCGGAACCGAACCGCGATGAGAGCCGCCGGGCGAGCGTGGCCGCCCTGACTTGGGCGATGTCGCCAACGTGCAGATGGCTGACGCCGAGCTCGAGCAGAGCATGAGCCACTGCCGCGCCCGCCCCTCCGGCTCCGAGCAGCAGCACGCTATCGCGCGGCGCTCCCGCCATGCCGCGCCGGAAACTCTCCATGAAACCCCACAAGTCGGTGTTGTGGCCGATCCGGCGGCCGCCGCGCAGCACCACCGTGTTGACCGAGCCGACTGCCTCCGCCGCCTCAGACAATTCGTCGAGCAGCGGAATGATCTCCTGCTTGTAGGGGAAGGTGACGTTCAGCCCGTCGAAGCCGAAATGCCCGGCGAAAGCGAGAATGTCGTCCAGCCGCGGCGGGCCCTTACCCATGCGGTCGGCATCAAGTAGACGGTAGATGTAGGCGATGCCGCGCGCGCTGCCCTCGGCCTGATGCATCGCCGGCGTGCGCGACAGCTGGATGCCGCGGCCGACCAGGCCGACCAGCACGCGCCGCTGATCGGGAGCCGTTTTCCCTTCATCCGCCGTCGCGCGAGCAGCAAACGATGTCAATCATACCTCCCGGATAACCGGACTTGCCAAGTGATCGGCAAGCTCCTCCCGATATCCGTCTGCACTTTGTACCATTTGGTTAATTTCGTCAATCACGTTGTACGATCCGGTTAATTTGCTAAAGACTCGTTCCGATGTAACCGTTCGGACCGAGAGGCAATCGATCATGGACGACAAACCGGCGAATGGACGAAGCGGCGGCTGGAAGCAGGATCCCGCGGGCGTCCGCAACAACATCCTTGCGGTGGCGATGGCGGAGTTTGCCGCCAACGGTCTCTCCGGGGCACGCATCGACGATATCTCAGCCAAGACGAGTACCTCGAAGCGCATGATCTACTATTATTTCGGCGACAAGGAGGGGCTGTACGGCCGGGTCCTGGAAGAAGCCTATCGAGAGGTGCGGGCGGGCGAACAGCAACTGGAGCTCGACCACCTGCCGCCGGTCGAGGCTTTGAAATTGCTCGCCGAATTCACCTTCGACCACCACAGCCGCCACCCGGACTTCATCCGGATCGTCATGATCGAGAACATCCATCACGGGGCTTATCTGGAACGATCCGAACTGATCCGTCTGCTGAATGCCGGCGCCATACAAAAGCTGGAGGCAATCTGCCGACGCGGCCGCGAGGCGGGTCTGTTTCGCGACGACGTGACGCCGCTTCAGTTACACTGGCACATCAGCGCAATGAGCTTTTTCAATGTCTCCAACCGCGCCACCTTCTCGCGCATCTTCGGCACGAACCTTTTCGCTGCTGACGGGCAGGAGGCACTCAAGAAACAGATGGTGGAAATGGTGGTCGGCCTCGCGCTGAAGCCGGAACGGCGCTTAGGTCGCTAATCGTTTCTGGATCGTAGACATATCAATGGCTGGCAGCCTCATCGACTCTCCAGACTGGCGGTAGATATTTCGCCGGTCTGCTATGCGGGGGCAACGAACAATTGTTAGAAGGTCGCTCAGTCCCCGCGGACATCACGCAATAAGGCAGCACTTCGGAACGACACCGGATCGTCTGAGCTCCTAGAAGGAATGGGGTCAAAAGGGTTACAGCCTGGTGATCCCGGGTTGTCCAGCAATGATGCTGCGCTCTTCGCCGATCCAAATTGGCGACGGCGCTGAGTCAATGAACCGTCGCTCATCTTCGGGCAGTTTGCGGCTGGCAGCGCGCGCATCAGGATTGTGCCCCAACGTCTCGAGGGCTTCCCGGCTCTCGTACCAGATGTCCGCAACGCCGTCATAAGGCTCGGGCGAGCCGCGAAAGGCACGCAGTTTCTCCAGGAACGGCCCGTAGCCGGTGTGGACCTGAACATATCGTGAGATGCGCAACACTCGCTGGTGAGCCCGCACTAGAGACCATGCACCCCAAACCAATGGTGCCGAAATTCCTCATGCGACAGCGAAAATTCGAAACCTCAGATTCTTTGTCGCGGTGGCTGCTTGGGCGGCATTTATTTCTCGGCGTAAGTCGGCTTGCCGTCGGTGCCCTTCTTCCATTCGTAGATGATGTAGTCGGGACGCGTGATGTCACCTTTCTGGTCATAGCCGATGTCGCCGATCGCCGTCTTCCACGGGCCGCTTGCCTTGACGGTCGCGGCGACCTTCTGCGCATCGTCGGCCGAGTCGGTCTTGTCGATAGCGGCAGCGACGATCTGGACCGCCGCGTAGGAATAGAGCGTGTAGGCTTCCGGCTCGAAACCCGAGGCGCGGAACTTTTCGACGATATCCTTGGCGGCGGGGTTCTTCCGCGGGTCCGGCGAGAAGGTATTCAAGGTGCCGATAACCGAATCGCCTGCGATCGAGGCCAGCTCGTTCGAGACCATTCCGTCGCCCGAGAACAGCGTCGCCTTCAGACCCTGATCCGCCGACTGGCGCATGATCAGGCCCGCCTCGGTGTGGAGACCGCCGAAATAGATCAGCGCGACGCCGGCCGCCTTCATCTTGGCGATGAGCGCTGAGAAGTCCTTGTCGCCGACATTGATGCCTTCATACATCACTTCAGTGATGCCGTTGGCGTTCAGGTCCTTCCTGGCGACATCGACGAGGCCCTGACCGTAGGGTGTCTTGTCATGGACGATGGCGATCCTGGCGTCCTTGAAATTCGCGGCGATATAGTCGCCGGCCACCTTGCCCTGCTGGTCGTCGCGACCGCAGGTACGGAACGTGTTCCAGAGGCCCCGCTCGGTGTATTGCGGATTGGTCGATGCCGGCGAGACCTCGAGCACGCCGTTTTCAGCATAGACCTCCGAGGCCGGGATCGACACGCCCGAATTGAAGTGGCCGA
This sequence comes from Mesorhizobium montanum, assembly GCF_033977145.1. Classification (NCBI taxonomy): domain Bacteria; kingdom Pseudomonadati; phylum Pseudomonadota; class Alphaproteobacteria; order Hyphomicrobiales; family Phyllobacteriaceae; genus Mesorhizobium; species Mesorhizobium montanum. The sequence continues at coordinate 59,947 of NZ_JAVIJF010000026.1, read as the reverse complement.
TCACATATTTCACACCGTCCGCAACGAACTTGTTGGCGACCGAAATACCTTGCTTGGGATCGGAGACATCGTCGCCGATCTCGATCTTGATCTTCTGGCCGAGCACGCCGCCAGCCGCGTTGATGTCGGCGGCCGCCTGTTCCGCTCCCTTCTGAAACTGCGCGCCAAAGGCGGCGTTCGGACCGGTTATCGGCCCGGCCACACCGATGAGGATGTCCGCCCACGCGTTGCCCGCGAGGGCGACAAGCGCGGCGGCTGCGACCGCCGACAAGAGATATTTCTTCATATTAGGCTCCCATTTTCGTGGTTGGCACTGGTTGAAGCTTCGATGCGATGCGCGAGCCCGGCGCGGCTGCGCTTTCAGGGCATATTGGCTGCAAGCCAAGTGGCATACGATGACCGTAGGACCCAGATTTGGTGATCGATTTTGCAATGTTTTGGAATGCGCCGATTGCCTTGCTAGTTCGCCGACGCGTTGTCCCGTGCATCGATGTCGGACGACGCCTCGCGGCGGAACAAGGCCGGGCTCTTGCCGGTCCATTTGTGGAATGCGCGATGGAACGCGCTCGGCTCGGAAAAGCCTATGTCGGCGGCAAGGTCGGCGACGCTGCGGCTGCCGTTGAGCAGCGCCTCCATCGCGAGTGCCCTGCGCATCTCGTCCTTGATCGAGCGATAGCTCTGGCCTTCAGACTGAAGCCTGCGACGCAAGGTCGGCGCCTGCATGCGCATGCCGGCCGCAAGCCTCTCGAAGCTCGGCCATGCCGCGGGCGCGGTGGTGTGCAGGCGTCCGCGTATGGCCGCCGAGAGCCCGTCGTCATGGCGGTAGCGCACGAGAATATTGGCTGGAGCCCCGCGCAGGAATTCCCGCAACGCGCAGGCGTCGCGGATGACCGGCAGCTTCAGGAAGTCGGCATCGAAGACAAGGCGGCTTTCGGGCTGATCGAACCGTACCGGCGCGCCGAAAAACAGCCGGTAGTCGCTACCCGCCGACGGGATGCCGCACTTGAAATCCACCCAGCGGATGGGAAGGCGCCGGCCCACCAGCCAGCAATTCACGCCATGGACGATGATCCAGAAGGTGCGGTAGGCGAAAGCGGACCTTAGCGGGCCGGAATCGCTCAACCTGATTTCGGCGAGCCCGTCCCTGGCGATCAGTTCGCCATGCGGATCGTCGAGCACCGCGCGCAGGAAGCGCAAGCCCCTGCGCAGGGCATGCTCCAGCGTCTCGGTGGAAAGCAGCGCCTGGCAGAGCAGCGCGAAGCTGCCGGCCCGCATCGGCCGGGCGCCTTCGCCGAAGAACTCGTCGTCCATGGTCTGCGCAACGGCATGCCAGAGCGCGCCATATTGTTCGGTCGAGATCGGCTCGGAAATCACCGGCGGCAGCCCGACGCGAGCCAACAGGGGCCCCACCTCGACATTATGGCGGCGAAGGCATTCGAGCGTGTCGTCCATGAAACAGGGAGCGATCATCCGGCGCTGCATCGCGTGGGCTCCGTCCTCCTTTTGCCTGCGTTCAACCTTGTTAGCGCTCGCCCCGATCGAATGTGGCGGCGCCGACACCCTGCTGCCGCAGGGCGGTCCTGGCGATCTTCTCCGTCGGCGTTCGCGGCAGCGGCGTGTCGGTGATTTCGATGTAGCGCGGCACCATGTGGCGCGGCGCCGATGCCCTGAAATGCGCAAGCAGCTCGGCCGCCTCCAGCGTCGAACCCGGCCGCCGCTGGGCCACGACCATGATGTCTTCCTCGGTGAATTCGGAGGGAATCCCGAACGCGGCGCTTTCGACGATGTCGGGGTGCTTCTCGGCGACGGTCTCGACCTCGTAGGCGGAGATGTTCTCGCCCCGGCGCCGGATTGCCTCGTTCAGACGGTGCTTGAAATAGAGCCAGCCGTCCTCATCGAGGCAGCCGGCGTCGCCGGAGTGATACCAGAGGTTTCTGAGCGTCCGCACCGTCTTGGCGTCTGCCCGGTAATAGCCGGAAAACATGCTCCAGTTCCTGCGCGGGCGCGACACGATCTCGCCGATGGACCCGTGCGGCAGGGGCCGATCCCTCTCATCCACGATCGCGACTTCCCAATCCGGATGTGGCCGGCCGCAGGAGCCCGCTCTCGTATCTCCCACGGTGTCGAGGGTGACGAAACCCGTCTCCGTCTGACCGTAGCCCGTGACGAGCCGCATGCCGAAGCGCCGCTCGAATGCTTCCTTGTCCGGCACCATGGGGATGCACTGGCATATACGCACCGGATTGGCGCCGTCGGCATCGGACAGCGGCTGACGCGAAAGGATGACCGCCATGGCGCCGAGCAGGTTCGTCGCCGTGGCGCGGCTTTCGCGCACCTGATCCCAGAACCGCGACGCGCTGAAGCCGTCGACCAGCGTCGCGCGGGTTCCGTAGATCAGCGGCAAGTAGACGCCGAACATCTGCGCGTCGGTGTGGAACAGCGGCAACGCCGAGAAATAGCTGTCGCCGGTGGTGTAGCCGAGATTGAGGGCCATCGCCGCCGCCCAGGAATAGCAGTGATGATGGGACATCAATGCGCCCTTGGCCGGACCGGTGGTGCCCGAGGTGTAGAGGATCGCCATCGGGTCGCAATAATGGATGCCGGCGAGGTCGAAATCCGGCTGCCCAGCCATGCATTCCTCGAAGCCGACGATCCGGCCGATCCTGATGCCGGCCGCCCGAGCTTCGCCCGGATCGACGCCGACCAGGATGAGGGTGCGCAGATCCGGCAGGCGGTCCTGAACCCTGGCGATCTCGTCAAGCGCATTGGCGTCCGCGACGAGGACCTCGGCGCCGCAATTGTTCAGGTTGTGACAAAGCAGGTCGCCCTTGAGGCCCGGATTGGCAGGCACCTCGATCGCGCCGAGGCTCGATACGGCGAACCACATGGCGACCAGTTCGAAACAATTGGGCAGAAGCATCGCCACGCGGTCGGACTTGCCGATGCTCAAGCCACGCAGGCCCCGCGCCAGCCGCCCTGAAACGATCTGCATCTCCTCGAAGCTGGCGGAACGTCCGCAGATATCGATGAACGGGCTGCCGCCCAGGCGCTCGGCCTGCTGCAGCAGGATTTTCGGCAGCACCCGGTTCTCCAGATCGCCGTCATGCTGGCCAGGGATGTAGATGGACGGGGCGACTTCAAGCATGGTCATGGATCAAAAAATCTTTGCCCGTGCCTGCGCATCGGGAGACAGGAAACCGCTCACCGTGGCCCTGGTCTCGAGCGCCATTGCATCGGCGAGCGAAGAGTGGAAGCCGTTGTTGATGGCGTGCTTGATGTCGGCCACCGCGCTTTGCGGACGCTCCGCTATCGCCAAAGCGAGTTTTCTCGCCTCGTCCAGCAGTTGCGCCTCGGGAAAAAGCTTCCACGCGATGCCGACCTCGAGCGCCTTCCTGGCGTCATGCTTTTCGCCCAGGATCATCAGCTCCTTGGCGACCTGCGGACCGGCCTGCTTGGTCAACAGCGCGGTGACGCCGCCGGTGACGAACAGCCCGTAGGTGACTTCGGGGAAGAACCAGCGCGCGTTGTCGGCGAACAGGGTGAAGTCGCAGTTCACCGCCCATTCCAGCGCGCCGCCCACGCACCAGCCATGCACCGCGGCGATCACGATCTTGCGTGACTGCATGATCTGCAGGGTGATGTTCTGGATGGCGTCCACCCAGGCCTGGGTCGCCGCCTCGGACGAGGTCTGGGAGTCGAGGTCCTTGAGGTCGTCGCCAGAGCAGAAGGCGCGTCCTTCGCCGTGCAGGATGACGACGCGGATCGACGGGTCCGCTTCGGCTCGCGCCAGCGCCTCGGACAGATCGTCGACGAGCTGCCTGTTCATGGCGTTGAGCCGTTCGGGGCGGTTGAGCTTGACCCAGGCGATAGCGCCGTCGTGCCTGGAAATGACTGCGCCTGCCTTGGTGTCCCCCGTCTTGGTGTCGCCCATCTTGGCGTCCCCTGTCATGGCGGCCTCCTCAAACGATCATCGGTTCGGCATAGGGGCCCCAGACCTCGCGCAGCGCGGCGCAGATCTCGCCAAGCGTCGCCTTCGCCTTCACGGCTTCGATGGTCTTGGGCAAAAGATTGGTCTCGTCGGATCCTGCCTGTTCGGCGAGTTCCTTGAGCAGTTCCCGGACCCGGGCGTGGTCACGGCTTGCGCGCGCCGCGCTGAGGCGGTCGATCTGCAGCTGCGTGCACTGCTCGTCATAGGGATGGATGTGCACCTCGGCCGAGCGGCTGGTCTCATCGGCATAGCGGTTGACGCCGACCGATATCTTTTCCCCGGCATCGATCTTGCGGAATGTCGCATAGGCGGAGTCCGCGAGCTTCTGCTGGAACCAGCCTTCCTCGACCAGTTTCACGGCGCCGCCGCGCTCGTCGACTTCGTCCAGCAGCTTCCAGATCTCGGTCTCCATGTCGCGGGTGAGCCGCTCAATGAAATAGGAGCCGCCGAGCGGGTCGATCACGGAGGTCACGTTGATCTCGTCGCGGATAATCTGCTGGGTGCGGATGGCCAGCTTCATGGCCTCTTCGGTCGGGATGGCGAAGGCCTCGTCGAGGCCGTTGGTGTGCATGCTCTGGCAACCGCCAAGAACGGCGCCGAGCGCCTGGATGGCCGTGCGCATGAGGTTGTTGTGATGCTCGACCTTGGTCAGGCTCATCGCCGCGGTCTGCACATGCACCCGCAGCCGCATGGACTCCGGCTTTCGGGCCTTGAAGCGCTGCGCCATGATCTTGGCGTAGACCCGCCTTGCCGCCCTGAACTTGCAGATCTGCTCGAAGAAATCCTGATGGCTGATGAAGAAGAACGACAGCCGGGGCGCGAAGTCGTCTATGTCCATGCCGGCGCCGGTAACCTCCTCGCAATAGGCGATGGCGAAGGCCATGATGAAGGCGATCTCCTGGAGGGCGTTGCCGCCGACATCCGAGAGATGATAGCCGCTGAGGCTGATCGGATTGATCTTCGGCGTCGCTTTGGCGCTGTACATGATGAGGTCGCGCAGCAGCCTTACCGCGGGGCGCACCGGATAGATCCACTCCTTCTGCGCGACATACTCCTTCAGTGGATCGGCCTGCAGCGTTCCCGCCAGCTTGTGAAGGTCGTAGCCGCGCCTCTCCGCGACGGCGACATACATGGCATAAACCACCCAGGCCGACGGGTTGATGGTGAGCGAGACCGAGATCTTTTCCAGATCGATGCCGTCGAACAACCGGTCGACGTCGTCGACCGTGTCGATGGCGACGCCGACGCGCCCGACTTCGCCGAACGCCCTCGGATCATCCGAGTCCAGGCCGAGCAGCGTCGGCAGGTCGAAATCGGTGGAGAGCCCGGTCTGGCCGGTCTGGATCATGTATTTGTAGCGCTGGTTCGTGGCCTCGGGGTTGCCGAAGCCGGCGACCTGCCTGATGGTCCAGGGCCGGCCGCGATACATCGTCGGATAGGCGCCGCGCGTAAAAGGATAAGCGCCGGGAAAACCCAGCTCGTCGGCCGGAATGTCGGCGACGTCGGCGGCCGTGTAGACGCGCTTCAGCGGAATGCCGCATTCCGTCTCGTAGGCCGGCTTTTCCTCCGGCCTGCTGCTGAGCGCAGCGGCGAGTTCCTTTTCCTCCCACGAAGCCTGTTTTTCGCGAATGTCCTCGATCGCGGTTTCGCAAAACAGGTTCACGTCGCCCGCCCCTCGTTCGCCCAGCCGAGCAGAAGGCAAGCCGCGCCGGCGGGGTCCATGTCCCTGTTCACGACGGCCTGGATGTGCTCGCCGATCCCGTCGGCCCGTTCATCGAATTTGTTCTGGAAAAGATGTCTGGCCGCGCCGAGGATCCGCGTCCGGCAAATGCCCCGCTGCCGCTCGGCCAGTTCGCCGCTTTCGCGCAGATGCGACCAATGCCTGGAAATGGCATCCTTCAGCTCGCCGATCCGCTCGCCCGAGACCGCGCTGACCGGAAGCACCGGCGGCGTCCATTTCGACCCCGTCCTTTCCGAGCCGAGGGTCATCATGCCACGCAGGGCCGAAACGGTCGCCGCCGCCTCCGCCTTGTCGGATTTGCTGACCGCATGGATATCCGCGATCTCCAGGATGCCGGCCTTGATCGCCTGTATGTCGTCGCCGAGCCCGGGCGCCGACAGAACGACGATGCTGTGCGCGGCCGTCACCACTTCCACCTCGTCCTGGCCGACGCCGACGGTCTCGATGATGATGGGCGAATAGCCGGCGGCATCGAGGACGTCGACCGCCTGCAGCGTCGAACGGGCAAGGCCGCCGAGATGGCCGCGCGTCGCCATGCTGCGGACGAAGGCCTGGGAGGATGAGGCCGCCTCGCTCATGCGCACCCTGTCACCGAGGATCGCGCCGCCGGAGAATGGGCTGCTCGGATCAACGGCGACAACGCCGACCTTATGCCCCTCCGATGCAAATGCCATGATGAGGGAAGACACCAGGGTGGACTTGCCCGCGCCCGGAACGCCGGTGATGCCGACGACATGTGCCTTGCCGGTGTGCTTGTAGATCTCGGCCAAGGCAGGCGCGGCTTCCGGGTAACCGGCCTCGGCGCGCGTGATCATACGGGCTATGGCCGCAACGTTGCCCGCGAGGATTTCGGGCACCAGTTCGGCCGAGGGCCTGTATGGCGCGCGCCGCACCGGCCTCGATGGCATGAAAACGATCATACGCGACCGCGAGCGGCGATCAGGTTCCTGATCGTGGTCACGATCAGTTCGGCCCGCGCCTCCTGCGGCACGATCGCGTCGACGCCGCTGTCCCACAGAGCGGCATAGTCCTGCTCGGGAATGACCCCGCCGGCGACGACGACGATGTGATCGGCCTTCGCTTCGCGCAGGCAGCGCCCCAGCTCCCGAAACAGCGGAACATGGGAACCGGAAAGCAGGCTGACGCCGATGACGTCCACGTCCTCCTGGACCGCCGCCGCCACGACTTCGTTCGGCGACTTGTAGAGCCCGGTGTAGACGACTTCCATGCCGGCATCGCGCAGGATCCGCGCAACCACCTTGGCGCCACGATCATGCCCGTCCAACCCCAGCTTGGCGACAAGCACGCGGATGGTGCCGGTCGTCGCGTCCTGGTCCGGCACGTCGCCCGAGTTCTGGCTGGTCATGCTCGCTTGGTTCATCGGCTCCTGCCCGTCATTCGGCAGCCATGCCGACGCGGCCGGCGCCGGTGGACAACACCGCTTCGATAGCGTCGGAGATGGTGCGCAATCCGAGGTCGAGCTCTTGCTCGGAAATCGTCAGCGGCGGCGCGATGCGGAACACGCCGCCCATGCCGGGAAGCTTGACGATGTTCATGCTCAGCCCGCGCCTGAACGCCTCGGCTGCGATTTTTGCGCCGAGCTCGTGATCGGGCTCACGACCCAGGCCGCTCTTGACGATCTCGACCCCCAGCATCAGGCCGCGGCCGCGCACGTCGCCGATGCATTCATAGCGCTGCTTCAGGCCGGACAGGCCGTCGAAAAGCTTGTCCCCGAGATGGCGCGCGCGCTCGACGAGGTGCTCTTCTTCCACGACATCGAGCACGGTCAGGCCAACGGCAGCCGGCAGCGGATCTGAGACATGGGTGGTGTAGAACAGGAAGCCTCGCTCATGCGCGGTTTCCTCGATCTCGGCCGTCGTCATGACGGCGGCCAGCGGAAGGCCGGCGCCGATGGTCTTCGACAAAGTAAGGATGTCCGGCGTGATGCCGTCGCGCTGGAAGGCGAACATGTCGCCGGTGCGGCCGACGCCGGTCTGCGCCTCGTCCAGGATGAGCAGCATGCTGCGTTCGCGGCATTTCTGCTTCAGCGCCGCGAGGTAGCCCGGCGGCAGTTCCAGCATGCCGCCGCTCGACAGGATCGGCTCGGCGATGAAGGCCGCCAGGCTGCCGGTCGACTGGCTGTCGACCAGGGCGAAGGCGTCATCGAGCTCGGCTGCCCAGTCAAGCGAGCCGTCGGCTTTCTTGAAGCGCGGACGAAAACTGTTCGGCGTCGGGATCGCGATCGAGCCGACCGCGGCGGGCCCGTAGCCCTTGCGGCCGGCGCTATAGGTGGCGGCAGCGGCAACTCCGGTCATGCCGTGCCAGCTTTTGGAGAAGGCGACGATCTCGTGCTTGCCGGTCACCAGCTTCGCCATCCGGATCGCCGCCTCGTTCGACTCGGCACCTGTCGAAAGCAGGAGCGCCCTGTCGAGGCCGGGCGCGAGCGCGGCGAGGCGCTCGGCAAGCTCGACGACCGGACGGGAGAGCATGCCGCTGAAGAGATGCGCGACCGTTTCGACCTGGCGCCGCACCGTCGCGACGATCCTTGGATGCCCGTGCCCGAGCAGTGCGCTCATCTGGCCGGAGGTGAAGTCGAGTATGCGCCGGGAATCGGCGTCGTAGACGAACGACCCTTCGGCTCGCTCGATGATGGCGGGCTCGAACGCGCCGCCATAGCGGATGAGGTGCTTTCGCGCCGCCGACCAGAAGGCATTATCCAGGTTTCTTGACATCTCGCAGCCTCGCCAAAAACGCAGGTTTCAAGATTAGCGGCTGGCGTTTCAGCAGTAAAATTGATAGATATCGGGTTCCGATATCAATGGAATTGATATGGCTGCACCGCTCGATCTCAGATTGCTGGCGACCTTCGTCCGCGCGGCGCATTCGGGAACGCTCAGCGCGACGGCCGTGCAGGTCGGGCGCACGCAATCGGCGGTGACGATGCAGATACAGCGGCTCGAAGAAGCGCTCGGCGGCCAGAGCCTGTTCCACCGAAGCGGCAGCGGCGTCCGCCTCACCGGCAGCGGCGAGCGCTTCCTTGCCTACGCCGAGCGCATCCTCAAAATCCATGATGAAGCGGTTTCTGCTTTCTCCGGCAAAGGCCTGCGGGGTTCGATCATCTTCGGCAGCCCCGAAGATTACCTCAGCGCCTTCTTTCCAACGCTGCTGAGAAGCTTCGGCAGCCTCTATCCGGACATCGAGATCAAGGTCGTTTCGGCGCCGACGGTCGAACTGCACAATCTGCTGCATGCGCGCCAGGTCGATCTGGCGCTCGTCTCCATTCCGGACGCGAGCGCCTCCAGGGAGGTTGTGCGCACGGAAGCGATGGTCTGGGTCGGCAGCAAGCCGACATTTGAGCTGCATGAGTTCGGCGAGACCGTGCCGCTGGCCCTGCCGGCATCGAATGCCATGGACCACAAGGCGGCCTGCGATGCCATGTCCCGCGCCGGACTGCGCTACAAGATATCCTATGCCAGCAACAGCCTCACCGGCCTGATAGCGGTGGCGCGCTCCGGCCTTGCGATAAGCGTGATGACGCAGAGGGCCGTCCCGTCGGATCTGTTCATCCTCAACGCGCCGCTTCCGAGATTATCCCGGCTCGGCGTTCTGATCGCCTTCGCCGAGACGACGAGATCGCCGGCCGTAGAGGCGTTTGCCAGTCACATCCGGAGCGTCTTGCCGTCGCTGTAAAAAATCCACCCGCCAGAGGTCCGACCATCGATTAAAGCGTCGCGATGAAACGTATTCAGGCGACGCGCTTTAAGTCTTTGTTTTGATGCATGTCGTTATCCCAAAACCGCTGCGCACTTTTGGGCGACATGCATCATGCCCTCCACAGAGACAACCAATCCCCGCTAGATGTTGGGGCGCATCGGACGAGTTATCGGGAGCAAAAATGATCTTACTGACGAGAGCTGTGGTTCAGCCCTGGAATTGCGACATGATGGGCCACATGACGACGCGGTTCTACGTCGCGTTTTTCGACGACGCCATCAACATCCTGCTGGGACAGGCGACCGGCTGGGCGCCGACGACGCCCGAATGGGCCGACAGGGGGTGGGCGGACGTCCGGCACGAGATCGACTTCGTGGGCGAGGTGGCGTCCGGGGTCATCTTGGGAATCTACGGCGCGGTCCGCAATGTCGGCCGCACGTCCATCCAGACGGACTACGAGATGCGCCGGCTCCACGGCGGCGAGCTCGCGGCCAAATTGGCCGCCAAGACGGTCTTCTTCAACCTTGCGGAACGAAAATCCACCCCGCTGACGGAGCCTATGCTCGAGCGCCTGAAATCTTCCATGAACGCCACTGCTGCGCCGAGCCACGGCGGCCCTGCCTGAAGCCGGGTCGAGTGCCCTCGTCAGACAGCGAGCCTGCCAAGCCGAGACTAATCGATACCGCCGCTCCACATCGCGTCCGGCACGACCACCAGCTTGCCAACGAAGTCCTTGGCCATGAAGTCGGTCTGGGCGCGGTGGAAATCCGACAGTTTGTAGACGCCACCGACCACCGGCCGGATCTTCTTCTCCTCGATGTAGCGCACGATGCGGCGGAAGTCCGCGCGCGTGCCCTGGCTCGAGCCATGCAGTTGGAGCTGCTTCAGATACATGGTGCGCAGATCGAGCTGAACGACCGGCCCGGCGATGGCTCCCGCCGTGGTGTAGCGGCCCTCGGGCCGCAGGATGCGTAAGAGGTCGTTGAAGATAACGCCGCCCACCAGATCGGCGACCACATCGATGGGCTGGCCGCCCGTCGCCTCGTTCACGGCGTTGAGCAGGTCGGCGACGCCGCGCGTGATTACCTGCTCGGCGCCGATATCGAGCACGGCCTGCTCCTTGCCCTTGCCGACGACGGCATAGGGAATGGCGCCGCGCGCCCGTGCCAACTGGACGATGCCCGAGCCGACGCCGCCGGACGCACCGGTGACCAGCACCCGCTCGCCGGACTTTAGCGCCGCACGTTCCAGCATCTGTTCGCCGGTGAGGTAGGCGCAGCAGAAGGTGGCGAGCTCGACATCGCTCAAGTCGGTATCGACGACATGCGCGTTCTCGGCAGGCAGCGCTTGGTATTCGGCATAGCCGCCGTCGCGGCCGTGGCCCATATAGTCGATGTCGGCCAGCGAATCGTCGTCGCGGTTGTAGATCGAGAAGTCGACCATGACGCGTTCGCCGATGCGATCCGTAGACACGCCATCACCAACGGCGACGATGGTGCCCACCGTGTCGGTGCCCTGGATACGCGGGAAAACAAGCGTGTTACCTTGTCGGCGCCAGCTCGAGACCGCGGCCGCGTCTTCCTCCGTGCCATAGGCGCCCTGGCGTACCCAGACATCGGTGTTGTTCATGCCGCAGGCGCTGACCTTGACCAGCACCTCGCCGGCGGCCGGCGCGGGTACTTTCACATCGGTGCGGTAGACGAGCTTATCCAGGCCGCCATGGCCGGTAAGCTGCATGGCGGCCATCGTTGCGGGGACGGTTCTGGTCATTGCATTCATGTCGCTCAGTTACTTTGCTTTCACGCAATTCCGGACGGAAAACCGTTTCACACTTTTCCTGGAATTGCTTCAGAGGCTTGCAAACACGCCGTTCACCGCGTCGGCGGTCTTGGCGACGATCGTGTCGGCCTCCTCGCGCGTCAGGCAGAGCGGCGGCGCGAAGCCGAGGATATCGCCCTGCGGCATGGCGCGGCCGATGACGCCGCTTGCCGCGAGCGCCGTGGCGATCTGCGGCCCGACCTTGAGCGAAGGATCAAAGAAGACGCGGTCGTCCTTGTCGGCAACGAACTCAACCGCCGCCAGCATGCCGTCGCCGCGCACCTCGCCGACATTTCTGTGGCCGCCGACGGCCTTGGCGAGCTCGGCGCGGAAATAGGCGCCCGTCTCGCCGGCATTCCTGACAAGGTCCATCTCGTCGATCAGCTCGAGATTGGCGACGCCCGCGGCAACGCAGATCGGATGCGCCGAATAGGTCCAGCCATGGCCGAGCGAACCGAGCTTGTCGGAGCCTTGCACCAGCACCTGCCACATCTTGTCGGCGACAATGACGCCCGACAGCGGCGCATAGGCCGAGGTCAGGCCCTTGGCGATCGTGATCAGGTCCGGCTTGATGCCGTAATGGTCGGAACCGAACATCGTGCCGAGACGGCCGAAGCCGGTCACCACCTCGTCGGCCACGAGCAGCACGTCGTATTTGTTCAGCACGGCCTGGATCTTTTCCCAATAGAAGGCCGGTGGCGGCACGATGCCGCCGGTGCCGAGGATCGGCTCGCCGATGAAGGCCGCGACCGTCTCCGGGCCTTCGGCAAGGATCATCTCCTCGAGCTTGTCGGCGCAATGTTGCGAGAACTGCTCCTCGCTCATCGAGCGGTCGGCGCGGCGGAAGTAATAGGGCGCCTCGGTATGCAGGATCGGCGCGCGCGGCAGGTCGAAGGCGTTGTGGAACAGGTCGAGCCCGGTCAGCGATCCGGTCATGACGCCCGAGCCGTGATAGCCGCGCCAGCGCGAGATGATCTTCTTCTTCTCGGGCCGGCCGAGAACGTTGTTGTAATACCAGATCAGCTTGATGTTGGTCTCGTTGGCATCGGAGCCGGAGAGGCCGAAATAGACCCTCGACATGCCCCTCGGAGCGCGGTCGATGATCATCTTGGCGAGTGTGATCGACGCTTCCGTGCCATGGCCGACATAGGCATGGTAGTAGGCGAGGTTCTTCGCTTGGGCGCCGATGGCATCGGCGATCTTCTGGCGGCCATAGCCGACATTGACGCAATAGAGGCCGGCGAAGGCGTCGATGCTCTTCCTGCCGGTGTTGTCCCAGACGGTGACGCCTTCACCGCCGGCCATGATGCGCGTCGGGGACTCGCCACGCGCGTGAGTGCCCATATGCGTCGAGGGATGGAACAAGTGGTCGCGATCCCAGGCGGCGAGTTCGTTGGATTGTTCGAGCATCTTTTTTCTCCTGAAAATTCCGGGATGGCCTAAGCCACATCCAGGCAAAGGTATTTGAGATCGGTGAAGGCCTCCAGCCCGTGGCGCGAGCCTTCGCGGCCGATGCCGGATTGCTTGACGCCGCCGAAGGGGATCGGCGCGCCGGTGATCTTGACCCGGTTGATCGCGACCATGCCGTACTCCAGGGCCCGACCCATGCGCGCCTGGCGGGCGCCGTTCTCAGTGACGACATAGGCGACGAGGCCATATTCGGTGGCGTTGGCGCGGGCGACCACCTCGGCCTCATCGTCGAACGGCGTCACGGCGGCGACCGGGCCAAACGTTTCTTCGCGCATGATCAGTGCTTCGTCCGGCACATCGACGAGCAGCGTCGGCTGGTAGAACAGCGGGCCGGCAACGTCGCGCTTGCCGCCGGTCAGGCAGCGCGCGCCGCGGGTAAGCGCATCGGCTACCTGCTCCTCCACCTTCTTGACGGCGCGTTGATGCATCAGCGGCCCGATATCGGCGTCGCCGGAAAGCCCGTTGCCGGTGCGGAGCTGCTCGATGCGGAGCGCGAACGCGGCGCAGAACCGCTCGTAGACCGGCCGCTGCACATAGATGCGGTTAGCGGCGAGGCAGTCCTGGCCGGAGGTGGCGAATTTGGCGTCGAGCGCGATCGTGACAGCCTTTTCGATGTCGGCGTCGTCGAACACGATCAGCGGGGCATGGCCGCCGAGTTCCATGACCAGCCGTTTCATCGTCGCAGCGCTCTGCGCGGCGATCAGCCGACCGACTTCGGTCGAGCCGGTGAAGCTCATGGCGCGGACGCGCGCATCGGCGCACATCGCACCGACAATGGTGCGCGCGTCGCCGGTGACGACGTTGAAGACGCCTGCCGGCAGGCCGGCGCGCTCGCCGAGCTCAGCCAGAGCCAGTGCCGACAGCGGCGTTTCCGAGGACGGATGCGCCACCACCGTGCAGCCGGCGGCAAGCGCAGCCGCCGCCTTGCGGGTGAGCATGGCGGACGGAAAATTCCAGGGCGTGACGACACCGACCACGCCGAGCGGCTCGCGGCGCACCGTCATCTGAGCATTCGGCAGATGGCTGGTGACGCTTTCGGCGTTGAGGCGTTTTGCTTCCTCGGCATACCACTCGACGAAGGAGGCGGCGTAGTCGATCTCGCCGAGCGATTCCTTGAGCGGCTTGCCCTGTTCCAGCGTCATCAGCAGCGCCAGATCGTCCTTGGCGGCGATGATCAGCTCAAACCATTTTCGCAGGACCTTTGACCGCTCCTGCGGCAACAGCACCCACCAGCCGGGAAACGCGCGGGACGCAGCGTTGATCGCCTTCGTCGTCTGCACGGCATCGAGCGCGGCCACGAAGGCCACGGTGGCTCCGGTCGCCGGATCGGTCACCTCAAAACTTTCCGCCGCTTCGCTCGCTGTCCAGTGGCCGTCGACATAAGCGAGCGCGCGCAACAGCCGACGGTCGGTGAGGCGGTCGAGCGCTTCATGGTGGTTGGTGCGGGCAAAATGCGCGGACATGAGTCGGGTCTCCCGGTGCCGAGGCGATGAGGAGAGACTAGTCACGCAGCCGAGACAGAGAGACTGTTTCGGGCCGCTGACAGAGAGAGAGTGTCTGTATTGGCGCGTGGAAGTAGACGATCTCTCTAGCTCGACAGCTGGTGGATAACGCCGAACCGCGAAAATTAGCTGAGCTTCCTCAAAGTCGTCATTATAGGGCGAAGCAAGGAGCGAAGCGACGCGGCGTAGACCCTAGAATCCATGCCGTTACATCTGAGCGATGCTAACGGCGCAGAATTCTGCTCCGCTGCACTTTCGATTAAGGTCACGGCATGGATCCTCGGGTCTGCGCGCGTCGCTACGCTCCTTGCTTCGCCCGTGGATGACGATGGCGTTCATTGCTCCGGCAACAGATCGGCCACCGGCAGCACGGTCTCGTCCTTGACCGTCTTGGTGACGATGTAGGTGAAGTAGCGGTCGATGCCGATCTCGCGTTCGAGCAGGGCGTCCACCAGCCGCTGATAGGCGTCGATGTCGCGCGCCATGACTTTCAGCACGTAGTCGACGCCGCCGCCCACCGACCAGCAGGCGACGATCTCGGAAACATCGCGAACGACCCGCTCGAAACGGTCGAAGTCCGCCTGGCGGTGGTTGGCCAGGGTCACCTCCATCAGCACCGTTGCCACAGGCGCGATAACGCGCATGGCGATCGCGGCGTGGTAGCCGGACACGATGCCGGCCTTTTCCAGCTTGCGCAGCCGCATCCAGCACGGCGTCGGCGACAGGCCGACCTTCTCGGCCAGCGCCAGCTTGGTGATGCGCCCGTCGCGCTGGATTGCGTCGAGAATCCTGAGGTCGATCGGGTCGAGTTTCGCTGCGGCCATGCGGGATCCGCCTTTCGTTGCGGACACCATGACGATGCATTATTTCGATTGTCAATTGCACTGATTTCGATCTCTAATAAGTCATGACATTGTGGCAGCCAGATCCTGTTCTCATCCGCCGGCCGGCCTACCTCTCGCTGGCCGACCAGTTTGCGCGCGCCATCCATGACGGAAGGCTGGCCAATGGCGTAAGGCTGCCGACGCATCGACGGCTGGCGGACGATCTGAAGCTTTCGGTGCAGACAGTCAGCCGCGCCTATGAGGAGTTGATCCGCCGCGGCCTGATCTCCGGCGAGGTCGGGCGCGGCAGCTTCGTGCAGACGCAGCGCCGCGAGCCGGAGCCGCCCTATTTGCCGGAGCGGCTGGGCGAAGTCATCGATCTTTCGATCCTGAAGCCGGTCTGCGAGCCAATGCATCTGGAGAAATTGAAGCAGGCGCTGGGCTGGCTGGCCGAGAACCTGCCGTCAAGCTCGGCGCTGTCGTTTCGGCCGAACATGGTTTTCCCGCGCCACCGCGCTGTGGCGGTCGAATGGCTGAAGCTCTGCGGCCTCGAAGCCTCGCCGCAGAATATCAGCCTGACCAACGGCGCCACCGCCGGCATGACGGTGGCGCTGATGAGCGTGGCACCGCCCGGTTCGACGGTCGCCACCGAGGCGATCGGCCACCACACGCTGATCCCGCTCGCCCGCTATCTCGGCTTCAACCTCGAAGGCCTGCCGATCGACGGCAACGGGCTGATCCCCGAGGCACTCGACGAGGCCTGCCGGCTTTCCAACATTCGGGCCGTCTTCGTCCAGCCGTCGGTGATCAACCCGACGGCGACCTTGATGGACGCCACAAGGCGCGAGCAGATTGCGGCGGTTGCCCGCAAGCACGACATAGCGATCATCGAAAATGATGTGCTCGGGCCGCTGGTCGAGGGCCGGCCGCCGGCGGTCGCAGCCTTCGCGCCCGAGCGAACCCTCTATGTCACTTCGTTCACAAAGATCGTCGTGCCGGGCCTGCGCATCGGCTATCTTGCGGTGCCGGACCGCTATGTGGCCGCCGTCGCCAATCGCCACCTCGTCTCGAACTGGATGGCGACGCCGATGGTGGCGGAGATCGCCACCCGCTGGGTGACCGACGGCACGGCGATCGAACTGGTCAACTGGCAGCGCGGAGCGTTGAAGCGGCGCCAGGAGATTGCCGCCGAAATGCTGGCTGGCGTCGACTACCGCGCCCACCGCGACGGGCTGCATCTGTGGCTCGAGCTGCCGGGCGACCGCTCGGAGGAGAGTTTTGTCGCACAGGCGCGCCTGCGCGGGGTGGCGATCGCGCCGGGTACCTCGTTCCGCATCGCCGACACGCCCTGGCATCCAGCCGTGCGTATCTCGCTCGGATCAACCACCGAGGGGGAACTGCGCGCCGGCTTGAGCGTTGTCGCCAAACTGCTGCTCGGCGATCCGGAACATCTCCTGCTCGCCATCTGATGCCGTAAATTGCCCTGGAATTGTGCCGCGCTTGAAATATTGTCATGATATTATTTTCCTAATTGACATGATTTGGCGCGTTTCGCATCGTTAAGGGCATAGGCTTCTCCAGAAGGGGAAATGGATTGCCCGCACCCATCATCAAGGTTGATGCGATTTCGAAGAGCTTCGGCACTTTCAAGGTGCTGGACGGCCTGTCGATGCAGGTCATGCCGGGCGAGAAGCTGGCGCTGATCGGCCCGTCCGGCTCCGGCAAGACGACGATCCTGCGCATCCTCATGACGCTGGAGAAGATCGACGGCGGCCACATCCAGGTCGATGGCGAACAACTCTACCACGTGGAGCGCAACGGCCAACTGCTGCCGGCCAATGAGCGGCACCTGGCCAAGATGCGACAGAAGATCGGCATGGTCTTCCAGCTCTTCAATCTGTTTCCGCACAAATGCGTCATGGACAACGTGACGCTGGCGCCGATGCTGACCAAGGGTGTCGCCCGCGCCGCCGCCGAAAAGCGGGCGATGGAACTGCTCGAAATGGTGGGCCTGGCCGACAAGGCGAAGGCGATGCCGGCGCAGCTTTCCGGCGGCCAGAAGCAGCGCGTGGCGATCGCCCGGGCTCTCGCCCTGTCGCCCAAGATCATGCTGTTCGACGAGGTCACCTCGGCGCTCGATCCCGAGCTGGTCGAGGAAGTGCTCAACGTCATGCGCAAGCTTGCCGCCGAAACCGACATGACGATGCTGCTCGTCACCCATGAAATGGGCTTCGCCCACGACTTCGCCGACCGCGTGCTGTTCTTCGATCGCGGCAGGATCGTCGAGGAAGGCAAACCCGATGAGATTTTCCGCCATCCCAAACAGGAAAGAACGCAGAGCTTCCTGAAGAAGATCATCGCGGCCGGACATCGCGTCTGACCGCAATGCAAACGGGCGGCCAAGGCCGTCCCGAACCAGGCAAACCAAGAAGAGAAACAAGGAGTTGGGAACAATGAAGAAACTTGGCATTCTGGCTGGCGTCGCCGGCCTCGCAGTGAGCACGATGCTGCTCGCCTCCGGTGCGCGTTCGGCCGACGATGCAAAGCTGGAGCAGCTCAAGCAACAGGGCTTTGCCCGCGTCGCCATCGCCAACGAGCCGCCCTATACGGCGGTGGCCGCCGACGGCAAGGTTTCGGGCGCCGCACCCGACGTGGCGCGCGAGATCTTCAAGCGCCTCGGCGTCAACGACATCGTCGCCTCCATCTCCGAATACGGCGCCATGATCCCCGGCCTGCAGGCCGGCCGCTTCGATGTCGTCACCGCCGGCCTGTTCATGAAACCGGAGCGTTGCGCGGCGGTTGCCTATTCAGAGCCGGTACTGTGCGATGCGGAAGCGATGCTGGTGAAGAAGGGCAATCCGAAAGGCTTCAAGAGCTATGAGGACATCGCCAAGGACACCTCCGCCACCGTCGGCGCGCCGGGTGGCGGCACCGAGGAGAAGCTGGCGCTCAATGCCGGTGTGCCGCGTGAACGCGTCATCGTCGTGCCGGATGGCCAGAGCGGCCTGAAGATGGTGCAGGACGGCCGCATCGATGCGTACTCGCTGCCTGTCCTGTCGATCAATGATCTCGTCAAGAAGGCTAACGATCCGAACCTCGCGGTGATCGCACCGGTGGTCGGCGCGCCGGTCTATTGCGATGGTGCTGCCTTCAAGAAGGGCGACGAGGCGCTGCGCGATGCCTATGACGTCGAGCTCGCCAAGCTGAAGAAGTCCGGCGAATTCGCCAAGATCATCGAGCCCTACGGCTTCTCCGCCGCGGCCGCGATGTCGACGACGCGCGAGAAGCTCTGCGCGGCGAAGTAGAACGTCCTTAGCCTTCTCCCCGCTTGCGGGGAGAAGGTGGCCCGAAGGGTCGGATGAGGGGCGGCGCCAGCATTTCAAGGTTAGCACTGCCCCTCATCCGCCTGCCGGCATCTTCTCCCCGTTCAACGGGGAGAAGGGCTGTCGCGGCTGCCCTGCATAACCGCAAACGACGGGAAATTTTGAAACGCAAATGACCCAGTGGTCCGGCTATCTCGGCCTGATATTGCAGGGAGCGCTTGTCACCATCGAGCTGACGCTGATGGGATCGGTGCTCGCTGTGATCATGGCCTTCCTTGCCGGCATGGGGCGGCTGTCGCGCTACTTCATCGTGCGGGCGCTCGCCACGACCTACATCGAGTTCTTCCGCGGCACGTCGATCTTCGTGCAGCTGTTCTGGGCTTATTTCGTGCTGCCTTTTGCCGGCCTGTCATTGACGCCGCTGCAAGCCGGTGTGCTGGCGTTGGGCCTGAATGTCGGCGCCTATGCCGCGGAAGTGGTGCGCGGCGCCATCCTGTCGGTCGGCCGCGAGCAATATGAGGCCTGCACGGCGCTGAACCTCGGCCGCTGGCAAGGCATGCGCCACGTGATCCTGCCGCAGGCGCTGCTCGTCATGCTGCCGACCTTCGGCAACAACGCTATCGAACTGCTCAAGGCGACATCGGTCGTGTCGCTGATCTCGCTCGCCGACCTCACCTTCCAGGCGCAGGTGGTGCGCTCGCAAACCGGCAGCACGCTGATGCCCTTCCTCTCCGTGCTCGTCATCTATTTCGCGCTTGCGCTGATCATCTCCTGGGGCGTGCGAACGCTGGAGCGCCGCATGGCGCGCGGCCTCGACGGAGTGCGTGTCTGATGGACTGGGCCAAATAATGGACTGGGATTGGAACTTCGTCCGGGAGATCATGCCAACCCTGATCCAGGGCGTGAAAATCACCATCCTGGCAACGGTGCTCGGCTCGATCCTGGCGGCGATTGTGGGCCTCGCCATCGCATTGGCGCGGCGCTCGGAGAACAGGCTCGTATCGCGCAGCGTCGGCTGGTTCGCCGAGTTCATCCGCGGCACACCGCTTCTGGTGCAGCTCTATTTCATCTTCTACGTGCTGCCCGATATCGGCATCCTGCTGCCGCCGCTGGTGGCGGGCGTCATCGGGCTTGGCCTGCACTACGGCACCTATACGGCCGAAGTCTACCGCGCCGGCATCGACAATGTGCCGCGCGGCCAGTGGGAGGCCGCCAAGGCCTGCAATCTGAGCGGCCACCATACCTGGACGCATATCATCCTGCCGCAGGCGATCCCGCCGATGATCCCGGCTTTGGCCAACTACTTCATCGCCATGTTCAAAGAGACGCCGCTGCTCTCGGCGATCACCGTGCTGGAACTGATGAACCAGGCCAAGAGCGTCGCCAACACCTACTACCGCTACATCGAACCGATGACGCTGGTCGGCGCCTTCTTCCTCGTCATCAGCCTCTGCTCCGTCGTACTGTTGCGCTGGCTGGAGCACCGCTACGGCAGGATCGAAAGATGAAAGTCATGAAACCGTTGCCCGAGATCCGCCTCGAAACCCGGCGTCCTGCACTCGACCAACGTCCGCTGGAAAAGCGCGTCGGGCTGATAACGCTTGCGACCGACCACACCAGCGAGGTGGACTTCCGCCGCATGGTGGCGAGCGAGCGCATCGGTGTCTATGTCGCGCGCATCCCCTACGCCAATCCGACGACGCCGGAGAATCTGCGCAAGATGCAGCCGTCGCTTTCGGCGGGTGCGGCACTCATCCTGCCCGACGAGCCGCTCGATGCCGTCTGTTATTCCTGCACCTCCGCTTCGGTGGTGATCGGCGACGCCGAGATCGAGCAGGCGATCCAGGCGGCCAAGCCCGGCGTCCCCGTGGTCACGCCGCCGATGGCCGGCGTGCGCGGCCTGAACGCCTTCGGCGTGCAGCGCATCAGCATTCTGACCCCGTATACCATCGAGACCAGCCGGCCGATGGCCACCTATTTCGCGGCGCACGGCTTCGACATCGAGAGCTTCACCTGCCTCGGCTTCGAAGACGACCGCGAGATGGCGCGCATCACGCCGGCTTCCCTGGTCGAGCTGGCGCGCAAGGTCACGCATCCCCAGGCCGATGCGCTGTTCGTCTCGTGCACCGCGTTGCGCGCCGCGCTCGCGGTTCCCGGCATGGAAGAGGCGATCGGACGCCCTGTCGTCACCAGCAACCAGGCGAGCGCCTGGAACTGCCTGCGGCTCTGCGGCGACGACGCATCGCGCCCAGAGTTCGGCCGGCTGATGACGAAGCCGCTGCCCCGGTGATCGAAATGCCCGTGATCGAAATGACTGTCGAGCTTCAGCATATTCGCGCCGCGCGCGAACGCATTACCGGCAAGGTCGAGCGGACGCCCGCCGTGGTGTCGCAAAGCCTCTCGGATCGCGCGGGCCATCCCGTCCACCTCAAGCTGGAGCATCACCAGACCACCGGCGCGTTCAAGCTACGCGGCGCGTCCAACGCCATCGCCGCATTGAGCCCGCAGGAGAAATCGCGCGGCGTCGTTGCCGCCTCGACCGGCAATCACGGCCGTGCGCTGTCGCATGCGGCGAAGCTCGAAGGCATGCGCGCGGTGATCTGCATGTCGAGGCTGGTGCCGCAAAACAAGCTCGACGCCATCCGCCGCCTCGGCGCGGATGTCCGGATTGTCGGCAACAGCCAGGACGACGCCCAGCAGGAAGTGGACAGGCTGGTGGCGGAGGAAGGGTTGATCATGCTGCCGCCCTTCGACCATCCCGACATCGTCGCCGGGCAAGGCACGCTCGGGCTGGAGATCATGGAGCAGGTTCCAGATGCCGCGGCCGTGCTGGTGCCGCTCTCCGGCGGCGGGCTGGCGTCCGGTGTGGCGGCGGCGGTCAAAGGCTTGAGCCCGAGCACCAAAGTCATCGGGATCTCGATGGCGCGTGGCGCGGCGATGAAAGCCAGCCTCGATGCCGGCCGGCCCGTGCCGGTCGAGGAATTGCCGACGCTGGCGGACTCGCTCGGCGGCGGCATCGGCCTCGACAACCGGCTGACCTTTGCCATGTGCCGGGACCTGCTCGACGACGTCATCCTGCTTGACGAGGACGAGATCGCCGCCGGAATCCGCCATGCTTACGAACAGGAGCGCGAGATCATCGAAGGCGCCGGCGCCGTCGGCATCGGTGCGCTGCTTGCCGGCAAGGCCAGCGTAAGCGGCCCGACTGTTTTGGTCCTCTCCGGCCGCAACATCGATATGGGCCTGCACCGCCGCATCGTCTGCGGCGAGGCTATCACGGAGCGCGTTGCATGAGCCGCATGACCATCCTCACCGAAGCGGAACTGCGCAAGATCGTGACGCTCGATCTGGACGCCGTTGCCTGCGTCGAGAACGCCTTTCGTGCCTTGGCCACGCTGCCGGTGGCGATGCCGCCGATCTTGAGGCTCGACATTCACGAGCATCGCGGCGAGGTCGACGTGAAATCCGCCTATGTTCCCGGCATCGACGGTTTCGCCGTCAAGATTAGTTCCGGCTTCTTCGACAATCCGGCGCTCGGCCTGCCGAGCGGCGGCGGCATGATGGTGCTGCTTTCGGCGAAGACCGGCGTGGTCGAAGCACTGCTGCTCGACAATGGCTATCTGACCGACGTCCGCACCGCCGCCGCCGGCGCGGTCGCGGCCAAGCATTTGTCGCGCGAAGATTCCGCGATAGCGGCGATCTTCGGCGCCGGCGTGCAGGCCGGGCTGCAGCTCGAAGCCCTGCGTCTCGTCAGGCCGATCGAGGAAGCGCGGATCTGGGCGCGCGACGCCGCCAAGGCCGAGGCAACGGCCGCACGCTTGCGTGACAAGCTGGGCATCATGGTGCGGGCCGAAACGGATGCGGCAAACGCTGCCGCCGGCGCCGATATCATCGTCACCACCACGCCTTCGACCGAGCCGCTGATCAAGCCCGGTTTCGTTTCGGCCGGACAGCACATCACCGCCATGGGTTCGGATGCCGAGCACAAGAACGAGATCGCGCCGGCGATCCTTCGCATGGCCGACCTTTATGTCGCCGACAGCGCGAAGCAGACACGGCGCCTCGGCGAGCTCCATCACGCCATCGAGGCAGCAATTTTTGCCGCCGACGCCGAGGTCACGGAACTCGGTGAGATCATTGCCGGCAGCAAGCCCGGCCGGCGCTCGGCAAGCGACATCACCCTTGCCGACCTCACCGGCACAGGCGTGCAGGACACCGCAATCGCCACTTTAGCCCGCGACCGTGCGCGGGCGGCGAATGCCGGAACCATTTTCGAAAGCTGATGCCTGGCCAAGCGTGATCCGGAAAACCGGGAACCGGTTTCCAAAAAAAGATCACGCTCAAACAAGACATAGACGACGAGCCGGATTCAACGAAGTTGAAACAGGCTCCAGGCCCAACAAACGAGGACTAAGAACAATGCAGCCAAACCTCAAATTCTCGCGGAGCGAATTTGCCGATCGCCTCGCCAAGACGCGGAAAGCCATGGAGGCCAAGGGGGTCGATCTGTTGATCGTCAGCGATCCCTCGAACATGGCGTGGCTGACGGGCTATGACGGCTGGTCCTTCTATGTGCATCAGGCGGTCATCGTGCCGCCCTCGGGCGAGCCGGTCTGGTACGGCCGCGGCCAGGACGCCAACGGCGCCAAGCGCACCGCCTATCTCGCGCATGACAACATCGTCGGCTACGCCGATCACTATGTGCAGTCGACCGAGCGGCATCCGATGGACTATCTCGCCGGCGTGCTTGCCGCCCGCGGCTGGGATAAACTGACCGTCGGCGTCGAGATGGACAATTACTGGTTCTCGGCCGCGGCCTTCGCATCGCTGCAGAAGCACCTGCCCAATGCTCGGTTCGTCGACGCCACGGCCCTGGTCAACTGGCAGCGCGCCGTGAAGAGTGCGACCGAGATCGACTACATGCGCAAGGCCGCCCGCATCGTCGAGGCTATGCACAAGCGCATCGTCGACAAAATAGAGGTCGGCATGCGCAAATGCGATCTGGTCGCCGAGATCTACGATGCCGGCACGCGCGGCGTTGACGGCATCGGCGGCGATTATCCGGCGATCGTGCCGCTGCTGCCGTCGGGAGCGGATGCCTCGGCGCCGCATCTGACCTGGGACGACAAGCCGATGAAGGTGAATGAAGGCACGTTCTTCGAGATCGCCGGCTGCTACAACCGTTACCACTGTCCGCTGTCGCGCACGGTCTTCCTCGGCAAGCCGACACAGGCCTTTCTCGATGCCGAGAAGGCGACGCTGGAAGGCATGGAGGCCGGGCTTGCCGCCGCCAAGCCAGGCAATGCCTGCGAGGACATCGCCAACGCCTTCTTCGCCGTCTTGAAGAAGTACGGCATCGTCAAGGACAACCGCACCGGCTATCCGATCGGTATTTCCTATCCGCCGGACTGGGGCGAGCGCACCATGAGCCTGCGTCCCGGCGACCGCACCGAGCTCAAGCCCGGCATGACCTTCCATTTCATGACCGGGCTGTGGCTGGAGACGATGGGGCTGGAGATTACCGAGTCCATTCTCATCACCGACACTGGCGTCGAGTGCCTGGCCAATGTGCCGCGCAAGTTGTTCGTGAAGGATTGAGGCCGATGTCAACTCTGCGTCCATCGCCGATTACGCCGACCGTCGACTTCGAACGCGACGGCGTCCAGCACGGCTTCCTGCGCCTGCCCTACAGCCGCGACGATTCCGCCTGGGGCTCGGTGATGATCCCGGTTTGCGTCGTGCGCAACGGCAAGGGCTCGACGGCGCTGCTCACCGGCGGCAATCACGGCGATGAATATGAGGGCCCGCTGGCGCTCTACGAGATCGCCCGCACGCTCGATCCTAAGCAAGTCTCCGGCACGGTCATCATCGTGCCGGCGATGAACTATCCCGCCTTCCGCGCCGGCACCCGCACCTCGCCGATCGACAAGGGCAACATGAACCGGTCCTTCCCCGGCCGGCCGGACGGCACGGTGACGGAAAAGATCGCCGACTATTTCCAGCGCGAATTGCTGCCTCGCGCCGACATCGTCTTCGACTTCCATTCCGGGGGCAAGACGCTGGATTTCGTGCCGTTCTGCGCCGCGCATACGCTGCCCGACAAGGTGCAGGAGAAAAAGGCCTTTGCCGCGGTCGAGGCCTTCTCGGCGCCGTTCTCCATGCGCATGACCGAGATCGACGCGGTCGGCATGTATGATACGGCCGCCGAGGAGATGGGCAAGGTCTTCGTCACCACCGAGCTTGGCGGCGGCGGGACCTCTCGCGCCGAGACCGTGCGCATCGCCCGACGCGGCATCCTCAACGTGCTTCGCCATGCCGGTATCGTCGATGGTGCGGTCGAGAAGAGCAGAACCCAATGGTTGGACATGCCGTCCGCCGATTGCTTCGCCTTCGCCGAGGATGACGGCATGATCGAGACCATGGTCGATCTGGGCGAACCGGTGGAGGACGGCCAGGTGGTGGCGCGCATCCATCCGGTCGGGCGTACCGGTCAGGCGCCGCAGGAAATCAGGGCCAGGATGTCGGGGCTGCTCGCCGCGCGTCACTTCCCGGGTCTGGTCAAGGCCGGCGACTGCGTGTCGGTGCTGGCCGTGGCGGTTGGGTGATTACCCAGGCGTACCCGCCTATTGCACCACGCGCTTCTCGAGCTTGCGGGCGAGGGTGCGCCGGTGCAGGCCGAGCCGGCGCGCGGTTTCGGAGATGTTGAAGCCGGTCTCGACCAGCGTTTCGTGGATGCGCTCCCATTCGAGGTTCTTGATCGAGGTGGGGCGGCTGGTGAGCGGCACCGAAACGTCGCCCTCGGCGCGACCGAAGGCGGCTTCGATGTCGTCGGTGTTGGCGGGCTTGGCCAGATAGTGGCAGGCGCCGAGCTTGATCGCCTCGACCGCCGTGGCGATGCTGGCAAATCCCGTCAATACGACGATGCGCATCGACGGATTGCGGGCGCCCAGAAGCTTGACGCATTCGAGCCCCGATCCCGCTCCGAGCTTGAGATCGACGACGGCGTAGGCCGGCACGGCCGTTTCCAAGGCGATCAGCAGCGCGTCGCGGTCGTGGCAGATCACGACGTCGTAGTCGCGCTTTTCAAACGAGCGTTTGAGCGTTCGCGCGAAAGTCGCGTCGTCCTCGACGACGAACAAGGATCGATCAGGCTTCACGGTCGCCTCCATCGGTCAGCGCCGCCAGCGGCAGCGAAAGGGTAACGCAGGCGCCCTCGGCCATGTTGCGCGCCGAAACGTCGCCTCCGAGCTTACGCACCACATTGAACACCAGGAAGAGGCCCAGGCCGCCGCCTGGTCGCCCCTTGCTCGACATATAGGGCTGGCCGAGCGCGGCCAGAATATCCTTGTCGAAACCCGGTCCGCGATCCTTGACGGAGAACACCAGCTTCTCGTCCTGCCGCTCGGCAGTGATGCTGACCCAATCGTGCGATGCTTCCTGTGCATTGTCGAGCACGTTGAAGATCACTTGCTTCAGCGCGGTGTCGGACACGATCTGCTCGTCCGGTTCGAAACCGTTGCTGTAGTTCAGTTTGAAAGGCTGGCGGCTGCCACGCCACTCCTGAACGAGATCGTCGAGGAAGTGGCGGATCGTGGTGCGAATCGTGCCCTCGCCCCGCGCCTGGCCGGAGGACATCAGGATGCCCGTCACGATGCTTTTGCAGCGTTCGATCTGCGCCTGCATTTCGGCCACGTCCTCGGAAAGCTCACGGTTGCGCTTAACGCCGCGCATCTGGCGCCAGTCGGACAGAATGACCGATATGGTCGCGAGCGGCGTGCCAAGTTCATGCGCAGCACCTGAGGCCAGCAGGCCCATGCGCACGATGTGGTCCTCCTCGGCCGAACGCTGGCGCAGGCCGGCGAGATAGGCATCGCGTTCCCGCAGATTGCGGTTGATGCGCGTCATGAAGATCACGATCAGGCCGGCCGCCAGCACGAAGCAGATGAACATGCCGCGTAGATGGAGCGCCAGAAGGTCGCTGCCGCCGTGATGCGGAATGGCGATCGGCTGGAAAACGAAGATGAGGAAGACGAAGCAGGCCGAGGCGGCCACGACCAGGATCCAGGTCGACCACGGCGCCAGCAGCGCGGCCCCGAGCGTGATCTGCAGCAGATAGAGCGAAACGAAAGGGTTCGAGGCGCCGCCGCTCAGGTAGAGTTGCGTCGTCAGCGCCGCCATGTCGAAGATCAGCGCGACGAAAAGCTGCGCGTTGCTGATCCGGCGACTGCCGCGCAATGCTAGCAGACTGAAGATGTTCAGCCCGACGAGGAACAACACCACGCCGGCCATCTCGGCCAGCGGCAGTGGGATGGCGAACCAGTATTGCGTCACCAGGATGGTCAGCACCTGTCCGGCCACCGCCAGCCAGCGCAGCTGGATGAGCAGAAGCAGGTTCTTCCTGTTCGTCAAGTCGGAATTCGAGGCGCCGCCGCCCTGGCCGGCAAGGGAAGGCGCCGGGATCGACTTGTCGTGATGAAGCCGCGCCATCGAGATGTTCATCTTGCGGCGCCCCGCAGACGACGGCTGGCGAAGACCGGTCTGGCGAGGGCGACCGCCAGCATCACTGCCAGGGCGAACCATGTCAAAGCATAGACGAGATGGCTGTTGCGGAAGCTGACGACGGTCAGCCCGCCGCGCGGCCAGACAGCCGCGCCGGACGCCTCGGCATCGATGAAATACGGCGCGGCATCCGTCAGGCCGCGCGCCCTGGCGATGGCATCGACATCACGCGAATACCAGCGATTGGCCGCCGGATCGTTGCTGTGCAGGAAACCGCCGCCGGGTTCGCTGATGCGCAACAGCCCGTCAACCACCGCCGTCGGCGTGAAACCGCCGCTCTCCCGCTCGAACAAGGCCTTGCGCTCCTGCGGGATGAAGCCACGGTTGACGAGGACCGTGAAACCGCGGTCGCTGCGCATCGGCGTCAGCACCCAATAGCCGCCGCCAAGCTCGGTCACCGCCCGCACCAGCGTGTTCGCGCCGCCGAGAAAGCGCCCGGCCAGACGCACATGGCGATATTCATAGTCAGCCGCGCTGAAGCCGCTCCAGCTTTGGGAGCCGGGCGCATCGACGACGGGGGCATGGATGCGCTGGTCGACGCGGGCAATCAGGTCGAGCTTCCAGACCCGTCTTTCCAGCTGCCAAATGCCGAGCCCGAGAAACACCAGAACGCCGAGAAATCCCAACAGCGCAAGCAACAATCGCGACGCGGAGCACTTCGACGGCGCGGCGTGAGAGCCGATACCTGCCCGGCCGATCATGCCCTTGGCCTCGAATTTGGCCCTCCCCACGCCCGACACATGGCTCATGGCATCTCCCGCATCTCGTGGAGCCCCGGCATCATATTGGCGTTGAGATGGTACATCACCCAGAGCGAGCCGCTCAGCACGATAACGACGAGGATCACCGTGAAGATGAGCGCCAGCATCGACCATCCGCCCTCGGAGGCGGGGTTCATGTGCAGGAAGAAGACCATATGCACCACGATCTGCACCGCCGCGAAGGCCATGACGATGACGGCCGTGGCCTGCTTGTTGTCGATGGCGCCGCTCATCACCATCCAGAACGGGATGGCGGTCAGGATCGCCGACAGGACGAAGCCGATCAGATAGCCCTTCAGCGACCCGTGCGCGGCGCCGCCCTGCGCGTAGTCGGCGTGATCATGAGCGCTCATCGCAGCATCCCCATCAGATAGACGAAGGTGAAGACGCCGATCCAGACGACGTCGAGGAAGTGCCAGAACATCGAGAGGCACATCAGCCGGCGGCGGTTGGCCTCGATCAGGCCGTATCTCGCGACCTGCACCATCAGCGTCACCATCCAGACGATACCGAAGGTGACGTGCAGGCCGTGCGTGCCGACCAGCGTGAAGAAGGACGACAGGAAGGCGCTGCGCTGCGGCGTCGCGCCCTCATGGATCATGTGCGCGAATTCGTAGAGCTCTATGGACAGGAACGCCAGGCCGAACAGCATGGTCACGACAAGCCAGCCTTGCGTTGCCGCGACGCGGCCCTTGTGCATGGTCAGCATGGCAAAGCCATAGGTGATCGAGGACAAGAGCAGCATGGTGGTGTTGACGGCCACCAGGCCGAGGTCGAACAGGTCCTTCGGCGCCGGACCCGCCGCGTAGTTGCCGCCGAGCACGCCATAGGCGGCGAACAGCATGGCGAAGATCAGGGAGTCGCTCATCAGATAGAGCCAGAAGCCGAGCATGGTGCTGCCGCCTTCGGCGTGCGCATGCTCCTCTGCCAGGTGGAAGACGGGTTCGGCGCCGGCCGTGGTTGCCGTCGATGTCATGCTCAAACCTTAGCCCTGGGCGGCGAGGAGCGTCGTCCTCGCCTCTTCCGTTTGCGCGACCTCGGCCGCCTGGATGTCGAAGTCGCGGTGGTAGTTGAAAGTGTGGCCGATCGCAGTTGCGATGAGGCAGACGAAGCTCAGCGCCGCCAGCCACCACATGTACCAGATCAGGCCGAAGCCGAGCGCGACGCTGAAGGCGGCGAGGATGGCCCCGGTGCCGGTGTTGCTCGGCATGTGTATCGGCTTGAAGCCGGAGAGCGGGCGCCGGTAGCCGGCTTTCTTCATATCCCACCAGGCGTCGTTGTCGCGGATGACCGGCGTGAAGGCGAAGTTGTAGGCCGGCGGCGGCGAGGAGGTCGACCATTCGAGCGTGCGGCCGCCCCAGGGATCGCCGGTGAGGTCGACAAGCTCCGCGCGCTTGCGGATGGAGACGAAGATCTGGACCAGGAAGGCGGCGATGCCGCAGGCGATCAGCACCGCGCCGAAGGCGGCGATCACGAACCAGATCTGCAGCGACGGATCGTCGAAGACCCGCATGCGGCGCGTCACGCCCATCAGGCCGAGGATGTAGAGCGGCATGAAGGCGAACCAGAAGCCGAGCACCCAGCACCAGAACGAGACCTTGCCCCAGAACGGATCGAGCTTGAAGCCGAAGGCCTTGGGCCACCAGTAGGCGATGCCGGCGAACAGGCCGAAGAGCACGCCGCCGATGATGACGTTGTGGAAATGCGCGATCAGGAACAGGCTGTTGTGCAGCACGAAGTCGGCCGGCGGCACGGCAAGCAGCACGCCGGTCATGCCGCCAACGACGAAGGTGAGCATGAAGGCCAGCGTCCACATCATCGGCAGTTCGAAGCGGATGCGGCCGCGATACATGGTGAAAAGCCAGTTGAACATCTTCGCCCCGGTCGGGATCGAGATGATCATCGTGGTGATGCCGAAAAAGGAATTGACGCTGGC
Source organism: Mesorhizobium montanum (assembly GCF_033977145.1). NCBI lineage: Bacteria > Pseudomonadati > Pseudomonadota > Alphaproteobacteria > Hyphomicrobiales > Phyllobacteriaceae > Mesorhizobium > Mesorhizobium montanum. The sequence goes on along the minus strand of NZ_JAVIJF010000026.1, from coordinate 30,311 downwards.
GCCGGAGCCCATGGTGAAGAAGTGGTGCAGCCAGACCAGGTAGGACAGGATGGTGATGACAATCGTGGCGTAGACCATCGAGGTGTAGCCGAACAGACGCTTGCCGGAGAAGGTCGAGGTGACCTCGGAGAAGACGCCGAACAGCGGCAGGATGAGGATGTAGACTTCCGGGTGACCCCATATCCAGATGAGGTTCACATACATCATCGGGTTGCCGCCGAAGTCGTTGGTGAAGAAGTTGGTGCCGACATAGCGGTCGAGCGCCAAAAGCGTCAGCACCGCCGTCAGCACCGGGAAGGACGCTACGATCAGGACATTGGTGCAGAGCGATGTCCAGGTGAAGACGGGCATGCGCATCATCGTCATGCCCGGGGCGCGCATCTTGATGATGGTGCAGATCAGGTTGATGCCGGACAGTGTCGTGCCGACGCCGGCGACCTGCAGCGCCCAGATGTAATAATCGACGCCGACGTCCGGACTGTAGTTGATGCCGGAAAGCGGCGGATAGGCCAGCCAGCCGGTGCGGGCGAACTCGCCGACGAACAGCGAGGCCATGACCAGGATGGCGCCACCGACCGTCATCCAGAAGCTGAAATTGTTGAGGAAGGGGAATGAAACGTCGCGCGCGCCAATCTGCAGCGGCACGACGAAATTCATCAGCCCGGTGACGAAAGGCATCGCCACGAAGAAGATCATGATCACGCCATGGGCGGTGAATATCTGGTCGTAGTGATGGGCGTTGAGATAGCCCTCGGAACCGTTGAAGGCGATGGCCTGCTGCAGGCGCATCATGATGGCGTCGGAGAAGCCGCGCAGCAGCATGACGAGGCCGAGCGTCATGTACATGATGCCGATCTTCTTGTGGTCGACGCTGGTGAACCACTCGCGCCACAGGTATCCCCAGAGCCGGAAATAGGTGATGGCGCCGAGAACCGCGAGGCCGCCGAGCGCCACCACGACGAAGGTGGCGACGACGATCGGCTCGTGCAGCGGCAGCGACTCCAGGGTGAGGCGGCCGAAGATGAATTTGGTCAGCGTCTCAGGCATTCGCCATTCCTCACAATTTGAAGCGCAGCAGGCCGAGCGACGGTGTCTCGGCGTCGGCGCGGCGACTGCCCGCCCCGGGACCGAGCAGCCCTGCCCCGCGCAGCGGGGAAAGATCGCGCACCGGCCAATAGTTCACGTCGGCATCGCTGGCCGCACGCCAGGCGGCGGCAGCCTCTTCCGCCGTGCAGATGCTGGCGACATAGGACGGATCGTTGCCGAATACCGCTCCGCGCCGGGCAAGCTTGTCATATTGCAGCGGCAGCGTGTTGCGCACCCCGGCGAGCCCCAGACCGCCCCGTGCGTCGATCGACATCATCTCGTTCATGCACATCTTGCCTCGCTCGACGCACAAATTGAGGATGGCGCCATAGAGGTCGGGATCGACGGAGGCATAGTGGCGCACCGGCTCGTTCTCGCTCGGACGTTCGAGCTCGAGATAGTTCTCGCGGCTAAGCGTGGCCTGCGCGCTTCTGGTCTGCGCCACCCACTCACCGAAGGCCTGGTCGGAAAGGCCGTGGAAAGCAAAGTGCATGCCGGAGAAGCCGGCGCCGCTGTAATTGGCCGAGAAGCCGGTATAGGTGCCCGGACGGTTGATGACGGCGTGCAGCTTCGTCTCCATGCCGGGCATGGCGTAGATCTGCCCGGCCAGGGCGGGAATGTAGAAGGAGTTCATCACCGTGGACGAGGTGATGCGGAAGTCGATCGGCTGGTTGACCGGCGCCGCCAACTCATTGACGGAGGCAATGCCGTAATCCGGATAGATGAAGAGCCATTTCCAATCGAGCGCGACGACCTCGACCTTGAGCGGCTTGTGGTTCTGCGTAACGGGCTGTCCGGGCTCGATCCGGTCGATGCGCCGGTAAGGGTCAAGCAGATGCGTGCCGAGCCAGGTGAGCGCGCCGAGGCAGATGATGACGAGAAGGGGCGCTGCCCAGATCACCAGCTCGAGCTTGGTCGAATGGTCCCAGTCGGGCGTGTAGGTCGCCGTGGTGCTGGATTGCCGGTAGCGCCAGGCAAACAATACGGTCAGCGCCATGACGGGCACGATGATGAGCAGCATCAGCAGGGTCGAAATGACGAGCAGATCGCGCTGCTGCGCCGCGACGTCACCCGCGGGCGCCAGTACCACAAGGTCGCAGCCGCTCAGCAGCACGGCCAGGGGAAAAAGAAGCAAGGCTCCGGATCGTTTCATCAAACGTTGCCCTCGATGGCGCCGCAACAGGCTTTTGCAAGTTACAACGCGATATGGACCAACGGCTACTGCCGCCGGCACGGCGACGACATTGGACAATTTGTCCAATGCCCAGTTACCATGGCTTTCGCGAAACTGTGCACGCATAATGGGACGACAATCACGTTCCGAACCGAGCTCGGTGGCGACGGATAAGATGGCTGAAACTTCGACTGCCGAAACTGACAGCAGGCTGATCGGCTCGCATCACGGCCAGGTCAGCGCCGGCGATATCGCGGTCGGCGTGATCATCGGCAGGACATCGGAATTCTTCGATTTCTTCGTCTATGCGATCGCTTCCGTGATCGTGTTTCCCAAGCTTGTGTTTCCAACGCACGATCCGCTGATCGGAACGCTTTATTCCTTCGCCATCTTCGCGCTGGCCTTCATCGCGCGCCCGTTCGGCACCGTGCTGTTCATGGCGGTCGACCGCGCCTATGGCCGCGGCGCCAAGCTTACGATCGCGCTGTTCCTGCTCGGCACCTCGACCGTCGCCATGGCGTTCCTGCCCTCCTATGGCGATGTCGGCGCGGTCGCCGCCTGGCTGCTGGCGCTTACCCGCTTCCTGCAGGGCCTGGCGCTCGGCGGCACATGGGACGGGCTGCCGTCGTTGCTGGCGCTGAACGCGCCGGACAACAGGCGCGGCATCTATGCGATGATCCCGCAGCTCGGCGCGCCGATCGGGCTGATCGTGGCTAGCTCGCTGTTTGCCTTCTTCGTCGCCAATCTCTCGGCCGACGATTTCTTTTCCTGGGGCTGGCGCTATCCCTTCTTCGTCGCCTTCGCCATCAATGTCGTGGCGCTGTTTGCCAGGCTGCGCATCGTCGTCACGCCCGAATTCTCGAAACTCTACGAGAGCGGCGACCTGCAGCCGACGCGCATCAGGGACATGGTGAGGACGGAAGGCCGCAACGTCGTCGTCGGCGCCTTCGCGCCGCTGGCGAGTTTCGCCTTGTTCCACATGGTGACGGTGTTTCCGCTGTCCTGGGTGTTCCTGTTCACCAATGAGGGCCCGGAGCGTTTCCTGGTCATCGAGGCTGTGAGCGCGCTGTTCGGCATCGCGGCGATCGTCGCATCGGGTCCGCTGGCCGACCGTGTCGGACGCCGCGCCCTGCTCGGCGGCGGCGCCGTCGCCATCGCCGCTTTCAGCGGCTTTGCCCCACAGCTTCTCAACGGCGGCACCGTCGGCGAGACGGTGTTCATGGTGCTGGGCTTCATCCTGCTCGGCCTCAGCTTCGGGCAATCCTCGGGCGTCGTCGCGTCGAGCTTCTCGCGCCAGCACCGCTATACCGGCTCGGCGGTGACGTCGGACCTGGCCTGGATGTTCGGCGCCGGCTTCGCGCCGCTTGCCGCGCTGCTTCTGGCCGGCAATTTCGGCCTCATCGCCGCCGGCGCCTATCTGCTTTCAGGCGCCGCCTGCACGCTGATCGCGCTGTGGATCGACAGGCAGTCCACCACGAGCGACCGCTAGAGCGTTTCACCGTTTCACGGAAACGGCGAACTGCTCTATCTCTTTGTTTTGACGCAATTCCGGACGAAAAACCGCCCACACTTTTCCTGGAATTGCTCTAGATACATTGTCGCGGCAGCTGGCGTCCAATCAGACCTGGTAGAAATCCCGATACCATTCCACGAAGCGCGGGACGCCGATCTCGACCGGGATCCTGGGCTTGAAGCCGGTCACCTCTTCGAGCGAGGTGACGTCGGCGAAGGTTGCCAGCACGTCGCCGGGCTGGAGCGGCATCAGGTTGCGAATTGCCTTGCGCCCGAGCGCGTCTTCCAGAACATCGATCAGCCGGCTCAGCTGTACGGGTGAACCGTCACCGATATTGTGGATCCTGTAAGGCGCGTTGCTTGTCGCCGGATCAGGCGCGGCGGTTGTCCAATCGGGATTGGGCGTCGCGGGATGTTGCATGACGCGGACCACCCCCTCGACGACGTCATCGATATACGTGAAATCACGCTGCATGTTGCCATGGTTGAAAACATCGATCGGCCGGCCGGCGAGGATGGCCTTGGTGAAGATGAACAAAGCCATGTCGGGCCGTCCCCACGGACCGTAGACGGTGAAGAAACGCAAGCCCGTCGTCGGCAGCCCGAACAGATGGCTGTAGGTGTGAGCCATCAACTCGTTTGCCTTCTTGCTGGCGGCATAGAGGCTGAGGGGATGGTCGGCGGAATCATGCACCGAGAACGGCATGCGCAGGCTGCCGCCATAGATCGAGCTCGACGATGCATAGACGAGATGGCCGACCGAGGCCTGCCGGCATCCTTCCAGGATGTTGAGGAAGCCGCTGAGATTGCTTTCCGCATAGGCGTGCGGATTTATCAGCGAATAGCGGACGCCCGCCTGCGCGGCGAGATTGACGACGATCTCCGGCGCGGCCGACGCAAAGAGCGCCGAGATGCGGTCGCGGTCGTTGAGATCGACATGCTCGAAACGAAAGTTCTGGAATTCTTTCAGCCGCTCGAGCCGCGCCTGCTTCAAGGCGATGTCGTAGTACTCGTTCATGGAATCGAGGCCGACGACCTGCCGGCCTTCGGCAAGCAGCCGGTGGCAGAGGTGAAAACCTATGAAACCGGCGGCGCCGGTGACCAGAATCGGCCTGCTCGACGTCAATGCATGCCCCTAAATTTGTAGCCGGACCATTCACCGACCGATTGCTCGCCGACAGCCCGCAGACCAGCGCAGCCCAAGCCTATCATGGCTACAGGTTCTGGCACGTCTCGATTCCTCAGGCCGATCGAAACTTGTGCCTTTTATGGCAGGCCTTCGACGAATTCAACGATGCGCTTTCTTCCACTGTCGCGACGCAGCCCCGGTCATCGCGACAGCGGCGGGGCCAGCGGCTGCAGCGTCTTCAACATGGCGACCAACTGGCTCTGCTGGTGAGTGCCGGTTTTCTGGAAGACGCGCTCGAGATAGGTGCGGGCGGATTTGACGGTGATGCCACTCCGGGCCGCCGTTTCCGCCAAAGTGAGGCCTGCGGCAAGATCGGCTGCCAGCCGCGCCTCCGCCGGCGTCAGATCGAACAAGGCGTTGAGCAAGCTTGCCGAAGGCACAAGCGCGCTCGACTTGATGGGCGTGGCCATCACGAGGATGTCGGCGTTGCCGAAGATGTCATGAGCGGAGCGCCGAAGCGGCAAGAGGTGGACGACGAAAGGCGCCTCGCCGCCAATCCCCGGGATGGGGATGGATCCGACCGCATTGTCGGTGCGGCTCATGCCGGTCACGGCCAGTTGGAACAGCCGGTTGGCGTCGCGATCGGCTATCGCCAGTCCGCCATAGGCCACGGGCAGGAACGCCGCGTCGAGCCGATCCAGATGCGGGTTGGTCGCCATGACACGCCCGTTCGCCGACAGCACCGCGGCCGGCAACCCAAGCAGGTCGAGCGCTGAGGTGGCGGCTGCCGCCCGTTCCATCCGCAGCCGGCCAGCGACAAGGCTGGCGCGGGCAAGATGAGGCCGCAGTGCATCGAGCCTGTCGACCTCGCCCTGCGCGAAGCCGCCGTCCCTGATCCATTTCTGGAAGACGAAGGTCGCCAGCTCTCCGGTCGGCATCGGAATCGCCGTGCACAGATGCGCGCCTATGCCGAATTGCCTCAGCATGATGCGGGCCCGATCTTGCTCGATCTCCTCAGGGCTCAAAAAGTCGTCGACGCGAACGAAGCTCGCCGGCTGCAGGCCGCACATCTTTTGCACGCTGTCGCAGAACTTCCAGAAATCGCCCTTGATGAACTCGTCGAACAGCGGCCGCAGATTGTCGAGCGTCGTTCCGCGCGGCGGACCGTGGTCGCTAAAGAAGAAGACCTGGGCGCTGGCCGAGTTCGACAGGCCGCTCGCGTTCTGGAGCACGGAATTCCACCGCTCCGGAACAAAGGCCGCCTCATATATGGTTTCAATCAGGTCGATCATGGCCGCCCTTGGGAACGATGCGGGCCGGGCAAGCCCGGAAGGCCACCAGTATCTGACAGCGGAAGTTCGATCTCAAGCCAATGCTTATATACGAGCCTGGCGTGGGGCCGAACCCGTCAATGCGGAATGAGATTGCGCGCATAGGCCAGACTGGGGATTTTATTTTCTTGGTGATCCCCCTTCATTGGGGCAAACTGCTACCGGGCTGTCAGGAGGAGAAATGAGAGCACGCGCGGCGACGGTCGGAGACCTGGAAGATGTTTTCCACGGCCTGTCCAAGCGAATGTCGGACGAATATGTGGCGGCCGGCAAGGACAGCAAAAGCGCCTATGACAATCTGATGATGAATTTGAAGGAAGGCCGGGCGCATGCGCTCGTGCAGGGCGACAGGACCATGGCGATCATCGCCTGGCATGAGGACGCGGACGCCGCCGATACGTTGTTTGCCGCGCAGGAGGATTTCTTCAACGCCGCGACGGTCCGCTTCTGCAGGCGGCACATCCGCCATGTCCAGGCGCTTGCCGGCAATCTTCCCATTCATTCGCGCAGCTGGCTGGAGAGGCCCGACGTCGCAAGATGGTTCCGCGTGATCGGCTATATCGATCGAGGGCGGGAGAACGGCGCCACCTTGTTCGAGCTGCCGCCGGCCGCCAGCGGCTGACGAAAGCGAGGCCGCCCGTGCCGCGTCCGTGCACAACGGGGTGGCTTGCGCGAAAATCCGATTGGAAAGATTGTAGGCGCAGGCAGCCGGGCAACCCGGCACGCCGGATCGGTATGGCTGCTGGAAATCGAGATGCTGCGCGTCCGCCTGGCCCTTGTCGCCATCGCTGCCCTGACGAGGCCGTCAGCGGCGGATATAGGCGTGTCCCATCTTTTCGACCGCTCCGATCTGGCGACGGCCTATTCGGGCCAATCCGATCTTGTCACCGCGTATACGACCGGCATGGCGCGCTACCGGCTTCTGTACTCGAGCCAGACGGCCGAAGCCGGTTTGGCCGCTCCCCTCGAACCCCTCCTGCTGCGGCCGGAATTCCAGCAACGGACGTGGCGCGCCGCGGACGGCAGCCTGCTGCAGGGCTTTGCCGGCAAGGGTGGCTTCCGGCTGACCGCCGGGAACTGCGTGTCCCGCATGTGCGTGGCCAGCGAATGCAGCGAAGCCGGCTGGCCGCTCTATGCCTGCAGCGATGGGCGCAAGCGCAAAATGTCGGTCAAGAGCTTCGTGACGGCAACATTCGACGGCGTCTCCTACCGGCGATTGAGCGCACCGAAGGAGTGACATTGGACGACCCGAGCCGCGGCGGATAAGAGGTCGCTGACAAACCAGCTTGTGCCGATATGTCGGTACAAGCGGTGCGGCATCCGTTCGAGAGCAATATCTTGGCACGCCAACCCGACAGACGATCTGCAGCCAGCAAGGTCAGCTTCGCGCGAGCGCTCTCCAAGCTCGGCTTCTGCTCGCGCACGCAGGCCGAGCTTCTGGTCGCCGAGGGGCGCGTTCAGGTAAACGGCAAGACGGTATGCGATGCCTTGCTGCGCATCGATCCCGACCGCGACCGCATCACCGTCGACGGCGAGCGCGTCATTGCCGAGCGCAAAGTCTATCTGATGCTCAACAAGCCGCGTGGACTGGTCACCACCCGCGACGATCCGGAAGGCCGCGGCACCGTCTATGATTGCCTGGCAGGGCTCGACCTGCCTTTCGTCTCGCCGGTCGGCCGCCTCGACAAGGCGAGCGAAGGCCTGCTCCTGATGACCAACGACACGCGCTGGGCGAACGGGCTGCTCGACCCCGCCTCGCATGTCGCCAAGACCTATCACGTCCAGACCGCTTCGGCGACCGACGAGGCGCTACTCGAACGCTTTCGCCAAGGGACTGCCGTCGACGGCGAGTTGCTCACCGCAAGCTCGATTAAGCTGTTGCGCAGCGGCGGCCGCACCGCATGGCTGGAGATCGTGCTCGACGAGGGCCGCAACCGCCAGATCCGCAGGCTGCTCGGCGCTTTCGACATCGAGGTGCTGAGGCTGGTGCGGGTGGCAATCGGCGCCTTGCAGCTTGGCGAGCTTGCCAAGGGTCAGGCGCGGCATCTGACGGTGGAGGAACTGGCGATGGTCAGAGTCTAGCCGAAACGCCTCAGCTTCGTCATCCACGGGCGGAGCGGGAGCGAAGCGGACGCGCAGACCCGAGGATCCATTCCGTGACTTCGGGCAAGGGGTAAAGGCGGTGCAAGGGGTGATTCTGGACCGCCGCGACGCGTGTAGGTAACGGAATGGATTCTAGGGTCTGCGCCGCGTCGCTTCGCTCCTTGCTCCGCCCTAGAATGACGAGGCTGAGGGGTTTCGCCTCCCAGAGCCACCTGAGTTGCTATCATGCCGGACTTACTTCTGGTTCCACCGCCGGATGACCGGCTCGGTCAGGTCATGCTCGTAGCCGACGATGCTGAGACTGGCGGTATCGAGCACGAAATGCTCGCCGCCTTCCGTCGGCAGGCCGATCCAGCGCGCCGCGAACACGCGCAGGAAATGCGAACTGGAGAAGATAAGCACATTGCCGGCAACCGCGCGTAGGCCGGCGATGACGGCATCGGCCCGGACGCCGACATCGGCTGCCGTCTCACCGTCAGGGCAGCCGTCGCGAAACAATTGCCAGCCGGGGCGCTTGGACAATATCTCCTTGGTCGTCACGCCTTCATAGATGCCATAATCCCATTCCTGGAGCTCGGATTTCTTGACCGCGCGCTCGCCGAAACCGGCGAGCCGGCAGGTGTCGAAGGCGCGCTGCGATGGGCTCGACCAGACCGCCTGGAAAGTCAGCCCCCTGAACCGATCGGCGACGACGCGCGCGGCTTCTTCGCCTTTCGCGGTCAGCGGGATGTCGGTGCGGCCGGTGTGCCTGCCTGAGGCGCTCCACTCCGTCTCGCCATGGCGGACCAGGTAGATTTCGGGAAACGCGCTGCTCATCGACCGCCCTCACGGCTGAATGGTTGCACCGGTGGGAGCACCGGGCCGCGCCACCCTATGCGGCGTCCGGCAAAAAGGACAGGCCGCGGCGAAAGCCGCGACCTGCGCATCGAGGGAGGATGCTGATCAGTGTATCGCTTCAGGCGGGCTGCAAACCGCCGGACAGCGCGAGGTCCGCCTCTTCCGGCAACTGGCCGGCCATGGCGGCGGCGAATTGCTTCTGGTCGAGCTCGCCTTCCCAGCGCGCCACCACGATGGTGGCCACCGCGTTGCCGACGAAGTTGGTGAGCGCGCGGCATTCCGACATGAAGCGGTCGACGCCGAGGATCAGCGCCATGCCGGCGACCGGCACAGACGGCACCACGGACAGCGTGGCGGCCAGCGTGATGAAGCCGGCGCCGGTGATGCCGGCGGCACCTTTGGAGCTCAGCATGGCGACGAGCAGCAAAAGGATCTGGTCGCCGAAGGTGAGCGGCGTGTCGGTCGCCTGGGCGATGAACAGCGCCGCCAGCGTCATGTAGATGTTGGTGCCGTCGAGGTTGAAGGAATAGCCGGTCGGGATGACCAGGCCGACCACCGACCGGTTGCAGCCGGCGCGCTCCATCTTGGCCATCAGGCCGGGGAGTGCTGCTTCCGACGACGAGGTGCCGAGCACCAGAAGCAGCTCTTCCTTGATGTAACGGATCAGCGCCAGGATCGAGAAGCCGTTGTACCATGCGACCGCGCCTAGCACGACCAGCACGAAGAGCAGCGAGGTCAGGTAGAAAGTGCCGATCAGGAAGGCGAGGTTGGCGATCGCGCCGATACCGTATTTGCCGACGGTGAAGGCCATGGCGCCGAACGCGCCGATAGGGGCGGCCTTCATCAAAATGGCGACGAGGCGGAAGACCGGCGCGGTCAGCGCCTGCAGGAAATCGACGACCGGGCGGCCGCGTTCGCCGACCAGCGCCAGCGCGATACCGAACAGCACCGAGAAGAACAGGACCTGAAGAATGTCGCCCTGCGCGAAGGCGCCGGTGATGGTGTCGGGGATGATGTTCATCAGGAAGCCGACGATGGTCGTGTCATGCGCCTTCTCGGTGAAGGTCGCCACCTTCGAGGGATCGAGCGTCGCCGGATTGATGTGCATGCCGGCGCCGGGCTGGATGACGTTGGAGATGATCAGGCCGACGACGAGCGCCAGCGTCGAGAAGACGAGGAAGTAGACCATCGCCTTGCCGGCGACGCGGCCGACCTTGTGCAGGTCGGAGACGCCGGCGATGCCGGTCGCCACCGTCAGAAAGATCACCGGCGCGATCACCATCTTGACCAGCTTGATGAAGGCATCTCCAAGCGGTTTCAGCGAGGCGCCGACATCGGGATAGAAATGGCCAAGCAGGATGCCGGCGGCGATCGCCACCAGGACCTGCACATAGAGATGCCGGTAAAAGGGGACCTTACCGCGCGGTTGGGCGGCAGCCATTGCTGTCTGCATGATATCCTCCGTTCAGCCCCGATCGAAAGCTCGACCTCCCTGGGGCAGTTGACCTCCACAGCCTCGCGACTGCTGCGGATGCATTTGCAACGCACGTGCCAGATGACGCCTAGAGTCTCTCTTCATTGATTTTGCTGGATTTTTCGAACTCACACCGCGGAGCTTAAAGGGCATGGTGCGATTATCCGCATAGGTCGAATTGTGCTTTGTGCGAAATCATGCACAGATGCGGCATGCTGCAACGCCCTGCCGCTGCCCTCGCCTCGACGCCCGACCTGCTCGCCGGGCGTGCGCGTCGCGCGTGGCTGCTGTTCGCCGCGGTGGCGCTCGCGATCATTGCGGCCGCGCTCTACGGGGCCGGCCTCTATGGCCGTTCGACCGAGATCGAGGCTTTAGCCACGCAAGGACGCACCGACGCCAATCTCAAGGTGGCGCTGCTGCGCGCCGTGCTGGAAAATCCGCGCGCGCTGCCGCTGCTTCTGTCGGAAGATCAGCAGGTGCATGACGCGTTGACCGAGCGCAGCCCTGCCTCGATCGATGTGCTCAACCGCAAGCTCGAAGGGCTGGTCTCCGGCACCAAGGCCTCGGTGCTCTATGTCACCGGCACGGACGGCTTCGCGATCGCCTCCAGCAACTGGCGCGAGCCCGTAAGCTTCGTCGGCAACGACTACGGTTTTCGCGCCTATTTCTCCGGCGCCATGCAGTCCGGCACCGCCGAATATTTCGCGCTCGGCAATACCAGCAAGCGTCCAGGCCTCTACATTTCGCGCCGCGTCGGTAGCGCGGCGGCACCGCTCGGCGTCGTCGTGGTCAAGATGGAGTTCGACCAGCTCGAAGCGGACTGGCATGAGGCGAACCGGCCGGCCTATGTCAGCGATGAGCATGGCGTCGTGCTTGTAACCAGCGTGCCCTCCTGGCGCCTAATGACGACGGCGCAGTTGGCCGCTCCGGTTCTGACGGAGATCCGCGCAAGCCAGCAGTTCGGCGACGCGCCGCTGGTGCCCTTGCCGATCACCCGTCCGCAGGCATTGAGCGCCGACGTCGCGCTGGTCCATGCCATCACGCCGGGCGGCAGCGACGCGGAATACCTCCGCCTCTCGACGGCAGTGCCTTCTACGCCGTGGCGGCTCGACTATCTCGTTCCCGCGGAAGCGCCTATCGCCTCGACCCAGCGCGAAATGCGGCTGCTGGCGCTTGGCGTGGTGGTGCCGCTCCTCGCGTTTGCCGCCTATCTGCTCTGGCGCCGGCAATCCGGCCAGATGCGGATTGCCGCCGAACAGGCCGCGCGCGCCGAGCTCGAGCGCCGAGTCGTCGAGCGCACGCAGGATCTGAGCCTGGCGCGCGACCGGCTGCAGGCTGAGATCGCCGACCATCGCAGCACCGAGGCGAAGCTGCAGGTGATGCAGCAGGAGCTGGTGCAGGCCAACCGGCTTGCCACCCTTGGCCAGGTCGCCGCCGGTGTCGCACATGAGATCAATCAGCCGGTGGCGACGATCCGCGCCTATGCCGACAATGCGCGCGTCTTCCTAGAGCGCAAGCAGAGCGCGCCGGCGGAGGAGAATCTGGGCGCCATCGCCGCGCTGACCGAGCGCATCGGCTCGATCACCGAGGAGCTGAAAGCTTTTGCCCGCAAGGGCCGCACCGCCGCCGAGCCGGTCGAATTGCGCAGCGTCGTCGAGGGTGCCGTCGTGCTGCTCCGGAGCCGCTTCGCCGGCCGGCTCGATGCGCTGGCGATCGAGCTGCCGCCATCGGCGCTGAAGGTGATGGGCAACCGGCTGCGGCTGGAACAGGTGCTGATCAACCTCTTTCAGAACGCGCTGGAGGCGCTCGAGGGCCGCGACGACGCGCGGGTCGAAGTTTCCGCCGCCGAAACCGCCGAGGACGTGGCGCTAGCCGTTTCCGACAACGGCCCGGGCATCCCGCCCGCGATCCTGAAATCCCTGTTCAGCCCCTTCAATACCTCGAAGGAAAAGGGGCTCGGTCTCGGGCTCGTCATCTCCAAGGACATCGTCGCCGACTATGGCGGACGCATCGAAGTGGCGAGCAGCGACCAGGGCACGCGCTTCACCATCCATCTGTCGAAAGCTGGCGCAGCATGACGAAGGACGATCCCGCGCCGGTGATCCTGATCGATGACGACAGCGATCTGCTCAAGGCGACAAGGCAGACGCTGGAGCTTGCCGGCTTTGAGGTGTCGGCCTACGCGATGGCAAGGGAAGCGCTGGCGGCGCTCGACAGGAATTTCGCCGGCGTCGTAGTGTCGGACATCCGGATGCCGGAGATCGACGGGCTGCAGCTTTTCGACCGCGTGCTGCGCCTCGACCCGGACATTCCCGTCATCCTCGTCACCGGACATGGCGACATCAGCATGGCCGTCAAGGCGATCAAGGACGGCGCGTATGACTTCATCACCAAGCCTTTTGCCGCCGACCGGCTGGCGCAGAGCGTTACCCGTGCGGCCGAAAAACGCCAGCTGGTGATGGAGAACCGCGCCTTGCGCGAAGCGGCCGAGCAGGCGCAGGAAGGGCTGCCGCTGATCGGCCAGACGCCGGCCATGGAGCGGTTGCGCCGCACCCTTCGACAAATCGCCGACACCGATGTCGACGTGCTGGTGACCGGCGAGACAGGCTCGGGCAAGGAGGTGGTGGCGAGCCTGCTGCACCGCTGGAGCCGCCGCGCCAAGGGCAATTTCGTCGCGCTCAACTGCGGCACACTGCCGGAGACGGTCATCGAAAGCGAGCTGTTCGGCCATGAGGCCGGCGCCTTCACCGGCGCGCAGAAAAAGCGCGTCGGCCGCATCGAGCATTCGAGCGGCGGCACGCTGTTCCTCGACGAGATCGAAAGCATGCCGGCCTCGACGCAGGTGCAGATGCTGCGGGTGCTGGAAATGCGCGAGGTGACACCGCTCGGCACCAATGAAATCCGCCCGGTCGACCTGCGCGTCGTCGCTGCCGCCAAGGTCGATCTTGGCGACGCGAGCCAGCGCGGCAATTTCCGCGAAGACCTCTATTACCGGCTCAATGTGGTGACGCTTTCGATCCCGCCGCTGCGCGAAAGGCGGGACGACGTGCCGCTGTTGTTCGGCTATTTCGCCGAGCGCGCCGCATCCCGCTTCCGCCGCGCCGTGCCGGCAATTTCGGCCGCGGTCCAGCGCCATCTGAGGGAACATGACTGGCCGGGCAATGTGCGCGAACTCGCCCATTTCGCTGAACGCTTCGTGCTCGGGCTGGAGAACATTGCCGAACTGCCTTCCCCTGCGGCAATGGAGAGCGGCGCCACGACGCCTTTGCCGGAACGGCTCGATCGCTACGAGGCCGAGATCATCCGCGAGACACTTGGTCGCAACGACGGCGACGTCCGGCGCACGATCGAGGCGCTCGGCATTCCGCGCAAAACTTTTTACGACAAGCTGCAGCGGCATGGCATCGTGCGCAGCGATTTTTCCAGATAGATCAAGACCGTGGAACCTCTGGGCGACGCCAATCGTTTGGTGTTGCCGGGAAACCGTGGCACGCTGGCATCAGACGCTCGGCGAACGCATCGCCGTGACGGCGTTGCCGGGTTGCGCTCGGCAGGCGTTGATGGTTTGTTGCCGCTCAGCGGAGAACGAATGATGCGCGAATCCCTCGGTCAAGACGAATACGGCTCGACCAACCCTTACGATCCGGACGACCTGCCCAATCTCAATGCGATGGGGCCGGTGATGGGCGGCGGCAATGATTTCGAGAAATACGCGGTCGCCGTCATTATCGTGTTCGGCGCGCTGATCATCGGCGGCCTGATGGCCGCCTCCATGTCCTTCGGCCACCGCAACGGCTTCCTGTTCGCGCTCGGCGGGGCCACGTCGGCCTGGATTTCGGGCAATGCGCTGCTGCTGGACCGGCCGCGCATCTATGCGCTGTTCGTTGCCATCGCCGCCGTTATGCTGATCGCTTCGACGATCACGCTGGTCGTTTGACTTATCCGAGCATGCTCTAATACCCCAATGCCTCGCCGGCGGCCGCGCGGCTGTCGATTGCGCCGTTGTAGCGCGCGCCACCGCCCTTCTCGATTTCCGCCAGGCTTTTGCCGCCGACCAGAATGCCTGCAGCCTGACCCCAGGTCTCGCCACTCAAGTCCAGATGGTAACCCATGCCGGCGAGCAGCTTCTCCGTGTCCGGCGATAGCCCGAACGGCTCGATATAGACTGTGTCAGGCAACCATTGATGATGGATGCGCGGCGCGTCGATCGCTTGCTGGATGTTCATGCCGTGATCTATGACATTGACGATCGCCTCCAGCGTGATGGTGATGATGCGCGAGCCGCCCGGACTGCCGATGACCATGAACGGCTTGCCGTCCTTGGTCACGATCGTCGGGCTCATCGAGGATAAAGGCGTCTTCTTCGGCTGGATGGCGTTGGCCTCGCCCTGGACCAGCCCGTAAAGGTTCGGCACGCCGGGCTTCTGGGTGAAATCGTCCATCTCGTTGTTGAGCAGGATGCCGGTGCCGTCGGCGACGACGCCGGCGCCGAACGAGCCGTTCAGCGTATAGGTCACCGCGACCGCGTTGCCGTCATTGTCGATGATCGAATAGTGGGTGGTCTCCTTCGACTCGCCGAAACCCTTCGGCATCAGATCCTTCGACACGCCGGCGCGGAACGGATCGATCTTGTCGCGGATGTCCTTGGCATAAATCTTGTCGAGCAGTTTCGAAACCGGATTGTCGACGAAACCCGGATCGCCGAGCGCCGAGTTGCGGTCGACATAGGCATGGCGCATGGCTTCGACCATGACATGCACCGTCTCGGCCGATCCGGAGCCGAGATAGGACAGCGGGTAGCCTTCGAGCACGTTGAGGATTTCGCAGATGATGACGCCGCCCGAACTCGGCGGTGGCGAGGAGATGATCTCGTAGCCGCGGTAGTCGCAGGTCACCGGCTTCAGCTCGCGCACTGCATATTGCTCGAAATCGCCCTTGGCGAGGATGCCGCCCTTGGCGCTGCTTGCCTTGACGATGGCATCGGCGATGGCGCCCTTGTAGAAGGCGTCCGCCCCCTTTTCCGAGATCGCCGAGAGCGAGGCGGCGAGGTCCGGCTGAACGAGCTTCTCGCCGATGCCGTAAGGCTTTCCGTCTTTTTTCAGGAAGATGGCGGCCGCCGCCGGGTCCTTTGCCAGACGGTCGGCGCTGCCTGCGAAGGAAGCCGCGTCGCCCTGGTTGAGCACGAAGCCGTCCCTGGCGTAGGCAATCGCCGGAGCCATCAGATCCTGCCTGGACAGCGTGCCGTATTTCTCGCGCGCCATCTCGAAACCGGCGACGGAGCCCGGCACGCCGACCGCGAGATAGCCGTCGAGGCTGGCGCCCTTCACGGGGTTGCCGACCTTGTCGAGATACATGGTCTTGGTGGCGGCGAGAGGCGCGCGTTCGCGGAAATCGATGAAGGTCGTGCGACCGTCCTTCATGCGCACGGTCATGAAGCCGCCGCCGCCGATATTGCCGGCATTGGGATAGACGACGGCGAGCGCGTAGCCTACGGCAACCGCCGCATCGACCGCGTTGCCGCCCTTCTTCAGCACCTCGACGCCGACTTCGGTGGCGAGATGCTGGGCGGTCACCACCATGCCATGCTCGCCCTTGGCAGGGGTGGGCGAAGCAGCGAAGGCGACGGCCGATGGGGTGAAAGCAAAAGTGAGGGAAAGGCTGACGGCGATCAGCGTCCGGCGGGTGAGGTGCATGGCGGGGCTCCGGGGCGGGGATGCCTAGGAAAGACCTTCGGGGGGCGTTAGTCCAATGACAATTGAAGCAGCGTTGGAGAGGGCCCCCTCACCCGGATTGCCAAAACCGAATTGCAAAGGGCAATTCGGGGCAATCCGACCTCTCCCCGAGGGGAGAGGAGCTCGTCAGCGCCGACGCCAACCTCTCTTCTCCCCTCGGGGAGAAGGTGGCCGCGAAGCGGCCGGATGAGGGGGCTTGGCTCGACTCACACAATCCCGCCGCCACCACCTGCGACCGCCGGGCGCTCCGCCGCCACCTTGGCCCGATAGCCGGCTTCGCGGTAGGCGGCGACCGGATCGATGGCACCGCCGGTCCTTAGACGCGCCACGGCGAGGATCGGCTCGACATCGATGCGATAGGCGCTTTTGAGCGTCTGCGTTGCCATCAGCGCGTCGTTCTCGTCCTGAAAACCTTCCAGCGCCTTGCGGTCGACCAGTAGCGCCTGCGCATAGGCGCGCTGCACCTCGACCGCCGACAGCATCAGGCTTTCGATCGGATCCGTGACGTTGTGGCTCTGGTCGAGCATGTGGGCAGGATCGAAGCCGTCCGCGCCGGACAGCTCCGCATCGACCAGTTCGTTGAAGACGAGGAACAGCCGATAGGGGTCGATCGAGCCGACGTCGAGATCGTCGTCGCCATATTTGGAATCGTTGAAGTGGAAGCCGCCGAGCTTTTTGAACTGGATCAGCCGCGACACGATCATCTCGATGTTGACGTTGGGCGCATGGTGGCCGAGATCGACCAAGCAGAACGCCTTGTCGCCGAGTTCCTTGGCGATGATGTAGTTGGTGCCCCAGTCCTGCACGACCGTCGAATAGAAGGCCGGCTCGTACATCTTGTGCTCGGTGAACAGCCGCCAGTCGTCCGGCAGGCCGGCATAGATGTCGCGCATGGCGTCGAGATAGCGTTCGAAGGCTTTCGCGAAATTGACCTGGCCGGGGAAGTTCGAACCGTCGCCGATCCACACCGTCAACGCCTTTGAGCCGAGCGTCTTGCCGATCTCGATGCATTCGAGATTGTGCTCGACTGCCTGCCGGCGCGTGCCGGCATCGGCATGCGACAGCGAGCCGAACTTGTAGGAACGTTCCTGGTCCCTGGCGTCGGAGAAGGTGTTGGAGTTCATGGCGTCGAATCCAAGGCCGAAGCGTGAGGCCGCCTGCTTCAGCCGGTTCGGATCGGCCTTGTCCCACGGAATGTGCAGCGAGACGGTCGGCGTCGCCTGCGTCAACTGGCTGATGACGGCGCAGTCTTCGATCTTGTCGAAGATGTCGCGCGGCTCGCCGGCGCCGGGAAAACGGGCAAAGCGCGTGCCGCCGGTGCCGACGCCCCAGGACGGGATCGCCACGCCGAATTTCTCGACCTTGTCGCGGATGGCGTCGATGGCGATGCCGCGGCGGTCGAGCCGCGCGCCGAGCGAGGTATAATCGCGCTCGAGGTCGGCCTTGCGCGCGGCGTTGTGTTTGGCAACAAGGTCAGCGGAGATAATAGTCTCGGACACTGCATTTCCTCCCAGTACTCGTTCGGCTGGCGCCGCCCCTCATCCGCCCTTCGGGCACCTTCTCCCCGTAGAACGGGGAGAAGGAAGGCTTATCGCGTGAAGCTCTGCGCGTTGCCGGCGTCGACGTTGACGATGTTGCCGGTCGACTTGGCCGACATGTCGGAGGCGAAGAAGTAGATCGCTTCGGCGATGTCTTCCGGAAAGACCGAGCGCTTCAGCATCGAGCGCGAGCGATAATGCTCCTCGAGATCGTCGATCGACATCTTGTAGGCGGCGGCGCGCTGCTCCTTCCACTCGCCCGTCCAGATCTTGGAGCCACGCAGCACGGCGTCCGGATTGACGACGTTGACCCTGATCTGCGCTTCCGCACCCTCCAGCGCGAGGCAGCGGGCAAGATGGATCTCGGCTGCCTTGGCCGTGCAATATGCGGCGGCATTCGGCGAAGCGGCGAGCCCGTTCTTGGAAGCGACGAAGACCACGTTGCCGCCGATCTTCTGCGCACGGAACAGCCGGAAGGCCTCGCGCGAGACCAGGAAATAGCCGGTGGACAGGATGTCCATGTTCTTGTTCCAGAGCGCCAGCGTCGTCTCCTCGATCGGCGCCGAGGACGCCAGGCCGGCATTGGAAACCAGGATGTCGATGCCGCCGAATTCGACCGACGTTTCGGCAAAGCCCGCGATAACTTGGTCCTCCGAGGTAACGTTGATGATTACCGGTCGGACGAAATCCTTGCCATAGGCTTTCGATAGCTCCTCGTTGGCGCTGGCAAGCGTCGCCTCATCGATATCGGCCAGTACCACGCAGGCGCCTTCGCGCAGCAGCCGGCTGGCGGTGGCGCGGCCGATGCCGCCGGCGCCGCCGGTGACCAGCGCGATCTGCCCGGCCAGCGCCTTCGGCTTCGGCAGCCGTTGAAGCTTCGCCTCCTCGAGCTGCCAGTATTCGATGTCGAAGGCTTCCTGAGCGGGCAGGCCGACATAGGAAGAGACCGTCGAGGCGCCACGCATGACATTGATTGCATTGACGTAGAATTCGCCGGAGATGCGTGCGGTGGCCTTGTCGCCGGCGAAGGTGAACATGCCGACGCCAGGCATCAGATAGACGACGGCATTGGGGTCGCGGATGGCGGGCGAGTCCGCATGCTTGCAGCTGTCATAGTAAGCCTGGTAGCCGACACGATAGGCGGCAATGTCGTCGGCGAGGCGCGCGATGACGGCGTCGACGTCCGGATCTGCCGGATCGAACTCGATCACCAGCGGCCGGATCTTGGTGCGCAGGAAGTGGTCGGGACAGGACGTGCCGAGTGCTGCCAGCGGGCGCAGATCCTTCGAATTGACGAATTCGAGCACCGCCGGCTGGTCGTCGAAATGGCCGAGCTTGCGGCTCTTTTCGGAAATCAGGCCGCGGATCCTCGGCATCAGCTTGGCGGCGATGGCGCGGCGCGCCGGCGCGTCGAGCGACTTCACCACTTTGCCACCGAAGATCGCCACGCCTTCGGACCGGCGCTCGAACCATTCGATCGCCTGGTTGATCACCGAGATCGTCGTTTCGTAGCACTCCTTCGGCGTGTCGCCCCAGGTGAACAGGCCATGGCTTTCGAGCACGACACCCTTGGCTTCGGGGTTTTCGAGACAGAATTTCTCCAACCACAGGCCCAGCTCGAAGCCCGGCCGCTTCCATGGCAGCCAGCCTATGGCTTCGCCGAAGATCTCTTTCGTGATCGCCTTGGAATCCCTGGCCGCGGCGATCGCGATGATGGCGTCGGGATGCATGTGGTCGACACAAGCCTTCGGCACGAAGGCGTGCAATGGCGTGTCGATCGAGGCCGCGCGCGGATTGAGGTTGAAGGTGCAGTGGGGCAGATAGCCCACCATCTCGTCCTCATGCGCAAGCCCGCGATAGAGGCCCTTCAGGGCGTGCAGCTTGTCCATGTAGAGGGTGGCGAAACCGTCGAGCTTGATCGAGGCGCTGTCGCCGCCCGAGCCCTTCACCCACAACACCTCGACGTCCTCGCCGGTCAGCGGGTCCTTCTGCCAGACCTTGGACGAGGTGTTGCCGCCGCCATAGTTGGTGACCCGCTTGTCGGACCCCAGCGTGTTCGAGCGATAGACCAGGAGCTCTGGACCGCTCATCCCTTCGGCTTTCGCATCGTCCCACAGATTGGCGAGGCGCGAGCCGGAGCGCTTGTCGAGCATAGGTATCCTCCCTTGGAGCGCGAACGCCGCACCCCTCATTTCTCGCCCGGGAATGTCTACGCAAGCGCTTCGCTTGTCAATCAGAAACGATCAACATCGATCATATTGCACTGCACAATGAAAATATATGATCGGAAATGATTGACACTGCGCGTTTTCTAAGGCCTGATGCTCAGGCAGGGAGGAACCATGCACGAAAAAGAACGCCACAGGATCATTCTGTCCGCCGTCCAGGAAAAGCCTGTGGTGACGGTGCAGGAAATGGTCGAACTGACGGACTCCTCCGAGGCGACGATCCGGCGCGACATCGCGGCACTGCATGTCCAGAAGCGTCTGCGGCGCGTGCGCGGCGGCGCCGAGGCGATCTCGCCGCCGCAGTTCATCGGCCTTGCCGGCCGGCCCTTCTCGGTCAACGAAACGCTGAACGCCGCGCAGAAGCGGTCGATCGCGCGGGAAGCGGTGAACCTATGCACGGACGGCGAGCCGATCATCATCAATGGCGGCACCACCACCTTCCAGATGGTGCATTTCCTGACCGGCCGCCGCATGCCGATCTTCACCAATTCCTTCCCGATCGCCGAGCATCTGCTCAAGCACTCGAAGAACACGGTGATGCTGTCGGGCGGCACGATCTACCGCGAGCAAAACATCATCCTGTCGCCCTTCGACAATGACGTGACGCGCAATTTCTATGCGCGGCGCATGTTCATGGGCGCGCAGGGCCTGGGGCCGCTCGGACTGATGGAAGGCGATCCGCTGCTGATCCAGGCCGAGCAAAAGCTGATCGACCAGGCCGACGAGCTGGTGGTGCTGGTCGATTCCTCGAAATTCCGCATGCGCTCGAGTCTCATCCTATGCGGGCTGTCGCGCATCGCAACCGTGATCACCGACGACGGCATCGAGGACCGCGAGGCCAAGATGCTCGAAACAGCGGGCGTGGCGCTGATCGTCGCCCGCAAACAGTCAAGCGACAAGGAAGAATCTTCACTGCAGGCCTGAGGGAAACTCACGCCCGCAGCGGCGATGGAAATGCAACGCTCAAGGGAGGATATTCGATGAGCTTTTTGAAGAAACTGCTGGTTACGGCGGCCTTTTCCGCCGCCATGTTCGTGAATGCCGCCTATGCCGAAAACGTCAAGATCGCGCTGGTGGTGAAGTCGCTCGGCAACGGCTTCTTCGACGCCGCCAACAAGGGCGCTCAGGAAGCCGCCAAGGAACTGGGCGACGTCGACGTCATCTATACCGGCCCGACCAAGGCGACGGCGGAAGCTCAGATCGAGGTGATCAACTCGCTGATCGCGCAGAAGGTCAATGCCATCGCCGTTTCGGCCAATGACGCCGACGCGCTGGTGCCAGTGCTGAAGAAGGCGATGGAGCGCGGCATCACCGTCATCTCGTGGGATTCCGGCGTCGCCAAGGAGGGCCGCCAGCTCCATCTCAACCCGTCCGACACCGGCCTGATCGGCGAAACGATCATCAAGCTTGCCGCCGACTATCTGCCGGAAGGCGGCGACGTCGCGATCCTCTCGGCATCCTCGACCGCGACCAACCAGAACGCCTGGATCGAAGCGGCCAAGAAGGTGCTGCCGGAGAAGTTCCCGAAGATCAAGCTGGTCGCCACCGTCTATGGCGATGACGACTCGGCCAAGAGCACCGACGAAGCCAAGGGCCTGTTGAAGTCCTATCCGAACCTCAAGGCGATCATCGCGCCGACCACGGTTGGTGTTGTCGCCGCCGCGCAGGTCGTCACCGACGAGAACCTGATCGGCAAGGTCAACGTCACCGGTCTGGCGCTGCCGTCGGAATTCAAGAAGTTCATCGACAACGGCGCCAGCCAAGCGGTCGCGCTGTGGAACCCGATCGACCTCGGCTACTCGGCGATCTACCTCGCCCATGACCTGGCGGTGAAGAAGGAAGAAGCCAAGCCCGGCGCCACGCTGTCGATCGGCCGCGTCGGCAAGGTGACGCTCGACGACACCAACTCGGCCGCGATGGCTCCGCCCTTCCAGTTCGACAAGACCAACATCGAGAAGTTCTCCAAGATCTATTGATCTGAGACGCCAGTACCCTCCCCCTTGTGGGGAGGGTCGGCGAGACGGTCTTGCGAAGCAATACCGGCTAGACGGGGTGGGGGTGGCGACATCTCCACACACCAGGACCTCAACTTAATATGCTAGACAACCCCCACCCCGCTCACGTTGTTCGCGACCCTCCCCACAAGGGGGAGGGTAATGCGGCTCCCCGCCTGACGCTCTCGGGCATCTCCAAGAGTTTCCCGGGCGTCCGCGCCCTGCACAATGTCAGCCTGTCGCTCTATCCGGGACAGGTGACGGCGCTGATCGGCGAGAACGGCGCCGGCAAGTCGACGCTGGTCAAGATCATGACCGGTATCTACCAGCCCGATACCGGCGAGATAGGCATCGATGGCCAGGTGACGACACTGCCCAGCGCGCATGCCGCCTTCGGCCACGGCATCACCGCCATCCATCAGGAAACGGTGCTGTTCGACGACCTGTCGGTCGCCGAAAACATCTTTCTCGGCCACGCGCCGCGCACCCGCTTCGGCACCATCGACTGGCGCACCATGCGCAAAAATGCGCGTGAGGTGCTGGAAACGATGCGCGCCAGCCATATCGACGCCGATGCGCGGCTGAAGGATCTCGGCATCGCCAACAAGCACCTCGTCGCCGTTGCTCGCGCGATGTCGATCGATGCGCGCATCGTCATCATGGACGAGCCGACCGCCGCGCTTTCGATGAAGGAGATCGAGGAGCTTTTCCTCTTGATCGAATTCCTGAAGAGCGAAGGCAAGGCGGTGCTCTTCATCAGCCACAAGTTCGATGAGATCTACCGCATCGCCGACCGCTACACCGTCTTCCGCGACGGCGAGATGGTCGGCGAAGGCCTGCTGAAGGACACCGGCCAGAACGAGATCGTGCGCATGATGGTCGGCCGCAACGTCGACCACATCTTCCCGCAGCGCGAACCGAAGATCGGCGCGCCGGTGCTGTCGGTCTCCGGCCTGTCGCATCCGACCGAATTCGACGATATCGGCTTCGAGCTGCGCAAGGGCGAGATCCTCGGCTTCTATGGCCTTGTCGGCGCCGGGCGCAGCGAGGTGATGCAGGCGATTGCCGGCATCACGCGCACCAGCCGAGGCACCATTTCTCTGGACGGCCAGACGATCGCGCCGAAATCGGCTGCGGACTCCATCGAGGCCGGCATCGTCTATGTGCCGGAGGAGCGCGGCAAGCAGGGCGTGGTGATCGGCCTGCCGATTTTCCAGAACGTGTCGCTGCCGTCGCTGAAGCGTACCTCGAAATCCGGCGTGCTGAGGCTGGCGGAAGAGTTCTCGCTCGCCCGCTCCTACACCGAACGCCTCGACCTGCGCGCCTCCTCGCTCAGCCAGGACGTCGGCACGCTTTCCGGCGGCAACCAGCAAAAGGTGGTCATCGCCAAATGGCTGGCCACAGCGCCCAAGGTGATCATTCTCGACGAGCCGACCAAGGGCATCGACATCGGCTCCAAGGCCGCCGTGCACGGCTTCATGGCCGAGCTGGTCGCGCAGGGCCTTTCGGTGATCATGGTGTCGTCCGAATTGCCAGAGATCCTCGGCATGTCGGACCGCGTGGTGGTCATGCGTGAAGGCCGTATCGCGGCGACCTACGACGACAAAGGCCTGGATGCCGAGACGCTGGTTCGGACGGCAGCGGGGATCGCGGCATGAAGAACTTCCTCAAATACCGCGAGATCTGGCTGCTTGCCGGCATCGTCGTTCTGATCGGCCTGATCTCGACGCGCTTTCCCGGCTTCGCCGACCCTGCCAATCTGCGCCAGGTGTTCAACGACACGTCGATCCTGATGATCCTGGCGCTGGGTCAGATGGCGGTGATCCTGACGCGCTCGATCGATCTCTCGATGGCGTCGAACCTCTGCTTCACCGGCATGGTGGTGGCCATGCTCAACGCCGCGCATCCGGCAATCCCGATCCCTGTCCTCATCGTCATCGCGCTCGCTGTCGGTCTGGTGCTCGGCGCCATCAACGGCTTCCTGGTGTGGCGGCTGAACATTCCCTCGATCGTGGTGACGCTGG
This sequence comes from Mesorhizobium montanum, assembly GCF_033977145.1. Lineage (NCBI taxonomy): Bacteria > Pseudomonadati > Pseudomonadota > Alphaproteobacteria > Hyphomicrobiales > Phyllobacteriaceae > Mesorhizobium > Mesorhizobium montanum. The sequence goes on along the minus strand of NZ_JAVIJF010000026.1, from coordinate 6,149 downwards.
GCACGCTCACCATCTATCGCGGCGCGACTTTCGTCGTTTCCGGCGGCGCCTGGGTCAACGCCGATCAGATGAGCCCCGACTTCATCAATTTCCAGCGCGCGGCCTTCCTCGGCCTGCCGGTGCTGTCCTGGATCGCAATCATCGTGATCGCGCTGTTCTTCCTGGTGATGACGCGGACCGCGATCGGCCGCTCGATCCACGCCATCGGCGTCAATCCGACCGCTTCGGTCTATGCCGGCATCGATGTCGGCCGCACCAAATTCATCGTCTTTTGCATTTCCGGCATGATCGGCGGGCTCGCCGGCTATCTGTGGATATCGCGCTATGTGATCGCCTCGGTCGAAGTCGCCAACGGCTATGAGCTCAACATCATCGCCGCCTGCGTGATCGGCGGCATCTCGATCGCCGGCGGCATCGGCTCGGTCGGCGGCGCGGTGCTGGGCGCGCTGTTCCTCGGCATCATTTCCAACGCGCTGCCGGTCATCAACATCTCGCCCTTCTGGCAGATGGCGATCTCGGGCAGCGCCATCATCCTGGCCGTGGTGCTCAACGCGCGCGGCGAGCGCCGGCAGGGCCGCATCATCCTGAGAAAGGCGGAAGCGGCATGACCGATACCCCTGCCCCGCGCCACATCCCCGACCGGCTCGACAAGCCGCTCTCCTCGGCCATTTTCTCGTGGGAGGCGCTGCTCGTCATCATCGCGACCCTTATCTTCGCGGTGAACAGCTTTGCCTCACCCTATTTCCTTGATCCGTGGTCGCTGTCGGATCTGACCTTCAACTTCACCGAAAAGGGCCTGATCGCGCTTGCCATGGCGCTGCTGATCATCTCGGGCGAGATCGACCTGTCGGTCGCGGCGATCGTGGCGCTCGCCTCGACGATGATGGGCATGGCGGTGCAGGCCGGCGCCGGCACGCCGGTGCTGGTGGCGATCGGGATCGTCGTGGGGCTCGGCTGCGGCGCCTTCAACGGGCTGCTGGTCACCCGCCTCGGGCTGCCTTCCATCGTCGTCACCATCGGCACAATGAGCCTGTTTCGCGGCATCGCCTTCATCATCCTCGGCGACCAGGCCTACAAGGGCTATCCGCAGAGTTTTGCCTTCTTCGGCCAGGGCTATGTCTGGTGGGTTTTCTCGTTCGAGCTGGCGCTGTTTCTCGTCGCGGCCGTGGTCTACTGGTTCGTGCTGCATCGCACGAGCTTCGGCCGGCGGGTCTTCGCCATCGGCAGCAATCCCGTCGCCTGCCAGTTTTCCGGCGTGCGCGTCGACCGCATCAAGTTCATCCTGTTCTGCCTGACCGGACTGATGTCGGGCATCGCCTCAGTGCTGATCACCTCGCGGCTCGGCTCGACGCGGCCGTCGATCGCGCAGGGCTATGAGCTCGAAGCGATCACGATGGTGGTGCTGGGCGGCGTCTCGATCCTCGGCGGCGCCGGCAGCATTTTGGGCGTCGTGCTCGCCGCCTTCATCATGGGGCTGGTGACCTTCGGCCTCGGCCTGCTCAACGTGCCGGGCATCGTCATGTCGATCTTCATCGGCCTGCTGCTGATCATCGTCATTGCGCTGCCGATCGTTTGGCGGCGGCTGCGCGAAGGACGCTTCGCCTGATGGAAAAATATGCCTTCAAGATGAAGCTCAACCCCGGCATGAAGGCCGAATACAAGCGCCGTCATGACGAGATCTGGCCTGAGCTGGTTGCTCTGCTGAAGCAGGCTGGCGTCTCCGATTATTCGATCCACCTCGACGAGGAAACCAACATCCTGTTCGGCGTGCTTTGGCGGCAGGACGACCGCGGCATGGCCGACCTGCCCGATCATCCGGTGATGCAGCGCTGGTGGGCGCATATGGCCGACGTGATGGAGACGAAAGCCGACAACGAACCGCTGGCAGTGCCGCTCGAAACGATGTTCCATATGGCATGATTGTCGCCGTCATCGATATCGGCAAGACCAATGCCAAGGTAGCGCTGGTCGATCTTACGACGCTGAGTGAGATCGCGCTGCGCCGCATGGCGAACGCGCCGGTGCGGCACGCGCCCTACCCGCATCACGATGTCGAGGCGCTGTGGACGTTCATCCTGAACAGCCTCGCCTATCTCAACCGTGAACGGCGGATCGATGCGATTTCGATCACCACGCATGGCGCCACGGGTGCGCTGGTCGATCGATCGGGCGAACTGGCGCTGCCGGTGCTCGACTATGAGTTCGACGGCCCCGACCGGATGGCGGAGGAGTATGACGCCGTCCGCCCGCCCTTCGCCGAGACCGGCACGCCACGGCTGCCGGTCGGCCTCAATCTCGGTGCGCAGTTCTTCTGGCTGCAAAAGCGCTTTCCGGCGGAATTCGGCAGGGCTGCCGCGATACTGATGTATCCGCAATACTGGGCGCTGCGGCTGACCGGCATTGCCGCCAACGAGGCGACTTCGCTCGGCTGTCACACCGATTTGTGGAATCCCTGGACATCAGACTATTCGTCGCTGGTCGACAAGATGGGCTGGCGCCAGGTGATGGCGCCGGTGCGCCCGGCAAAAGAACGTCTTGGTCCAATCCTGCCGGTGCTGGCGCGACGGACAGGGCTCGACCCCGCAACTTCCGTCTTCTGCGGCCTGCACGATTCCAACGCGTCGCTGCTGCCGCATCTGTTGTCCGACAGGCCGCCCTTCTGCGTCGTCTCGACCGGCACGTGGGTAGTATCGATGGCGGTTGGCGGCAAGAAAGTGGAACTCGATCCGGCGCGCGACACATTGGTCAACGTCAACGCGCTCGGCGATCCCGTTCCCTCGGCGCGCTTCATGGGCGGCCGCGAGTTCTCGCTGCTGACCGACGGCCAGCCGCAGGAGTGGATGGATGACGATGTTGCCGCCGTGCTGGCGCGGCAGGTCTTGCTGCTGCCTTCCACACAGCTGGGTTCCGGACCCTTTCCGCGCCGCGACGCCCAGTGGGTCGATGCGGAGGACGTAAGCCCCGGCCAGCGCTTCGCCGCCATCTCATTCTATCTGGCGCTGATGACCGCGACCTGCCTGGAGCTTATCCGCGGCGACGGACCGACGACCGTCGAGGGACCTTTCGCGCGTAACCCGCTTTTCATCCGCATGCTGGCTGCAGCGACGGAGAGGCCGGCGCTCGCGTCGGAGACGTCGACCGGGACCAGCATCGGCGCCGCGCTGCTGGCGTCGAGTGGCACGCCCGCGATGAGCAAGGGCGAGCGGACCGACCCGCCGACCGATCCGGCCTGGCAAGCCTATATGCGAGCCTGGCAGAAGATCGTTACGGCGTAAGCCAACCGCTCAGCGTCTTGTCCCGTAAAGCAATCCCCGCGGATCGATCTCCGGCTTGCGGCCGGCGACCAGGTCGGCCAGGAATTGTCCCGAGCCGCAGGCCATGGTCCAGCCGACATGGCCGTGGCCGGTGTCGAGATAGAGGTTGCGGTATTTCGCCTGGCCAATGACCGGCACGGAGTTCGGCATCATTGGCCGTAGACCGGCCCAAAACACCGCCTTCTTCTCGTCGAAAGCGCCCGGGAAAAGGTCCTTGCCGGTTTCCAGGATGGTTCTGAAATCACCGGGCTTGAAGCTGCGGTCGAAGCCGGTGAACTCGGCCGTCGAGGACATGCGCAGGCGATTGCCCAGCCTGGAATATCCGATCAGCCGATCCTCGTCGGCGCCACCCATGGTCGGCCCCTTGCTTTCGTCCTCCAGCGGAATCGTCGCGGTGTAGCCCTTCACCGGATAGACCGGCAGATCGATGCCGTAGCGGCGGCAGAGCAGGCCGCTTTCCGGCCCCATGGAGACGACGACGGCGTCGCCGCTGACCGCGCCGGCCGAAGTCATGACGGCGCGCACACGATTGCCTTCGATATCGAGGCCCTCGACCGTCGTGCCGAACAGGAATTTCACGCCGAGCTTTTCGACGGCATAGGCGGCGAGGCTGTCGGTGAACTGCTTGGAATCGCCGGTCTGATCGATCGGTGAATAGATGCCGCCGGCGATCTTTTCCTTCACGCCGGCAAGGCCCGGCTCCAGCTCGACCAGGCGGTCGCGGCCGACGATCTCGATCGGCAGGCCGTGGTCGGCCAGATAGCGATAATTGTCGGTGCCGGTGTCGAGGCTCCTCTGCGAGCGGAAGAAGTAGAGAATGCCCTTCTTGCGCTCGTCGTAACGGATGCCGGTCGCCTCCGACAACGCGTTGATGCAATCGCGCGAATGGAGCGCCAATCTCAGCTTGATGTCGGTGTTGGCGCGCAGCCGCGTCACCGTGCATTCGCGCAGGAAGCGCAGGCTCCAGGCATAGAAATAGGGATCGAGGCGCAGCCTGACCTTGATGCCGAGGTCGTGGTTCCAGAGCGCGCGCAGGAAGGTCTTCAGCGCGGCGGGCGAAGCCCAGGCGGTGGCGTCGCCCGGCGAAACGAGACCGGCATTCGACTGACTGGTGCCCCGCGCCGTCGCTTCGTGACGCTCGATCACGGCCACCTCGTGACCGTCTTTAGCCAGATAGTAGGCGGCCGCCGTGCCAACCACGCCGGCCCCAAGAACCAGAACCTTCATGCCGTCCTCAGATCGAACAGGCGCAGCGCTTAGACAACGCCCTCAGCGATCCCATAGCGCGTCTCGGTGCGCCGGACGAGCCCTTGGCCCAACAGGTCAGCTCCGAACCGAGTTCTTGCTGGTCAGCATGCGCTCCCATGCCAGCGCGTCATTGACGATCAGGTCGAGATCGTCGCGCTGCGGCGTCCAGCCGAGCTCCTTGCGCGCAAGCTCGGAATTGGCGACCACGGCGGCGGCGTCGCCCGGCCGGCGATCGCCCATGCGCACGTCGAAGTCATGGCCGAAGGCGCGGCGCACGCTGTCGATCACTTCGAGCACGGAATAGCCGTGGCTGTAGCCGCAATTGGCGACAAGGCTTTCCCCGCCCTCACGCAGCCGCTGCAGCGCCAGCCGGTGCGCTGCCGCGAGATCGCTGACATGGATGTAGTCGCGCATGCAGGTCCCGTCCGGTGTCGGATAGTCGGTGCCGAAGACCTGCATGAGGGGGCGCTTGCCGAGCGCGGTCTCACAGGCGACCTTGATGAGATGCGTGGCGCCGGGCGTCGACTGGCCGGTGCGGCCCTTGGGATCGGCGCCGGCGACGTTGAAATAGCGCAGCGCCGTATAGCGGATGTCGTGCGCCAGCGCCGCATCGCGCAGCATCCATTCGCTCATCAGCTTGGAAAGGCCGTAGGGCGATTCCGGCGCCAGGCGCGCATCCTCCCGAACCGGCTCCAGCCCGGCGCCCCCGTAGACGGCGGCGGTGGAGGAGAAGATGAAGTGCGGCACGCCCTCGCGCACGGCGGTCTCGATCAGCGTGCGGGTCTTGCAGGTGTTGTTTTCGTAATAGCCGAGCGGATCGGCGACCGATTCCGGCACCACGATCGAGCCGGCGAAATGGATGATGGCGTCGACCTTGTTTTCGCGGATGATCCGGCCGACCAGGTCGCGGTCGGCGACGTCGCCGACGACCAGCTTCCCCTCGGGCGCCACCGCCCATTCGAAGCCGGTGGAAAGCCGGTCGAGGACGACGACGCTTTCACCAGCGTCGAGAAGCTCCCAGACCATGTGGCTGCCGATATAGCCGGCACCGCCCGTCACCAAAACCGTCATCATCTACCTCGCTGATCAAGATTTATCGGAAACTGTCTCAACAGTCGCCACGCTGGAAACCCCGCCGCAAGCCTGTATTGTTTGATGCATGCCGTCCTCCCAAAACCGCTGCGCACTTTTGGGCGACATGCATTACCCTCCCTGAATGTTAAGTCCGTAACAGTTCCCCCCGCCCGAGGCATCGTACTGAAACAAAGCTGGTTCACATCCCGGGGAATAGGCCACGATCCGGCATCGTTAGGAACAGGGCAAGGGCGTGGCATTTTGACCGGTTGGGTCCGGTGGACGCGGCTTGGGGCAGTGACTATGATCCGGCCAAAAATTGGGAAGGCGACATGAACTATCAGCGGTTCTTCGAAGATGCGATCGACCAGCTCCACGCCGAGCGTCGCTACCGCGTTTTCGCCGACCTCGAGCGCATCGTGGGCAAGTTCCCGCGCGCCATCTGGCGTTCCAACGGCCGCGCTCAGGAAATCACCGTATGGTGCTCCAACGACTACCTCGGCATGGGCCAGA
>NZ_JAVIJF010000025.1:0-98677 GCF_033977145.1 Mesorhizobium montanum | reverse complement strand
TTCTTCTGCCATCTCAAGGCATTCCGACGCATCGCAACCCGTTACGAAAAGACCGATGCTTGCTTCGCCGGACTCCTTAATCTCGTCACCGCTTTCCTCGCAATCCGATGACTGTAAACAGGCCTTAAAGCGCGTCGCGATGAAACGGATTCAGTCTACGCGTTACTTCGAGAGCTGGATCAGCTTGTCGGTGCTGGTGACGATCACCCACTTGCCGCCGCGCTGCTCGATCGAGGCGACGCGGCTGGAATCCGGCAGGACAGAGCCGCGCTGAACGATCCACAGACCGGTGTCGTCCTCGATCATGGCGCGGCCGTTGGCGACATGCACCATCTTGAATTCCGATGCGGCGGGGAAGGGCTGCTGGTCGAGCCCCGGCGCCTTGTCGGGGTCCTCCTGCTCGTCCGGCAACGTGCCGGTGGCGAACAGGTCGAGATCCGGAACCGTCTTGGGCGCGTCAGCCGTGCCGGAGTTCACCAACTGCGTGCCGCCGGAGGCGCGTCCGGCATTGCTTCCGCTGCCGCCGAACTTGATGGCCTGAACGCCGAACTGCTCCTGGTTGAAGAAGATGTACCAGGGAAACAACGCGCAGATCAGGCCGAGCGTGATGCCGAGCGCGGCGATGACAAGATCACTGCGGCGGTCGGCACTCTTGTCGGCCAGGCGCGGGAACTGGGCTTTCGGCGGTTGCGGCCATTCGTTGCGAGGAAAAAGCCCATCGAGCAACGAATCGCGGTTGGCCTGTGCCACATCGGCGGTCTCGGCAGCGGATGCCCTCGGCGGATACGGCCTGTCGGCTCTGCTCAGAAGCGTTGTCGCCTTCTGCGTCTTGGCGCGCGCGGCTTTGTCCTTGGCAATTCTTGCTTCATCGGCCTCGGCCTTCTCCGCTGCCTCGGCCTCGGCAAGCATGTCGCGCAACATGCGCTCGGTGTATTGGAGCTCAGTCTCCTTGATCGCCATTCAGCTTCCCCTTGAGATGGCGGGCGAGGTCGGCGAACGGATCGGCCGATGCGCGGTCCCTCGGCGATTGCTTGAGCGCCTCGTAAATCAGCGGCACCTGGCGCACCGCGATGTCGAGCTCGGCATCGGCGCCGCTTTGGTAAGCGCCCAGCAGACGGATGTCGCGCGTATCCTCGAAGCGCGCGATCATCGATTTCAGCTTTGTCACCAGCATGCGCTGCTCCGCGCTCCAGGCCTTGTCGGCAAGGCGCGAGATCGACGACAGCGGATTGACCGGCGGATAGCGGCCCTGCTCGGCAAGCGCGCGGTCGAGCACGACATGGCCGTCGAGGATGCCGCGCACCGAGTCGGCAACCGGATCATTGTGGTCGTCGCCGTCGACCAGCACGGAAATGATGGCAGTAATGGAGCCCCTGCCTTTAACCCCGGGGCCTTCGGCGCCCGGTCCGGCGCGTTCGAGCAGCTTCGGCAGGTCGGTGAAGACCGAGGCCGGATAGCCGCGTGCGACCGGCGGCTCGCCGGTTCCGGTTGCAACCTCACGCAGCGCATGCGCAAAGCGGGTGATGGAATCCAGCACCAGGAGCACGCGATGACCCTGGTCGCGGAAATGCTCGGCCACGCACATGGCGGTGTCGGGCGCGCGCCGGCGCATCATGGCGCTTTCGTCGCTGGTGGCGACGACGGCGACGGTCTTGGCCATGCTCTCGGCGCCGATCGTGTCCTCGAGGAATTCGCGCACCTCGCGGCCGCGCTCCCCGATCAGTGACACGACCACCGTATCGAAGGCTTCGGCGCCGGCCAGCATTGCAAGCAGCGTCGACTTGCCGACGCCGGAGCCGGCGAAGATGCCGAGCCGCTGGCCGAAGCAGAGCGGGGTGAAGATGTCTATCGCCCTGACGCCGGTGAGGAAGCCGGTGCCGACGCGCTGGCGCGACAGCGCGCCGGGCGTCGCGCCATGCGCGACATCGGTGGCGGTTGGTCTGATCAGTGGCGGGCCGCCATCAATGACGCGGGTCAAGGCATCGATGGCGCGCCCGCGCCAGGAGACATGCGGCGTGACCGCGAGCGGGCCACGGCGAAAGACGGCGTCGCCAATGCCGGCATCGGCGCTGCGTTCGAAGGGCGCGACCACCACCTCGTCGCTGCCGATCTTGACGATCTCGCCGCGTCGCGTGCCGGCCTTGCCGCGCTGTTCGACGATGTCGCCTAGCCTAGCAATTCCGGACAGGCCTCGGACCTTGTAATGCGTCGGCGATATCTCTGCGACGCGGCCGCCGCGTGAAAGCAGCGCCTGCGGATCGTCGAACCGCCGGCAGATGCGTTCGAGCGCGGCCAATCGGTCCGTCCGTCCGGTATCCGCCGGGACCTCGAAAGCGCGCAACAGGGACGAGCCGGTCGTCATGCCGTCACTTCGAGCCGAGCGTCTTGATCGCGTCGTCGGTGGAGGAATCGGTCTGCCGCATCAGCGCCGCCGTGTTCTCGAAAGCGCGCTGAACCTGGATCAGCCGGGTCATTTCCAGCACCGGGTTGACGTTCGACTCTTCCAGAAATCCCTGCGCGATGCCGACATCCGAGCGATCGGTGACAGGTTCGGGCGTGCGCGCCGGAACGACGCCCGAATTGCCGTAGCGGACGAAATTCTCACCGGGGTCGAAATTGTAGAGGCCGATGGCCCCGACCAGCTGATCGTTCTGCCTGAGCGAGCCGTCCGCACCTGCCTTGGGCGGGCCGTTGCGCGGATCGAGCTGGATCGGCGCGCCGCCGCCGTCCAGCACCGGATAGCCTTCGATCGACATCAGTTCGCCGTTCTCGTTCATGGAGAAACGGCCGTCGCGCGTCATCACCGTGCCGGCGGGCGTCTCGATGGCGAACCAGGCATCGCCCTGGACGGCGAAGTCGAACGGGTTGCCGGTTTCGGTCAGCGCGCCGTGCGCGCTGGAAAGATAGGTCTTGCCGGAGGAGGCGAAGGAGACCGATTTGGGTCCGGTGCCGGAGACGACGTCCTCGAACTTCACGCCGGTGGCGCGAAAGCCGATGGTCGAGGCGTTGGCGACGTTGTCGGCGATGGTGTCGAGACGGCGCTCGAGCGCGATCTGCGAGGAAAGGGCGACGTAAAGACTGTCCTGCATGATCTTCTCAGAACTTCAACTGCTGCATGGCCATCATCAGATCTGTGGAGATGCCGACACTGGTCGGCTGCGCGAAGAGCACGCTAACCGACGTCACGGCCGTCGAGGTCGGGTGGTTGATCTCGTACATGCTGGTGAAGCGGGTCAGGAACTTGCTGAGCTTCTCCGGGTCGGTGAAGTCCGAGATGTCGAGCTTCTGCTCGAACAACTGCGCCTGCTTGTCGATGTCGGCCGTGGCGAAGGAATCGGGCAGGCCGAGCGCGGAACGCACCACGCTGGCAAGTGCCGTGTCGGCCAGCACGTCGTACCAGCTGGTGATGTCCGGCGCCTTGCGCTGGAAATAAAGCGCCAGCCGCACGCCTTCATTGGTCTTGCCGGCGTCCTCTTCCAATGTCTGGCGCATGTACTTGTCGACGGTCGGCTGCTGCGCCGGATTGATAGTGGTGGCGGTTTCGGCGTACTGCTCGAAGTTGAAGGCGGAGGCCAGCGCGGCATAGGCCGGATCGGTCTGCTTGTTGGCGACACTGTTGGGGTCGCGCACGCCGCCTTGCAGGACCTGCTTGATCAGATCCTTGTCTTCGGTGGCGGAATCGAGCCCGAACGCGGCCAACGCGTAAGTGTAGAGCCGGCTGTTGCCCATCAGGTCGTCGACGGACTTCACCTTGGTGATGTTTGCCAGGTAATAGGTCGTCTCACCCTTCACATAGTCCGAGTTCGGATCGAGCCCTGCGATCTGCGCCTGCGTGGCATAATTCTTCGTCACCAGCTGCTGCGCCTTGTTGTAGACGGTCGTATCGGCACCGTTGGCGGCGAAATTGAAGGCGCTGACGAACTGGGCATAGCGCTTGTCGGTCAGCTTGTTGGCGAAACTGTCCGGGTCGGAAACGCCTTCCTTGAGCGCCTTGACCATGAAGGCCTTGGCGTAGTCCATGTTCTCCAGCCCGTAGGCTTTCATGGCATATTTGAACAGCCGGTCGTTATTGACGAAATCGTCGATCGATTTCACCTTGGTAATGTTGGCCAGATAATATTGGGTATCGCGATCGACCGTCGGCTGTTGCTCGATGCGGGTGATCGATTTGTCGATGTCTTTGGCAATCAACTGATAGCTGGTGTAGGTATTGAGCAAGGACACGCCTCCGGCCGAAGCTATCCCTGCACAATAGCGTCACTTCCTTGCGCGAAACTGAATCGCGTCCGCTGCCTTCGATTCAAGCCTCACACAAGGCACGGGGACTATCCCTGATCCAAGACGTGACATGCGGAAGGACCTGTCTTGGGCATTCTGATCGGACTTGTGGTGACGCTTGGCTGCGTTCTCGGCGGCTTCATGGCCATGGGCGGCCATCTGCATGTGTTGCTGCAGCCATGGGAAGCCGTCGTCATCTGCGGCGCGGCGCTCGGCACCTTCCTCGTCGCCAATCCGATGAAGACGGTCAAGGACACCGGCAAGGGCATTCTCGAAGCCTTCAAGCAGGCGGTGCCGAAGGAACGCGACTACCTCGAGACGCTGGGCGTGCTGCACAGCCTGATGCGCGAACTGCGCTCGAAGTCGCGCAGCGAAGTCGAGGCGCATATCGACAATCCGGAAGAGTCGGCCATCTTCCAGGCTTTCCCGACCGTGCTGAAGAACCACGATCTGACGCATTTCATCTGCGATTATTGCCGCATCATCATCATCGGCAATGCCCGCTCGCACGAGATCGAGGCGCTGATGGACGAAGAGATCCAGACGATCCGCACCGACAAGATGAAGGCCTATCACGCGATGGTGGCGGTCGGCGACGGCCTGCCGGCGCTCGGCATCGTGGCAGCCGTGCTCGGCGTGGTGAAGGCGATGGGTGCGCTGGACCAGTCGCCGGAAATCCTCGGAGGCCTGATCGGCGCGGCGCTCGTCGGAACTTTCCTCGGCATCTTCCTGTCCTATGCCGTGGTCGGTCCGGTCGCCACCAAGATCAAGACGGTGCGCGAAAAGAAGAACCGCCTGTACATCATCGTCAAGCAGACGCTGCTTGCATATATGAACGGCGCCCTGCCGCAGGTGGCGATCGAGTTCGGCCGCAAGACCATATCTTCCTACGAGCGTCCGACGATCGATGCCGTCGAGCAGAGCACCATGAACGCTGGCGCCGCCGAGAAGAAGGCGGCCTGAGCATGCAGCATCTCAGACAGGGCCGCTTGCCGTCATGACAAGTCCGGGCAGCCCTTCGCAAACCCGGGCCTTGATCATCGAGCGTCTCGTCGGCGACAGCGGCGAGGCCGCGCAGGTGATCGGCGTCGGCCGCGGCATGGCCGAGCGGGCGCTGCCGCTATTGCAGAAGGCGCTTGCAGGCGAACTCGGCGCGCCGGTGGCGGTCGATCTGCAAGCGGTGGAGGTCGGCCGCGTTCCCGAGGCGCGCTCGTTCGCCGGCGAGGCTTTCGCGCTGAGCATCGTTTCGTCGCCGGCCTCGGCCGACGCCATGACGCTGGTGATGGATGCGCAGGCGGTCGCCGTCGTGGTGAGCGCGCTGTTCGGCGGCGATCCCGACCAGCCGGTCGCGCCGATCGAGCGCGACCTGTCGCAGATCGAAGCCGATGTCGCGACCACCGTGTTTCAAGAGGTCGCGACGGCGCTCAACGGATCCGGCAAACGCTCGCTCGACCTGCGCCTGCCGGTGCCGAAGGCGATGGCCGGCAACGAGGCGAGGCGGCGCGTGCTGCGCGACGGTGCCGCCGTGCGCATCGTCTATGGCCTTTCGACGCCGTCCGACAGCGGCACGCTCACGGTAATGATCCCGCAGCGCCTGCTGCTTACCTCGCGCGGCGGCGCGGCCACCGCAGGCGAGGATGGCAAGGCCACGGAGTTCGACTGGCGGGCCCGCTTCTCCGAAGAGGTGATGCGCTCGACCGTGCGTATCGAGGCGACGATGCCGCTCGCCAGGCTGACGCTGGGCGACCTCGCCGCGTTCGAGCCCGGCCAGTTGATCGAATTCGAGGAGAATGCCCAGCTCAACGCCAGGCTCAGCACCCGCGACAAGACCCTGTTTGTCTGCGAGTTCGGCAAGCTGGGGCAGAACTACACCGTCCGGATCAGCCACCCGCATGATGCCGGGCAGGATTTCATCGACGGGCTGGTGCCGGGCTGACGCCAGGCCAGGGATTTATGGAGACGACAGATGGCAAAAACCAAGGAAGCCGAACCCGACCAGCCCGACGAACAGCTCGACCGCGCTATCGAGGAACTGCGCGGCGTGCTGAGGGAAGAGGAAAATCGGCCGAATGCCGCCCTTCAGTCGGGCGCCAATTCCTCGATCATCATGGCCATTCCGGTCGACGTGCAGATCATCCTCGGCAGCACGGAGATGCCGGTGTCGGAGTTGATGGCGCTGCAGAAGGGTTCCACCGTCGCGCTCAACCGCCGCATCGGCGAGCCCGTCGACGTCGTGGTCAACGGCCGCAAGATCGCGCGCGGTGAGATCACCGTGCTGGAAAGCGATCCGACGCGCTTCGGCATCAGGCTCACCGAGATCATCGCGGCGACGAAGAGCGCCTGAGGATGGTCGGCGGGCGGACCAATCGGCGGCGAGGGCAACACGCATGACGACGGCACTGGCGCTAACACGTCCGCAAAAGGCGGCGGCCATACTGGTGGCCATGGGCAAGCCCGCGGCCAGCCGGCTGCTCAAATTCTTCAAACAGGATGAACTGAAGGCGCTGATCGAGGGCGCGCGTCTGCTGCGCACCATTCCGCAGGCCGACCTGGAGCGCATCGTCGCCGAGTTCGAAGCCGAGTTCACCGAGGGCGCGGGCCTGCTCGATTCAGCCGACCGCATGGATACGATCCTCAACGAATCGCTGTCGCCCGAGGAGATGAGCGCCATCATGGGCGACAAGAAGTTCGAACCGGTCGCGGAAGGACCTCTGCCGATATGGCCGGACCTCGAAAAACTCGAACCTGCACGGCTCGGCAGCTTCCTGACCGGCGAGCATCCGCAGACGTCGGCCATGGTGCTTTCGAAGCTCGTGCCGCAGACGGCCGCCAATGTGCTGCTCACCATGGAGAAGCCGATGCGCAGCCAGATCATCAAGCGCATGGTGACGATAGCCAACATCCCGGATTCGGCATCGCGGATCGTCGAAAACCAGCTGCGCGTAAGCGTGCTGTCGCAGAAGGCCAGCAGGGACACCTCGGCCGGCCAGGAACGCGTCGCCAGCATGCTCAACGAAATGGCGAAGCCGGAACTGGACGACCTAATGCAGGACCTGGAGGAAGCCGGCACGCCCGATCTCGCCGGCGTCAGGTCGCGGCTGTTCGCCTTCGACGATCTGCCGCTGCTGCCGCAGAAGGCCAGGGTTCTGCTGTTCGACGGACTGTCGACCGAACTCGTCACGCTGGCGCTGCGCGGCGCGGAGCCGGAACTCGCCGAATCCGCGCTATCGGCGATCGGCGCGCGCTCTCGCCGCATGATCGAATCCGAACTCGGACAAGGATCGGAAGGCGTTGCGCTTGCCGACATCATGGCGGCGCGCAAGAGCATATCGGTCGCCGCCATCCGGCTGTCGCGCGAAGGGGCTTTCGAGCTGCCTTCGACGCAGACCGCCGCCGCCGAAGCCGCCTGACGATAACAACCCGGTCAGAGAGCCATGGCTGAAGCGGTCGACAAGGATTCCAAAACAGAGGAAGCCACAGAAAAGAAGATCCGCGACACGATCGAGCAGGGCAAGGTGCCCCATTCGCGTGAGACCGCGATCTTTGCCTCCTTCCTCGCCATACTGGTTTTCGCCGTCTTCTACGCCAAGGACGCGGTTGTCGATCTCGGCATGTTCCTGTCGACGTTCCTGGAAAAGCCGGAAGCCTGGCCGATGGATACCGAGACCGACGTCATCTCGCTCTACAAGCAGGTGATGACCGAGATCGGCCGCGCCGTCGTCAGCCTGCTGGTGCTTTTGACGGTTGCCGGCATCGGCGCCTCGATTTTCCAGAACATGCCGCAAATCGTCGGCGAACGGATCAGGCCGCAGCTGTCGCGCATCTCGATCGCCAAGGGCTGGAGCCGGATGTTCGGCGCGCAGGGATGGGTCGAATTCCTGAAGTCGCTGGCCAAGCTCGGCTTCGCAATCGCGGTGCTGAGCTTCACGCTGTCGGAAGATCACCGCAAGCTGCTCGCCGGCATGATCACCAACCCGGTGTCGTTCGGCATGGTCATCCGCGGCATCTTCGTCGACATACTGGTGGCGATCGTTTTCGTCATGGGACTGATCGCGGTGGTCGACATCGTCTGGTCGCGTTTCCACTGGCGGCGCGACCTGCGCATGACCAAGCAGGAAGTCAAGGACGAGATGAAGCAGTCGGAAGGCGATCCGATCGTCAAGTCGCGGCTACGTTCGCTGGCGCGCGACCGGGCGCGCAAACGCATGATGACGGCGGTGCCGCGGGCGACGCTGGTGATCGCCAACCCGACGCACTATTCGATCGCGCTGAGATATGTGCGCGAGGAGGATTCCGCTCCGATCGTGCTGGCCAAGGGGCAGGATCTGGTGGCGCTCAAGATCCGCGAGATCGCCAGGGAGAACAACATCCCGATCTTCGAGGACGTGGCGCTTGCGCGCTCCATGTACAAGCAAGTTTCGGTTGATAGCGTGATCCCGTCGCAATTCTACCAAGCGGTCGCCGAGTTGGTGCGGATCGTCTACTCGAAGAAGGCCTCGCGAAAAGCAACCCAATGAACGGACGCCGCTAATCCATGGACCGGCAACCACACGCCAACTCCCGCGAGCTGATCGTCGCCAGCGCCATTGAGCCTGTCGTGGGCGAACTGAGGCTCATCGACGTTGCCGACTACATCGCCTTCATCCGGCTCGAGCATTTCGCCTGCCTGTCGGACCTGGTGGACTCGGCCGCCGAGCTTTACTTCCGGCCGGGCACGCTGCGGCTCGGCCATGGCGGCGAGGCGCATGTCGACTGGGGCGGCAGCCCGCGCATCGTGCTCGATCTCGAGCTGCGACCGCGCGGCGTGACGGTGTATTTCCAACTGACGCTGACCGAGCACGAGGCGTCCGTGATGGTCAACTACGTGTCGTTCGAGAAACCCGGCGAGACGCCCGAGCACAACACTGCCTTGCTCGAGGACGCGATCGACGGAGCGCGCATCCGCAGGACCGAGCCGCTCGCCTTACCCTGATGACTTGATTGCAATCGCCCCAAACCTCGCCGCAGCGCGTACAAGGCGCCGCGCGCTTGGCGGGGTTATTCGATCAGGCCGAGCCGCAACGCCTTGGCGACGGCCTGGTTGCGGTTGACCGCGTTGAGCTTCTGGGTCGACTGGGTGAGGTACTGGTTGGCGGTATGTACCGAGAGCTTGAGGAGCTTGGCGATCTCTTCGCTGGTATTGCCGTTGGCGGTCAGCTTCAGGCATTCGAGCTCGCGCTTGGAAATCGAACGCGTCCTGCCGGTGTCGCCGGGGCGGATGCGGGCGACCGCCGCGAACAGCGCGAAAGAGCGGGCGTGAATCTCGCAAAGCGAGTCGTCGCACAACGTAATTTCCGAGCCCAGGAAGACGACCAGCCCGCATTGACCGCGATCGGCATGCACTGGAAAGGCGATGCCGTTGGTGCCCGGCGCCAGCGGCGCGATCGGCTCGGCCCAGGCGAGCGACTGAAAGATCTGCCGCGATCCGGCGATGCCGTCGTCGGCCCACCAGTGCGGCGCCGTCGAGACGCGGCTGTGGCGCACCACATCCTCGCCATTGGCGCCGGAGATGAATTTGGTCGCGACCGCCGTGCCGGGATAATCGGAATCGAAACATGCCACGAGACGCGCGCGCTCGGGCGACGGGCTGACGAAATAGAGGCCGAAGGCCGAGGCGTTGATGTCGACGGCGATCCATCGGCAGCGGCGCACGGCATCCGGAATGGTGGCCGCGTTATGGGTCTCCGAGCCGAGCGAGAAGGCCCCGAACGGATTGCGCTGATCGTTGAAAAGGGCCGCCGCGGCCTCTCTGACATGTGCGTGCTTCAAATGATGCCGCTCCTGATCGCCGTCGCGATCGCCATCGCGCGGTTGCTGGCCGCAAACTTCTGGATGGCGTGCGTGATGTAGCTGTTGACGGTGTTCGACGAGACGCCGAGGATGACGGCCACCTCATCGGTGGTCTTGCCTTCCGAAACCCAGAACAGGCATTCGCGCTCGCGGTCCGACAATGGGTCCTGCATGGACGCCGCCGCAATCAGTTGCGGGATGCTGGAAAGCGCGTAGCAGCATTTGAGCTGAGCCTTCATCAGGGCGGTCAGGTCGATCTTGTCCGCCTCGGCGGCCGAGAACAGCACGAACAGGCGCTGCCGGCCGACATTCAACCGTAACGAATAGATTTCAGCGTGGCCGAGCACGTCGAGCAGGCGAGCCTCTTCGCCGGTCAGCAATGCGCCGGCATCAGGCGCGTGCGCCGCCACCAATGGCCTTGGGCGCACCCCTGGCGCCACGGTCAAAGGGCCCAGCGCCAGATTGGCAATCAGCCTTTTGCCGATCAGCTCGATGCCGTCGAAGATCCAGTTCGAGGAGACGATGCGCGCATCGTTGCGGTCCTGGTCATGCACGATGGCCACCAGCATGTAGCTGTCGGCGCCGATATCGGCGGCAAGCTGCATGAAGAAACTGGTGAGATCGCCACGAGACGTCAGGCGCGAGCCTGAGGCATCGGGTTGGAGAAGCGCGGCGGGACTGCTCATTTGTATTTCTTGGATTCTTGCCGGAATCGATCCTTGTGCCCGGTGCTGGCGAAGCCAGCGGCCGGACCCGAAACGCGTCACGTTTACGAAGACACACTCAAAGGCGCGAACGGCGCCCAACCGCGCCGAATCCCTGTAGGGAACGCGAAACCTTCCGCGTCTGGTGCCGGCCTGGCGCCGGAACTTGAGACTTTGGGTGGTCGCCGCGCCCCCCATGGACCGGCTGATTCGGGTCTAATCTACCCGCAGATGAATCCGACATCAAACGCGATTTGACAAAATCGAATCTATTGGACTCGCGATGCGACTCAGCGGCCGACCTTGGCGTTACTTGATGGTGATTTCAAAGTCGAATTGAGCCGATGATCCCGGCGGGGTCGCAAAAAATATGCCCCCGGTTGCATCCGAGGGCATATGTCCTTCAATCGGACGCGGCTTCAGCGATCCTCGAAACCCGTCAACACGCCGACGGCGTTGATGCCGATCTCTTCGACGGCGTAGCCGCCTTCCATGACGAACAGCGTCGGCAGACCGAGCCTGGCGATGCGCCGGCCGATCTTCGGATAGTCCCCGCTCTTCAGCTTGAACTGGCTGATCGGATCCTTCTCGAAAGTGTCGACGCCGAGCGAGACGATGACCACGTCGGGAGCGTAAGCGGCAAGCCTGGCGCAGGCGTCCTCAAGCGATGCGCTCCAGCCGTCCCAACTGGTGCCGAAGGGCATCGGGTAATTAATATTAAAACCTTCGCCTTGGCCTTCGCCACGCTCGTCTGCATGGCCGAGGAAGAAGGGGTACTCGACCATCGGATCGCCATGCAGGTTGAGCACCTGGACGTCGCCGCGGCGGTAGAATATCTCCTGCGTGCCGTTGCCGTGGTGGTAGTCGACATCGAGGATCGAGACATGGCTGGCGCCCTGGTCGCGGAACCATTGCGCGACGACGGCGGCGTTGTTGATGAAGCAATAGCCGCCCATGAAGGCGGCGCCGGCGTGATGGCCGGGCGGGCGGCAAAGCGCGAAGGCGGTGCGCTCGCCGCCCTTGACCAGGGCCGCCCCAGTCAGCGCGACGTCGTAGGACGACTTGATCGCTGCCCAGGTGCCTTCGACGAAGGTGGCGCCGGCATCGAAGGAATAGTAGCCGAGCAAGGCATCGACGCGCTTCGGCGGCACGTCGCCGCGCAGGCCGCGCGTCGGCCAGGTGAAGCCCATGGCCGAGCCCTTGAAACCGGCGGCGACCCATTCCGGCCAGACCGTCGGCAGGAAATCGATGTAGTGGGCTTCATGCACGCGCTTGGCGGCGGCGAGGTCATGCTCGGCCGGCCCGATGATCGGCCCGAGCTTCTCGCTCTCCACCCGCGCTTTGATGAATTCGGCCCGCGACGGCTTCTCGAAACCCGGCACGATCGCCGACGTGACCAGTTCCATCTGCCCGGCATGGCCGGCGTGGAGAGGAGAGAAAACTGTCTTCATTTTTGGAGTTGGCTCGCTCTTCGGGTTCAAGTTTCGATGGGTCTCGAACAGCTTTGTGGCAGAGGTTTCCGGCGCCGCCAAGAGGCATCGCAAATTGTTGTCTGAGGCCAGCATGGGACGGCTTGCCAGACGCCAATACTCTGCTAGCCTAGGCGCAAAGGGGACAAAATGATGCCGCAAACGGCCGATCTGATCGTCGAGAACGCCAGTGTATTGACGATTGATCCGGACACCCCTCGCGCACAAGCGATTGCCGTCAAAGGCGACAAGATAATTGCGATCGCAGATCGCGATAGCGTGCGCGATTACAAAGGCCCCGGCACGCGCGTCATCGATGCCCAGGGCGGCTCGGTGCTGCCGGGCTTCATCGAGGCGCATATGCATCTCTTCGGCGGCGCGGCCGAGCTCGACAATCTGCATCTGGCGGGCGTGCATGGCTTCGAGGCGTTGCGCGACGCGATCCAGGATTTCGCCGCAAAGCGCCCGGACGCCAGGCTTCTGGTCGGCGCCGGCGTCGACTACGCCATCCTGCCGGAGCCGGTGACGCGCCACGATCTCGACCGCATCATTCCCGACCGGCCCTTCGCCATGTCGGCTTCCGACCACCACACGATGTGGGCGAATACCAAGGCGCTGGAAGAGGCCGGCCTGCTGCATGGCAGGCAGGTCGGACAGGGCAATGAGATCGTCATGGGCAAGGACGGGCTTGCCGCCGGCGAGTTGCGCGAGGGCGAGGCCTTCGGGCCGGTCCTCGACCATTACGGTGCAAACCGGACGCGGCTTGGCCTCGAGGGTGCCGAGCCGAATCCGTATCCTTCCGCCAAGGAGCTGGCGGCCGATCGAGATCTGATGCATCGCGGCCTGCAATGGTGCGCCAAACACGGCATCACCTCGATCCAGAACATGGACGGCAACCTCTATCAGCTCGAGCTGCTCGCCGGGCTGGAAGAAGAAGGGCGGCTCATCTGCCGCACCAAGATCCCGTTCCACTTCAAGAACTTCATGAAGCTGGAGATGCTGGAAAAAGCCTCACGGATGGCCGCGGCCTACAATTCCGAGTGGCTGTCGTCCGGCATGGTCAAGGTCTTTTACGACGGCGTGCTGGATTCCTGGACGGCGGTGATGGTCGACGATTACGCCGACCGTCCGGGCTGGCGCGGCGAGCCGCTTTTCTCACGCGAGCATTTCGCCGAAGTGGCGGTCGAGGCCGACAGGCGCGGCCTGCAGATCGCCGTGCATTCGATCGGCGATGGCGCGGTGCGGGCGGTGCTCGACGGCTACCAGGCGGCGCTAGAGAAGAACGGCCGGCGCGACAGCCGGCACCGCGTCGAGCATATCGAGGTGATCACGGCCTCCGACGTGCCGCGTTTCGCCGAGCTCGGCGTGCTGGCCTCGATGCAGCCGGCGCATCCGCCGGGCGCGCTGAACTTCCCAATGGAGCCGACGATCTCGCGCATCGGCCGCGACAAGTGGCCACTTAGCTATGCCTGGCGTACGCTGAAAAACGCCGGCGCGCGCGTGGTGTTCGCGTCCGACTGGCCGGTCTCGCCGGTCGATCCGATCCTGTCCATCCAGGCGGCAGTCATGCGCAAACCTTGGGCAGAAGGCATGCCGGACCAGAGCTTCTCGTTGCAGGAGGCAATAGAGGGCTACACGGGCGAGGGCGCTTATGCGGAGTTCATGGAGCATCGCAGGGGCCGCCTGAAAACCGGGTATCTCGCCGATATCGTCGTTTTGTCGGCTGATATCGAGGCGACGGCGCCGGAAGCGCTGCACACCGTGCGTCCGGTGACCACCATCTGTGGCGGAAAGATCACCTACCAAGCCTGAGGTGTGGCATGGGAATTGCCTTGAAAAGTCGAGTTGCAGCTGCGCAGTTGCCAAGCCGCCCGGCTTATGGTGACAATCAAACAGGAACACACCTGCCGACAAGAGCAGGCTCTCTCAATGGGGTAATCGTGCCGGAACAACCGGGTAAGAACGCGATCGAAGTTCGCGGTGTTCGCAAGTTTTTTGGAACCGGCGAAAACCAGGTAGCCGCTCTCGACACAGTGTCGGTGTCGATCCGCGAGAACGAGTTTTTCACACTGCTCGGCCCGTCCGGATGCGGAAAGACGACGCTGCTGAGATTGATTGCCGGCTTCGATTTTCCGACCGCCGGCGAGATCCTGCTGCACGGCCAGGACATCGCGCCGCTGCCACCTTACAAACGCCCGGTCAATACCGTCTTCCAGAGCTACGCGCTGTTCCCGCATATGACGGTGGCGCAGAATATCGGCTTCGGGCTGGAAATGCTCGGCCAGCCGAAAGCGGAGATCGAAGCGCGCGTCGCCCGGATGCTGAAGCTGGTCAAGATGGAGGCGTTGAAGGCGCGCCGCACCAGTCAGATCTCGGGCGGCCAGCAGCAGCGCGTGGCGCTGGCCCGCGCGCTGGCGCCGCAGCCGAAGGTGCTTTTGCTCGACGAGCCGCTTTCGGCACTGGATTACAAGCTGCGCAAGGAAATGCAGATCGAATTGAAGCGGCTGCAGAACGAAACCGGCATCACCTTCATCTTCGTCACCCACGACCAGGAAGAAGCGCTGACCATGTCCGACCGCATCGCGGTGATGTCGGCCGGCAAGATCCTGCAGGTCGGCACGCCTCGCGACATCTACGACCGGCCGGCCGAACGCTTCGTCGCCGACTTCATCGGCGAAACGAACTTCCTGCCGGGCACGGTGGTGTCGAAGCAGGCCGGCGTGGCGACGGTCAAGTTCGCCAGCAATACGACGATCGCGGCGGGCTATCCGGAAGGCTTCGATCCGACCGGAGAAGTGACGCTGGTGGTGCGTCCCGAACATGCCGATCTTGTGCCTGATCCGGCCAAGGGCACGATCGCCGGCACGCTCTCCAACATCGTCTATTTCGGCACCGACACACATTATCACGTGAAGCTCGACGGCGGCGGTGAGGATTTCATTGTGCGTCATCAGAACAGCCGTTCGGGCGCGGTGACCTACGAGACCGGAGCCAAGGTCGGCATCCAGTTCGAGGAGGACGCTGCGCGCGTTCTGAAAGACTGATGACGACAGCCACGCTCTCCCCGACCACGATCTCCAAAGCCGCGTTGTTCGAGGCCCATGCGGTGAAAGCCGGCGCACAGCGCAACCGGCTGTTGTCATTGCCGGCGCTGATCATCATCGGCATTTTCGGCGTGCTGCCGCTGATCATCATCTGCGTCTACTCGTTCCTTGTCGCCGCTCCCTATGGCGGTGTGCAGTGGCAGTTCTCGACTGATGCCTATCTGAACTTCCTGTTCCAGCGCGATATCTTCGACGACACGCTGCAGTTCACGCCGGATTTTTTGATCATCTACCTGCGCTCCTTCCTGTTCGCCGTGGTGACGACGGTGATCTGCCTGCTGCTCGGCTTTCCGACCGCCTATTTCATGGCGACGCGATCGCCGGCGGCACGCAACTGGTGGGTGCTCTTGATCACCATTCCTTTCTGGTCGAACCTTCTGGTCCGCACCCTGGCGATCATGTTCATCATCCGCGACGAGGGCCTGATCAACAACGCGCTGATGGCATTGGGGGTGATCGATAAGCCGATCACCATGCTCTACACCAATTTCGCCATCCAGCTCGGCCTGCTCTACGCCTTCCTGCCGTTCATGGTGCTGCCGCTCTATTCCAGTCTGGAGAAACTCGACTTCCGGCTGGTCGAAGCGGCTTACGACCTCTACGCGACGCGCCGGCAGGTGCTGTGGCGGGTGATCATCCCGCTGTCCAAGCCCGGGATCATCGCCGGCTGCCTGCTCGTCTTCATCCCGGCGCTCGGCGCCTATGTGACGCCGCTGATCCTGGGCGGCGGTGTGCACCTGATGATCGGCGATCTCATCGCGCAGCAATTCGGATCGGGACGCAACTGGCCGCTCGGCTGCGCGCAGGCTCTGATTCTGATGGCGGCCGTGCTGGTGGCGCTCTTCTTCTATGTCCGCAACACGTCGGGGAAGATGCAGCATGGCTGAGCCCCGCATCATGGACATCAAGGATCAGCCGGGTTTCCGCTCGATCGCCGTCATCTGCCTTTTGGTGCTCTATGTGCCGGTGCTGATCCTGATGATCTTCTCGCTGAACAGCGGCTCGCTGGTCACGCATTGGGAAGGCGTCACGCTCAGCTGGTACGGCAGCGCGCTGCTCAATGAGGAGTTCCACAGCGCCGCGAAGAACACGCTGATCATCTCGGTGACCGCGACGATCGTCTCGACCATCTGCGCGACGCTGGCGGCGATCGGCATGACAAGGGTGAAGCCATGGCGCGGGCTTGCCGCGGCCTTCATGGTCATCAACCTGCCGCTGATGGTGCCTGAGATCATCACGGCGGTGGCGACGCTCTCCTTCTTCGCGCTGATCGCCGGCACGCTCGGACTGAACTTCGGCATCGGCAATCTGATCCTCGCCCACACCGTGTTCTGCATCCCCTTCGCCTACATGCCGATCAGGGCGCGGCTCGAGGACATGGACCTGACGCTGGAATACGCGGCGGCCGATCTTTACGCGACGCCGTGGAACGCCTTCAAGCGCATCACGCTGCCGCTCTTGGTTCCCGGCATCATGTCGGGGGGCGCACTGGCCTTCATCGTCTCCTTCGACGATTTCACCATCACGCAGCTCGTTGCCGGCCCCGGCCAGACGACGCTGCCCCTCTATATCTGGAACCAGATCCGGCGACCGATGACGCCTGAGATCAACGCCATCTCCACCATCCTGCTGCTGGTGTCGATCCTGTTCGTCTCGGTCTCGTTCCTGATCGCGCGCCGACGCGCCAAATAACCAAGAGCTCCAACACAACAATGGGAAGGCAAGGAGAACATAAAATGTCCAGAAAACTGATGGCGGCCGTATCCACGGCCGTGCTCTTATGGGCCGTACCGGCGCTCGCCGACGGCGAACTGCACATCTACAACTGGGGTGACTATACCAACCCGAAGCTGATCGAGAAATTCGAGAAGCAGTACAACATCAAGGTGACGCTGGACGACTACGATTCCAACGAAACCATGCTGTCCAAGGTGCGCGCCGGCAATTCCGGCTACGACATCGTGGTGCCGTCCGACTACACCGTGAAGATCATGGTCGAAGAGGGCCTGCTCGAAAAGACCGAGCCCAATGCGATGCCGAACGGCAAGAACATCGATCCGCGCTTCGTCAATATCTATTGGGACTCTGGCCGCCACTACACCGCGCCGTGGCAATTCGGCACGACGACATTCGCCGTCAACACCGACAAGTTCAAGGGCGATATCGACACGCTGGCGATCCTGTTCAACCCGCCGGACGAGCTCAAGGGCCAGATCAACGTGCTGGACGACGTCAACACCGTCATGCATGCGGCGGAGCGTTACGCCGGCGTGCCGCGCTGCGGCGCCGACAAGGCCAATCTGAAGAAGGTCAACGACATACTGATGGCCGCCAAGCCGTCGTGGAAGACGTTCAGCTACGACACCATCACCAAGATCACCTCCGGCGACGTGATCGTGACCGAGCAGTGGAACGGCGCGACCTACCGTTCGCGGCAGAAGATCCCGGCGATCAAATATGCCTATCCGAAGGAAGGCATCGAAGGCTGGATGGACAATGTCGCGGTTCTGAAGGGCGCCAAGAACCTCGACAACGCCAAGCTGTTCCAGGACTTCATCATGGCTCCGGAAAACGCGGCGATGATCTCGGACTTCGCCGGCTACGACAACGGCATTGCCGGCAGCCACAAGTTCCTGTCGGCCGATTTCGCCAACTCGCCGGAAATCAATCCGCCGGCCGGCGCGCCGACGCCGGAATTCGTGCCGCCGTGCCCGCCGGACGTGGTGGAGATCTACAACAAGATCTGGACCAACCTGCGCAAATAATTCCGCGCGACAACATGAAAGGAGGGGAGGCTCCGGCCTCCCTTTCTTATGACTGGTTCCGTGCATGTCGCTTCCCGAAACCGCCGCGCAGTTTTGGGCGATATGCATTGAGGAGGAAATCTTGCCGTCTTACCGCAACTCCGATCCGCGGCCGCCGATCATGCAGGGCGCGCCGCCGAAGCTGGTGCCGCCGAAGCTCGATTGGGACCGGCCACCCTGGAACCGATGGGCCTTCCAGCACATCCGGGAATTCCTGCCGACGGTCGAGGTGTGGCGCGGCAGCGGCCATCGTCATCGCCTCGAGCGGGCGGAGGCCGATCTCGACGATCTGCCGGTAGCCGACAGCAGCGGAGCGCCGACGACGCTTGCCGGATTGCTCGACGAAACCTATGCCGACGGCTTCCTGGTGCTGAAGGACGGCAGAATAGCCTATGAGCGCTACTTCAACGGCATGGACGAGCGCACGTTGCATCTGTCGCAATCGATGGCGAAGTCGGTTACCGGATCGGTGTTCGGCATCCTGGTCGGACGCGGCCTGATCGATCCGGCCAAGCTGGTGACCGATTATCTTCCGGAACTCGGCGAGACCGGTTGGGCCGGCGCCACCGTGCAGCACGTGCTCGACATGACGACCGGCGTGCGCTTCTCCGAGGAGTACACCGATCGCTATTCCGAGATCGGCCAGGTCGATGTCGCCACCGGCTGGAAACCGATCCCGCCGGGCAGCGATCCTGATTTCCCTTGGCCGTCGCATCTGTTCGAGCTGATCCTGCGACTGAAGGACAGAGTGCGTCCGCATGGCGAGGCCTTCGAATACCGCTCGATCGAGACCGACGTGCTCGCCTTCATCATGGAACGGGTCAGCGGCAAGCGCCTGGCGCAGCTTGTCTCCGAGGAACTCTGGCAAAAGCTCGGCGCCGACGAGAGCGCCTTTTTCACCCTCGACAGCGCCGGCTATGCGCTGGCCGATGGCGGCTTCAACGCGACGCTGCGCGACTATGGCCGCTTCGGGCAATTGATCCTCGACAATGGCGGCGGGGTGATCCCGGCAGAGTGGATCGAGGCGACGCGTACCGGCAAGCACGGGCCGAACTTCAGCCCGAGCCTTCCGGACGGCTGCTACCGCAACCAGTTCTGGATCGAGGATCAGCGCTCACGCTCGCTGATGTGCCGCGGCGTGTTCGGGCAACTAATCCATATCGACTGGACCACGCGAATGGTCGTGGTGAAGCTTTCGACCTATCCGGATTTCACCAACGTCGCTTATTCGGTGGCGACGCTAAAGGCCGTGCACGCCATTGCGGCGGCGCTCGCCTGAATCTCGCGACAAGACCTGGGAGACCACCGTGACCGGCAAGACCGCGTTCGAGACCAAATACGGCTTTGCTCGCAAGGATGTGCGGCTCGATACCTGGCGGCTGGCGCCGTTCAACCGATGGTCTTTCCAGAATGTCGGCGAACTGGTGCCGAGCGCGCATGTCGCGGCGGCGCCTGGCGGCGAGGAGCAGGCGAAATCCCTGGGCGCGCTGCTCGAGGAGAAGATCTCGTTGGCCGGCGGCACGGAAACCGTCGGAAGCTTTTTGAAGCGTTCCGATACGGACGGGCTGGCGATCCTGAAGGCCGGCAGGCCGGTCGGCGACTGGTCGGCGCCGCATATGCCTTTCGGGGCCCGCCACATCATCTTTTCGATCAGCAAGTCGGTGACGGCGGTCCTCACCGGCATACTGGAAGGCGAGGGGCTGTTCGACTCCAATGCGCCGGTGACAAAATACCTCCCCGAGGCCAAGGGCTCGGCCTATGGCGACGCGAGCGTCCGCAACGTGCTCGACATGACGGTCAGTCTCGATTTCGAGGAAGCCTATCTCGATCCCGAGAGCGCCTTCGCCCGCTACCGCCGCTCGACGCTGTGGAATCCCGGCGGCGGATCGGAAAGCCTCGCGGCGTTCCTCATGACGATCCCGCGCCTGGCCGAACCGCACGGGCAGACCTATCGCTACCGCTCGCCCAATTCGGATGTGCTCGGCATCCTGGTCGAGCGCGCCTCCGGCAAGCGCGTCAGTGAATTGCTCAGCGAAAAACTGTGGCTGCCGCTGGGTGCCGCGAGCGACATGTCGGTGACGGTCGACATGGAAGGAACGGCGCGCACCGCCGGCGGCATGTCGATGACGCCGCGCGACCTTGCCCGCATCGGCGAGATGATGCGCCAGGGCGGCATAGCGAACGGCCGCCGCATCGTCCCGGAAGCCTGGGTACGCGACACCGTCGCCACAGGCGGCAGCCATGAAGCCTGGCAGCGCGGCACGATGGCATTCCTGTTCCCGAAGGGGCGTTACCGCAACAAATGGTACCAGACCGGCCACGACAGCGGTGCCTTCTGCGGCATCGGCATCCACGGCCAGTGGCTTTACGTCAACCCGAAGACGGAAGTGGTCATCGCCAAGATGTCGTCGCAGCCGGAGCCGGTGGACGACAAGCTGGATGAGGACATCGTGGCGTTCTTCGAGGCGTTGAGCGCGATGGTCTGAGCCAGTCTGGCGGCCGGGCCTCGGCGTCTTTCCTGTGGACCTTCCTCGCCGGATGAAGCCGGCGCGGTTGGCGCGGCCGGTATCCCGGCCTATGGTCGCGGCTCTTTTCTGCAGGGACCAGAATGGCAACGGACATCAAGCGCATAGCAGCAATCATCGCGGCCGAGATCGGCGCCCGGGCGGAGCAGGCCGCGGCGGCAATCGGCCTGCTCGACGAGGGCGCGACAGTGCCGTTCGTGGCGCGTTACCGCAAGGAAGTCACCGGCGGGCTCGACGACACGCAGTTGCGCGACCTTGCCGAGCGGCTCGCCTATCTGCGCGAACTCGATGCGCGGCGCGAGACGATTCTCGGCTCCATCCGCGAGCAGGGCAAGCTGACCGGGGAACTTGAGGCGAAGATCGCTGCCGCAAGCACCAAGGCCGAGCTCGAGGATATCTATCTCCCCTACAAGCCGAAGCGGCGCACCAAGGCCGAGATCGCCAGGGAGCGCGGGCTCGGGCCGCTCGCCGAAGCAATCCTGGCCGACCGGTCGGCGGTGCCGGCCGAGCTCGCGCTTGCTTATGTCACGGAAGAGCTGACCGACGCCAAGGCGGCGCTTGAAGGCGCGCGCGATATCCTGTCGGAGCAGTTCGCCGAAAATGCCGACCTGGTCGGCAAGCTGCGCGCCTATATGAAGGAACGCGCTTTCCTGCGCGCCAAAGTCGTCGACGGCAAGCAGGAGGCGGGTGCGAAGTTCTCCGACTATTTCGACCATGTCGAGCGCTGGGCGAATGTGCCAAGCCACCGTGCTCTGGCCATGCTGCGCGGTCGCAACGAGGAAGTGCTGTCGCTCGACATCGAGGTCGATGCGGGCGATACCTCGCCGGTCAAGCCGGTCGAGCGCATGATCGCCAATGCCTATGCCATCGGCGCCAGCCTGCCGGGCGACCGCTGGCTGATGGAGGTCGCCGGCTGGACCTGGCGCATAAAACTGTCGCTGCATCTGACGCTCGATCTGATGCGCGACCTGCGTGAGCGGGCCGAGGAAGAGGCGATCCACGTCTTTGCCCGCAACATGAAGGATTTGCTGCTTGCGGCACCCGCCGGCTCGCGGCCGACCATGGGGCTCGATCCCGGCATCCGCACCGGCGTCAAGGTCGCGATCGTCGACGGCACCGGCAAGCTGGTGACGACGACGACCGTCTATCCGTTCCCGCCGAAAAACGACGTGCGCGGCACGCAGGCCGAACTTGCTGCCCTTATCCGCCAGCACAAGGTGGAGCTGATTTCGATCGGCAACGGCACCGGCAGCCGCGAGACCGAAAAGCTGGTCGCCGACATGCTGTCCGATATGCCTGTGGGTTCAGGTCCCAAGCCGCTCAAGGTGATCGTCAGCGAAGCAGGCGCCTCGGTTTATTCCGCCTCCGCGACGGCAGCGGCGGAATTCCCCGGCCTTGATGTTTCGTTGCGTGGCGCGGTCTCGATCGCGCGGCGTCTGCAGGATCCGCTGGCCGAGCTGGTCAAGATCGAGCCGAAATCGATCGGCGTCGGGCAGTACCAGCACGATGTCGACCAGTATCGGCTCGGGCGCTCGCTGGAGGCGGTGGTCGAGGATGCGGTCAATGCCGTCGGCGTAGACCTCAACACGGCGTCGGCGCCGCTGCTGGCGCGGGTTTCAGGATTGGGGCCGTCGCTTGCCGAAGCGATCGTCGCGCATCGCGATGCGACAGGGCCGTTTGCCAGTCGAAAGGACCTGCTCAAGGTCTCGCGCCTTGGACCTCGCTCTTTCGAACAATCCGCAGGCTTCCTGCGCATTGCCAATGGCAGCGAGCCGCTCGATGCCTCGTCCGTGCATCCGGAAGCCTATGGCGTTGCGAAGAGAATAGTCGCTGCCTGCGGGCGCGACGTGCGCGCGCTGATGGGCGACAGCGTCGCGCTCAAGGCGCTCGACCCGCGCGTCTTCGTCGACGAGCGTTTCGGCCTGCCGACGGTGCGCGACATCATCGCCGAGCTTGAAAAGCCCGGACGCGACCCGCGCCCCGGCTTCAAGACGGCGACCTTTGCCGACGGTATCGACGACATCAAGGACCTGAAGCCAGGCATGCTGCTCGAAGGCACCGTCACCAATGTCGCCGCCTTCGGCGCTTTCGTCGATATCGGCGTGCACCAGGACGGGCTGGTGCATGTCTCGCAGCTAGCCGACCGCTTTATCAAGGATGCACATGAGGTGGTGAAGGCGGGCGACGTGGTGAAGGTACGGGTCGTCGATGTCGACATCAAGCGCAAGCGCATCGGGCTGTCGATGCGCAAGGACGGCGGCGAGGGGGCGCCTCGCAGTGGCCAGCGTGACAATGGCGGCGGCAAGCCCGCGCCGCGCTCGCCGGCGCTGCAGCGCCAGCCGGAAAGGCCGGCACAGGGCGCGTTTGGCGCGGCGCTCGCCGAGGCGATGAAGCGCAAGTAACTACCACGCCAGGACAGCCGGCTCCTTGCCGATCTGACCCAACAGCCAGTCGCGAAAACTGGCTACCGGCGGGTGGCCTCGCTTGTCGTGCGGCACGACCAGATAATAGGCGCTGCGGCTCTGCATCGGTTCGCCGGGGGCGGGCACCAGCTGGCCGCGCTGCAATTCTCCGGCAATCAGGATTTCCGGCAGCAGCGCCACGCCGAGCCCCGCCATGCAGGCCTGCGCGACGGTGCCGAACTGCTCGAACTGCATGCCGGGGCCGGTCGGCGCCTCGAGCTCGTGATGCTCGAACCATTCACTCCAGGCACCGGGGCGCGTTGCCATATGCAGAAGCGGCAGGCGGCTGATATCGGCCGGCGCGGCGATGGCGCGGGCGGCCAGGAATTCGGGCGAGACCACCGGCATCACGGTTTCGCGCATCAGCAACGTGCAGTCGGCGTCCGGCCAGTCGGGCATGCCGTGATGGATCGCGGCGTCCAGCCGTTCGCGGGCGAAGTCGAAGCGCCCGATGCGGGTGGCGAAGTTGATGGTAACGTCCGGGTGCCGGGCGACGAAATCCGGGATCAGCGGCATCAGCCAGCGCGTGCCGAAGGTCGGTAGAATTGCAAGATTGAGAGCACCACTATGCCGATTGCTCATCAATCCGAGCGCGGCGTCGCGTAATTGGCCAAGCGCGGAGCGCACCGCTTCGGCATAGATCTCGCCGGCCGTCGACAGCCGGACATTGCGGCTGTCGCGCTCGAACAGCCGGCGTCCGAACTGTTCTTCCAAAAGGCCGATCTGCCGGCTGACGGCGCCCTGGGTCAGATCGAGCTCGCGGGCAGCGGCGGTGAAGGAGCCGAGGCGCGCCACGGCGTCGAAGGCGGCAAGGGCGCTGATATTCGGTAACAGACGGCGCTGGACGTTCATGATCCATTACTAACGCTCATTGATCTGTGACGCAATTTTGTTTGATTTTTCGCATGCGGAGGCCGATAAGCCGGGCACTTCAAGAATTTGCCGGGAGTCCAATGTCATGGCCGCCGAGAAGAACGCGTTCGTCTGGAACGATCCTTTCCTGATCGAGGACCAGCTTTCCGAGGATGAGCGCATGGTGCGCGACGGCGCGGCGGCTTTTGCTGCCGACAAGCTGGCACCGCGCATCGAGGAAGCCTATGCCGACGAGAAGACCGATCCGTCGATCTTCCGCGAGATGGGTGAGGCGGGCCTGCTCGGTATCACCATTCCGGAGGAATATGGCGGGCTCGGCGCCGGATACGTGACCTATGGCCTGGTGGCGCGCGAAGTCGAGCGCATCGATTCCGGCTATCGCTCGATGATGAGCGTGCAGTCGTCGCTGGTCATGTATCCGATACATGCCTACGGCTCGGAAGAGCAGCGCAAGAAATATCTGCCGAAGCTCGCCTCGGGCGAATGGATCGGCTGCTTCGGCCTCACCGAGCCGGATGCCGGCTCCGATCCGGGCGGCATGAAGACGCGCGCCGAGAAGACGGCGAACGGTTATAGGCTTTTCGGTTCCAAGATGTGGATTTCCAACGCGCCGATCGCCGACGTGTTCGTCGTCTGGGCAAAGTTGAAGGGCGAAAACGGCAAGGACGAGATCCGCGGCTTCGTGCTGGAAAAAGGCATGAAGGGGCTTTCGGCGCCGAAGATCGGCGGCAAGCTCTCACTGCGCGCCTCGATTACCGGCGAGGTGGTGATGGAAGGCGTGGAGGTCGGCGCAGAGGCGCTGCTGCCCAACGCCAAGGGCCTTGCCGGTCCGTTCGGCTGTCTTAACCGCGCGCGTTACGGCATCTCCTGGGGCGCGATGGGCGCGGCCGAGGATTGCTGGCATCGGGCCCGGCAATATGGCCTCGACCGCAAGCAGTTCGGCAAGCCGCTCGCCGGCACACAGCTGTTCCAGAAGAAGCTCGCCGACATGCAGACCGAGATCGCGCTCGGCCTGCAGGGCTCGTTGCGCGTCGGCCGGCTGATGGACGAAGGCAAGATGGCGCCGGAGATGATCTCGATCGTCAAGCGCAACAATTGCGGCAAGGCGCTCGACATCGCCCGCCAGGCCCGCGACATGCATGGCGGCAACGGCATCCAGATCGGCTACCACGTGATGCGCCACGCGCAGAATTTGGAGACGGTGAATACTTATGAGGGCACGCATGACGTGCATGCACTGATCCTGGGACGGGCGCAGACGGGTATCCAGGCGTTTTTCTGAACGATCTTGAGCCGGCTGCGATCCTTTAATTAGGTGCAGCGCAACATCCACTTGGAGAATGGCCGCCGGATGTGTCAGGGTCTGGCGGTAAAAAAGCCGAACTCCGGGGCACCATGGCAATTCTGGCAGCCGTCCATCATCTGACCCATTACAAATATGACCGGCCGGTGGTTCTCGGCCCCCAGGTGATCAGGCTGCAGCCGGCGCCGCATTCGCGCACCAAGGTGCTCAGCCATTCGCTGAAGGTCGAGCCGGCAAACCATTTCGTCAACCTGCAGCAGGACCCCTACGGCAACTTCCTCGCCCGCTTCGTTTTCCCGGAGCCGGTGAGCGAATTGAAAATCGAAGTCGATCTCGTCGCCGACATGACGGTCTACAATCCGTTCGACTTCTTCGTCGAGGAGAGCGCCGAGACCTTCCCGCTCGAATACCCGGAAGATATCCGGGACGACCTCGCAATCTATCGGACGCCCGAGCCGGCCGGGCCGCTTCTGTCGGCATTGCTGGAAACCGTCGACCGCAGCCCGAAGAATACCGTCGACTTTCTCGTCGACCTCAATGCGCGGCTGCAGCGCGAGATCGCTTACATCGTGCGCATGGAAACAGGCGTCTTCTCGCCGGAAGAGACGCTTGCCGCGGCCAAGGGCTCCTGCCGGGATTCCAGCTGGCTGCTTGTGCAGATCCTGAGAAACCTTGGCATCGCCGCGCGTTTCGTCTCCGGCTATCTGATCCAGCTGAAGCCCGACCTCGTGGCGCTCGACGGACCGCCCGGCACCGCCGTCGACTTCACCGACCTGCATGCCTGGTGCGAGGTCTATATTCCGGGCGCCGGCTGGATCGGCTTCGACCCGACCTCCGGCCTGCTCACCGGCGAGAGCCACGTGCCGCTGGCGGCAACGCCGCATTTCCGCAACGCCGCGCCGATCTCCGGCATGGCGAGCTTCGCCAATGTCGATTTCGGCTTCGACATGCGGGTCGACCGCATCGCCGAGCATCCGCGCATCACCAAGCCGTTCTCGGATGAAAGCTGGGAGGCGCTCGACGCGCTGGGCGAGAAAGTCGACGCGGCGCTGAGAGACGGCGACGTGCGCCTCACCATGGGTGGCGAGCCGACATTTGTGTCGATCGACGACTTCGAATCCGCCGAATGGAACACCGCCGCCGTCGGCCCGACCAAGCGCGACAAGGCGGACCAACTGATCCGCCGGCTGCGCGAGCGCTTCGCGCCTGGCGGTTTTCTCCATTACGGCCAGGGCAAGTGGTATCCGGGCGAAAGCCTGCCGCGTTGGACCTTCTCGCTCTATTGGCGCACCGATGGCGAGCCGGTGTGGAGCGACCCATCGCTGATCGCGCGGGAGAAGGGCGAGGCCGATGTCGGCCCGAAGCAGGCCGAAAGCCTGCTGACGACGATTGCCGGCGAGCTCGGCATCGACAAGGCAATGGTCAGCGAAGCCTATGAGGATCCGGCCGAATGGCTGCTCAAGGAAGGCAAGTTGCCGGAGAATGTCGACCCGTCCAACTCGAAGCTCGAGGACCCGGAAGAGCGCAGCCGCATGGCGCGGGTGTTCGAGCGCGGGCTGACCAAGCCGTCGGGCTATGTGCTGCCGGTGCAGCGCTGGAACAGCCAGGCCGCGGGGCAGCGCTGGCGCTCGGAAAAATGGAAGACGCGGCGCGGCCGCCTGTTCCTCGTACCGGGCGATTCACCGGTCGGCTATCGCCTGCCGCTCGGCACGCTGCCCTACGTGCCGCCGGCGCAATTTCCTTACATCGTGCCGGCCGATCCGTCTGTGCCGCGCGGGCCGTTGCCGGCGCGCGAGGCGATCCTGCCGCAAGCAGCTCCGGCAGGGCCTGAAGGCGCCGACGAAATGGCGCGTCGTCAGCAGGCGGCGTCCTTCACCGCCACCACCGGTCAGCAGGATCGCGTCGAGCAGGAAATCACCGAGATTGGCGGCGCGGTGCGTACCGCACTTTCGGTCGAGCCGCGCGACGGACGGCTCTGCGTGTTCATGCCGCCGGTCGAGGCGCTGGAAGATTATCTCGAACTGGTGGCAGCGGCCGAGAACGCCGCCAAGGCGATCGGCCTGCCGGTGCATATCGAGGGTTATGCTCCGCCGCACGATCCGCGCCTCAACGTCATCCGTGTTGCGCCGGATCCCGGCGTCATCGAGGTCAACATCCATCCGGCCGCCAACTGGCAGGAATGCGTTGCCACGACCACGGCCATTTACGAGGAAGCGCGCCAGTCACGGCTCGGCACCGATAAGTTCATGATCGATGGCCGCCATACCGGCACCGGCGGCGGCAACCATGTCGTGGTTGGCGGCGCAACGCCGAACGACAGTCCATTCCTGCGCCGGCCTGACCTCTTGAAGAGCCTGGTGCTGCAATGGCAGCGGCATCCCTCGCTATCCTATCTGTTTTCCGGCCTGTTCATCGGTCCGACCAGCCAGGCACCGCGCTTCGACGAGGCGCGGCACGATTCGCTCTACGAGCTCGAGATCGCGCTGGCGCAAGTGCCGCATCCGGACAAGGGCGCGGCACCCCTGCCCTGGCTGGTCGACCGGCTGTTCCGCAATCTGCTCACCGATGTGACCGGCAACACGCACCGCTCCGAGATCTGCATCGACAAATTGTTCTCGCCGGACGGTCCGACCGGCAGGCTCGGCCTTGTCGAGTTCCGCGGCTTCGAGATGCCGCCCAATGCGCGCATGAGCCTGGCGCAGCAATTGCTGGTTCGTGCGATTATAGCCCGCGCGTGGAAGAACCCGCTCGACGGCCGCTTCGTGCGCTGGGGCACCTCGCTGCACGACCGTTTCATGCTGCCGCATCATGTCTGGGCGGATTTCCTCGATGTGCTCGACGACCTCAAGCTCGACGGCTTCGACTTCCGCCCCGAATGGTTCGCCGCGCAGCTGGAATTCCGCTTTCCGTTCTGCGGCGAGGTGCGGCATGCCGGCGTCAAGCTGGAGCTGAGGCAGGCGCTTGAGCCCTGGCATGTGATGGGCGAGCAGGGCGCGATCGGTGGTACGGTCCGCTTCGTCGATTCTTCCGTCGAGCGGCTGCAGGTGCGGACCGAAGGCCTCAATCCGGAGCGTCACGCCATCGTCTGCAACGGCCGCGTCGTGCCGATGAAAGCGACGGACAATCGCGAGGTGGCCGTAGCGGGCGTGCGCTTCAAGGCCTGGCAGCCGGCCTCCGGCCTGCATCCGGCCCTGCCGGTCAACACGCCACTGGTCTTCGACATCTACGACCGCTGGTCAGGGCGCTCGGTCGGCGGCTGCGTCTATCATGTCGCGCATCCGGGCGGCCGAAGCTACGATACGTTCCCGGTCAACGGCAACGAGGCCGAGGCGCGAAGGCTCGCCCGCTTCGAGCCGCGCGGCCATACGCCGGGCAGCTATGTGCTGCACGACGAAGAAGCCTCTGAAGAGTTCCCCATGACCCTTGACCTCAGGCGGCCGGCGAGACTCTGATCGACAATGGCCAAGGGGAATCAGAAACGGGCAGGCGGCAGGCCGCGGGCGCAAAGCCTGCTGGAACGCTACCGGCCGATCGAAGGCGTCGTCGACGAGATGGTCGACACGTCGGGCAAACCGCGTCCGGCCTGGCGTTCCTTCATCGACGCGCTGGACGAGCTGGGGGCTGAGCGGCTTGGGCAGCGTTTTGTCCGCGCCGACCAGTATCTGCGCGATGCCGGCGTCTATTACCGCGTCTATGACAAGGCCGGCGCCAACGAACGCGAATGGCCACTCGCGCATGTCCCGCTGCTGATCGATGAGAAGGAATGGGCCGAGATAAGCGCCGGCCTCGTCCAGCGCGCCGACCTGTTCGAGGCGATCCTGGCCGACATTTATGGGCCGAACCGGCTGATCGGGAAGGGCATCGCGCCGGCCGGGCTGATTGCGGCGAGCCCTGAGTATCTGCGCCCCATCGCCGGTGTGCGGCCGGCCAGCGGGCATTTCCTCCACATGGTCGCCTTCGAGCTCGGCCGTGGGCCGGATGGCCGCTGGTGGGTGTTGGGCGACCGCACCCAGGCGCCGTCAGGTGCCGGCTTCGCGCTGGAGAACCGCGTCGCCACCACGCGCGCGCTGTCCGACATCTATGGCGAGATGCATGTGCACCGGCTTGCCGGTTTCTTCCGCCGTTTTCGCGACGCGCTGAACGGCATGGCAAGGGACTCCGGCGGCCGCGTCGCCATCCTGACGCCCGGACCGCTCAACGAGACCTATTACGAGCACGCCTACATCGCCCGCTATCTCGGCATCATGCTGCTCGAAGGCGAGGACCTCACTGTCTCCGGTGGCAGGCTGATGGTGCGCACGGTTTCCGGCCTGATGCCGATCGGCGTTTTGTGGCGACGGCTCGATGCCGCCTTTGCCGATCCGCTGGAGCTCAGGCCGGAATCGCAAATCGGCACGCCGGGGCTGGTCGAGGCGATCCGGCGCGGCACGGTGTCGGCGGTCAATGCGCTTGGCTCAGGCCTGATGGAGACGCGGGCGCTGCTGTCGTTCCTGCCCAGGATCGCACGGGAACTGCAGGCTGACGATCTCAAGCTGCCGAACATCGCCACCTGGTGGTGCGGGCAAGAGGCAGAGCGCGCTCATGTGCTGGCCAACATCGACCGCATGGTCGTCGGCCCGGCGCTGTCGACCCGGCTTGCCTTCGAGGACGACGGCGCGACCCGGCTCGGATCGTCCCTTTCGGCGGGCGAGCGTGCCGAGCTCGTCGCGCGCATCGAGGCGGACGGGGCCGGTTTCGTCGGCCAGGAAGCGGTGACGCTGTCGACCACGCCGGTGTTTGTCGAAGGCTTGCTGGAGCCACGGCCCGCCAGCCTGCGCGTCTATCTGGCGCGCACGCCCGAAGGCTGGACGGTGATGCCAGGCGGCTTCGCCCGCGTCGGCTTCTCGCTCGACCCGACCGCGATCGCCATGCAACGCGGCGGCCAGGCGGCGGATGTCTGGGTGGTCAGCGACCGGCCGGTCGAGCGCGAGACGCTGTTGCCGCAGGAGCATGACGGCTTCACCCGCACCATGCCGGGCAGCCTGCCCAGCCGCGCGGCGGAGAACCTGACCTGGCTCGGGCGTTATATCGAGCGCTCGGAAGACACGGTGCGCGTGCTGCGCGCCTATCACGTGCGGCTTGCCGAGACGTCCGATCCGGACATGCCGCTGCTTGCCGATATCAGGGACTATCTCGAACCGTTCGGCATCGAGCTCGAAACGGCGATACCGCTGGGGCTGATCGGCACTTTGGACAGCGCGGTCTACAGCGCCGGCCAGATTCGCGACCGTTTCTCGCCCGATGGCTGGCTGGCGCTCAAGGATCTGTCGAAGACCATCCACAAATTCGCGGAAACCGTGGCGCCGGGCGACGACGCGACGCGGGCGATGACGGTGATGCTGCGCAAGCTTGCCGGCTTCTCCGGCCTGCTGCACGAGAACATGTACCGCTTCACCGGTTGGCGCTTCCTGGAAATCGGCCGCAGGCTGGAACGCGGCATCCAGATTGCCCGCACACTTAGCCGGCTGACCAGGAACGAGGCGCCGGAAGGCGCGCTCGACATGATGCTGGAGATCGGCGATAGCGTCATGACCCATCGCAGGCAATATCCGGTGCAGGCCGGGCGGCGCACCGTCATAGACCTGCTCGCGCTCGACCCGCTCAATCCCCGCTCCATCCTATTCCAGCTCGAGCGGCTGAAGGCCGAGATCGGCATGCTGCCTTCGATCGGCGGCGAGGGCCACATGTCGCCCGCGGCCAAGGAAATCCTGCAGCTCAACACGGCACTAGCCGTCATGGAGCCGTCGGACATGAGCGCCAAGGTGCTCGACGACCTCGCCCGCCAGATCGGCGATCTCTACGACAGCCTCTCCAAAGCCTATTTCGGATAGAGCATCTCCAGCGAAAAGGGTCGCCTCAATGCTCTATCTCTTTGTTTTTACGCAATTCCGGGCGCAAGGCCATGGCGAAGCCGCCAAGCCTAACCGCTGCGCACTTTTGCTGGGATTGCTCTAGATGCTCTACGACATCAAGCTTCATCTGCATTACGACTATGCGGCTGCAGCCGGCGGCGGTCGACACCAGGTGCGGGTCATGCCGCAGACGATCGCCGGAGTGCAGCGCGTGATCGCCGCCTCGCTGTCTTTCCAGCCGAAGCCGGCCGAACGTGCCGATTTTTCCGACTTCTTTGGCAACAACGTCACCTCGATCGCCTTTCGCGACGCGCATGACACGCTCGACATCCGAATGAGCGCGCGCGTGTCGGTCTCGCGGCCCGATCCGGGTCTCGATGTCTCGCCCGATATAAGCGGACTGAAGTCGGAACTCGATCTGGTGCGCTCATTGTCGCCCGCCGCGCCGCATCATTTCCTCGCCGCCAGCGATCATGCCGCCATCGATGCGGCGATCACTGCCTATGCGCGGGAAAGCCTTGCCGGCTCGGCGGTGGCCACGGCGGTCGATCTCTGCAACCGCATCCATCGCGATTTCACCTATGACGGCAAGGCGACGACCGTTCAGACGCGGGCCAGCGACGCCTTTGCGCTGAAACGCGGCGTCTGCCAGGATTTCTCGCACATCATGATCGCCGGTCTGCGCGGGCTGGGCATTCCGGCCGGCTATGTCAGCGGTTTTCTGCGCACGATCCCGCCGAAGGGCAAGCCGAGGCTCGAAGGCGCAGATGCCATGCATGCCTGGGTCAAGGCCTGGTGCGGGCGCGATGCCGGCTGGCAGGAATTCGACCCAACCAACGGCATGCGGGCGAGCAACGACCATATCACCGTCGGTTACGGCCGCGACTATTCCGACGTGGCGCCGATCGTCGGCGTACTGAAAACCACCGGGGGCCAGGCCGGCGAGCAGGCGGTCGACGTTATCCCGGTCGCAGCCTGACGCGACAGCGCCGATGACGCGCACTGCCGGTTTGCATGCGGAACCAGTCAGCCTCGCGCGGCTTTATCTACGGATAATTTCGCGGAGCCGGCGTGTTGCAGCATTCACAATTGTCCTCGGTCCATTCAGCCCGGGACGAGGAAACCCGCGGGAACGGTGCGCTCAACTCCGCCGAGGGCGCGTCGCTCAGCTATGTGAGCGATGCCGATCCCGGCATCCGCAGATTGAGGAAAGGCACGGGTTTTTCCTATTCGGGACCGGATGG
The DNA here is from genome assembly GCF_033977145.1 of Mesorhizobium montanum. Lineage (NCBI taxonomy): Bacteria > Pseudomonadati > Pseudomonadota > Alphaproteobacteria > Hyphomicrobiales > Phyllobacteriaceae > Mesorhizobium > Mesorhizobium montanum. Next base: position 66,191 of record NZ_JAVIJF010000025.1, on the reverse strand, counting down.
AAGGGCCCTCGACGAAACGACGCTTGCCCGCATCGAGGCGATCGTCATTCCGCCGGCCTGGACGGATGTGTGGATTTCGTCCGATCCGGACGGGCATATTCAGGCAACAGGCCGGGACCACCGCGGCCGTAAACAGTACCGTTATCACCCGCAATGGATCGAGGAACGCGACGGCGTCAAGTATTCCAGCCTGGTCGCCTTCGCGGAAAGCCTGCCCGCTCTCAGGCGGCAGATCGATGCCGATCTGCGCCGGCACGGGCTGCCTTTGGAGCGCGTCGTCGCCTCGGTGGTCTGGCTGCTCGACAACACCATGATCCGCATCGGCAATGCGGCCTATGCCCGGGACAACAAGAGCTTCGGGCTGACCACGCTGCGCGACCGCCATGTCGAGATTACCGGCTCCAGCCTGCGCTTCGCTTTCAAGGGCAAGTCGGGCAAGGAATGGAAGCTGAAGCTGGCCGATCGCCGCATCGCCAAGATCGTGCGCGGCGCACAGGATCTGCCGGGACAGAAACTGTTCCAATATCTCGATGAGGATGGCGATAGGCGGCCCGTGCGTTCGGAGGACGTCAACTGCTATATTCGCCAGGCTTCCGGCGCCGAATTCAGCTCCAAGCATTTCCGCACCTGGGGCGGCACCATCCATGCCGCGTCGCTGTTTGCGCAGGCCGAGCTGCCGGAAAGCAAAACGCAGCAAAAACAGGTGATGAACAGCATTGTCGACAAGGTCGCCGAGCGGCTGGGCAATACCCGTGCCGTCTGCCGCAAATGCTACATTCACCCGCTGGTATTCGAGGCGTGGACCGAAGGGCGCCTGATTGACGAAATGGCGGAGGCCAACAAGCGCAAACGGTTGATGTTCGGCCTCGACGAGGAGGAAACGCTGGTGCTCAGATGGCTGCAGGCGCACGGCGCCTGACCGTCAGGCGCGAAAGACCGCCAAGTCCGTGATCGCGCGCCGAATTTTTTTATCGACCTGGTGTCGGGAAGGGCCCTACTGTCGCGTCCTTCGATACGGAAAGGACCCCGCCATGCTCTACGCCATTCTTTGCTATGCCTCCGAGGACGTCGTCTGCTCCTGGAGCAAGGAACAGGACGACGAGGTTATGGCGAAGATCCTCGACGTGCAGGACAAATACGCCAAGGCCGGCCGGCTCGGACCGGTGGCGCGCCTGTTGCCGACGACTGCAGCGACCACGCTGAGAAAGGTCAAGGGCGAAGCGATCGTGCTCGATGGCCCGTTCGCCGAAACCAAGGAGCAATTCCTCGGCTTCTACACGCTCGAATGCCGCGATCTCGATGAAGCCGTCGCGTTCGCCCGCGAGCTTTCCGAGGTCAATCCGAGCGGCGGCTCCTATGAGATTCGGCCGGTTTCGGTCTTCAACCCTACAAAGGTCGCGGTATGACGGAGCTTGCCTGGATAAGCACCGCGATCGGCAATGCCCGTCCGCAGGCGATGGGCGCGCTGCTGCGCTACTTCCGCGACCTCGACGCCGCGGAAGAGGCTTTCCAGGACGCGTGCCTGAGGGCACTCAACAACTGGCCGAAGAACGGGCCGCCGCGCGATCCGGCCGCCTGGCTGATCTTCGTCGGCCGCAACAGCGGCATCGACGCCGTGCGCAAGCGCGCCAAACAGGCGCCGATGCCGGAAGAGGACCAGATCTCCGATCTGGAGGACGCCGAGAGCGATATCGCCGAGCGGCTCGACGGCGCGCATTACCGCGACGATATCCTGCGGCTTCTGTTCATCTGCTGCCATCCGGACCTGCCGGCAACGCAGCAGATCGCGGTGGCGCTGCGCATTGTCTCCGGCATCACCGTCAAGCAGATCGCGCGCGCCTTCCTGGTCGGAGAGAGCGCCATGGAGCAGCGCATTACCCGCGCCAAGGCGCGCATTGCCGATGCCGGCGTGCCGTTCGAAACGCCGGGCGCGGTCGAGCGCTCGGAGCGGCTCGCCGCTGTCGCCGCGATGGTCTATCTGATCTTCAACGAAGGCTACTCGACCAATGGCGGCGAGGCGCCGGCCCGGGCGCCGCTTTGCGAGGAAGCGATCCGCCTTGCCCGCCTGCTGCTCAGGCTCTTCCAGGCCGAGCCGGAGATCATGGGGCTTACCGCGCTGCTTCTGCTGCAGCATGCGCGGGCGCCGGCGCGTTTCGACGAGAATGGCGAGATTGTCCTGCTCGAGGATCAGGACCGCTCGCTGTGGAGCCGCAAGATGATCGACGAGGGCCTGGCGCTGGTCGACAAGGCGCTGCGCCATCGCAAGCCCGGTCCCTACCAGGTGCAGGCGGCGATCGCGGCGCTGCATGCGCGGGCGGTAACGGCCGAAGATACCGACTGGACCGAGATCGACCTGCTCTACGGCCTGCTGGAGCAGATGCAGCCGTCGCCGGTGGTGACGCTGAACCGTGCCGTCGCGGTCAGCAAGGTGCGCGGCGCGGAAGCGGCGCTTGCCATGATCGAGCCGCTGGAAGACCGGCTGTCTGGCTATTTCCACTTCTTCGGGCTGAGGGGCGGGCTGCTGATGCAGCTTGGCCGCAACGAGGAGGCGCGTGTTGCCTTCGACCGCGCCATCGCTTTGGCCAACACCGCCGCCGAGGCGGCGCATATCCGCATGCATATCGATCGGCTGATCAAGGAAAGCGCCGAGAAGTCTTCTTTCCAAAAAGCGCGCTGATCCGGCTTCGCCGTCTGGCCCAATTTCGCGACCCGGCCTTGGACCATGCCGGGGTGGCGGTTTTTCCCCGAAACGAGTAATGCCACGCCATGAAAGCGCCCGGCTGTGCCCCACGGCACGGACCACGACATGGCGCATGGCTTCCACTTCCGTCTTATGACGGGCGGGATCTGAAAGGGACAAAAATGACGCTAGCGAAGGAAACGGCCTCACTTCTCGAGAAACTCGGCGTTGCCAAGGATGCGCTCTCCGGCGGTAACCTCATCGTGCGCAGTCCGGTGACGGGCGAACAGATCGCGGCGCTGAAGTCTATTTCGGCCGCCGATGCGGGCAAGGCCATCGATGCCGCGTACGAGGCCTTCCAGGCCTGGCGGCTGGTGCCTGGACCGAAGCGCGGCGAGCTGGTTCGCCTGCTCGGCGAGGAACTGCGCGCGCATAAGGACGAGCTTGGCCGGCTGGTGTCGATCGAGGTCGGCAAGATCCCGTCCGAGGGTCTGGGTGAAGTCCAGGAAATGATCGACATCTGCGATTTTGCCGTCGGTCTCTCGCGGCAATTGTACGGCCTCACCATCGCCACCGAGCGTCCCGGACATCGCATGATGGAGACCTGGCATCCGCTCGGCGTCGTCGGCGTGATCTCGGCCTTCAACTTCCCGGTCGCTGTGTGGTCGTGGAATTCCGCGCTCGCCTTCGTCTGCGGTGACGCGGTGGTGTGGAAGCCGTCGGAGAAGACGCCGCTGACGGCGCTTGCTTGCGAGGCGATCTTCAAGCGCGCCGCAAAACGTTTCGGCGCCGACGCGCCGGACGGCCTGCTGCAGGTCTTGATCGGCGACCGCGTCGCCGGCGAGGTGCTGGTCGACCATCCGAAAGTGCCGCTGGTCTCGGCGACCGGATCGACCCGCATGGGCCGCGAGGTCGGTCCCAGGCTTGCCAAGCGCTTTGCCCGCGCCGTGCTGGAACTCGGCGGCAACAATGCAGGCATCGTATGCCCGACCGCCGATCTCGACATGGCGCTGCGCGCCATCGCCTTCGGCGCCATGGGCACCGCCGGCCAGCGCTGCACGACGCTTCGGCGCCTGTTCGTGCATGACAGCGTCTACGACGCGCTGCTGCCGCGATTGAAGAAGGCCTATCAGACCGTCTCGGTCGGCAATCCGCTGGAAGGCAAGGCGCTGGTCGGTCCGCTGATCGACAAGGGCGCCTTCGACAATATGCAGAAGGCGCTGAAGGAGGCTGAGGCGCATGGCGGCAAGGTGACTGGCGGCGCGCGCGTCGAGAATGGCCATCCGGACGCTTATTACGTGCATCCTGCCCTGGTTGAGATGCCGAAGCAGGTCGCGCCGGTGACGGAAGAAACCTTCGCGCCGATCCTCTATGTGATGAAATATTCCGACTTCGACGAGGCGCTCGATCTGCACAATGCGGTGGGCGCCGGCCTGTCGTCGTCGATCTTCACCCGCGACCTGCAGGAATCGGAGCGCTTCCTCGGCGTTGACGGTTCGGATTGCGGCATCGCCAACGTCAATATCGGCACCTCGGGCGCCGAGATCGGCGGCGCGTTCGGCGGCGAGAAGGAAACGGGCGGTGGCCGCGAGAGCGGCTCGGACGCCTGGAAAGCCTATATGCGCCGCGCCACCAACACGGTGAACTTCTCCAAGGCGCTGCCGCTGGCGCAAGGCGTGTCGTTCGACATCGATTGAATCGAAACGGCGCCGCAAAAAAGCGGCGCCGTTTTCCGATCGAGACTGTTCAGTCGACGCAGGTGGAGGGGCGCTTCTCAGAAAGCCTTGCCGGTTGCCGGATCGAACAAGCGAAGCGCGTCCGCGTCGAAGACAAACGCGCATGGCTGGCCTTTGGCGACGCGGGCTTGCGGCGGCAGCGTCGCCGTTAGTCTTTGCGCTCCGACCCGGGCAGTGGTGACCTGTTCGGGACCTGTCAGCTCGACGATGTCGATCTCGACCGGCAGCGACAAGTCGGTGCCGCTGCCCGGTCCAAGGCGGAGCGCTTCGGGCCTGATGCCAACGACAATTTTTGCCCCGTTGCGGGCTAGGCTTGAGTAGCGTTCCGGCAATGCCAGCCGCGCATCCGTGCCGGCGATGGCGAGCTTGCCGTTCTCGACGCTCGCTTCCAGCATGTTCATCGCCGGCGCGCCGACGAAGCCCGCGACATAGAGCGTCGCCGGATGGTCGTAGATCTCCTGCGGCGTGCCGAGCTGCTCGATGCGGCCGTCGCGCATGACGGCGATGCGGGTCGCCAACGTCATCGCCTCGATCTGGTCGTGGGTGACGTAGACGACCGTGGTGCGCAACATTTCGTGCAGGCGCTTCAATTCGGTGCGCATCTCGAGGCGCAGCTTGGCGTCGAGATTGGACAGCGGCTCGTCGAACAGGAAGACCTGCGGCTTGCGCACCAGCGCCCGACCGATTGCGACGCGCTGGCGCTGGCCGCCTGACAACTGGCCGGGCTTGCGGTCGAGCAGGTTCTCGATCTGCAGGAGCCTCGCCGCCTCACGCACAGCCTTGTCGCGCTCGGCTGCGGGAACCTTGCGCATCTCCAGGCCGAAGCCGATGTTGCGGCTGACGGTCAGGTTCGGATAGAGCGCGTAGGACTGGAAGACCATGGCGATGTCGCGGTTCTTCGGATGCACGCCCAGCACCGACCGGCCGCCGATCAGCACGTCGCCGCTGGTTGCCTCGGCGAGACCGGCGACGATGTTGAGCAGGGTCGACTTGCCGCAGCCGGAGGAGCCGAGCAGCACCAGGAACTCGCCGTTCTCGAGCGCGATGTCGATGCCTTTCAGCGTCTCGACGCTGCCGTAATTCTTGCGGACATCGCGGATTTCAAGCGCGCTCATGGTCGGCATCCTCGAATTGGATCGGCCCGCCATAGTCGCGGGGCAAGGTTGAGATCGCGCGCGAGGCCACCCGTATGGCGGCGGACAGGCATTTCTCCAGCGGCCGTCCTTGTGCCAGCGCGGCCAGGAAAGCGGCGTTGAAGACATCGCCGGCTCCGATCGTGTCGACGACGGTGACGCGGGGCGCCGTCGCTTCAATGAGCTCGCCGTCGGCGCCCATGGCGATGGCGCCGTCCGGCCCACGCTTGACGACGACCGTCGCTCCGCTCCTCATTCCGTCGCGGATCTTGCACGCCGCATCCGCCGGGCTTGCCAGGCCGGCCAGTGTCGTGGTCTCGACTTCGTTGAAGAGCGCCAGTTCGCAGCGCGACAGCCAGCCGCGCGCCGCCGCGCAGTTCGCTTGTGTCCAGCCGTCGATCGGCCAGCCTGTGTCAAGCGCGACGGCGATGCCATGCGCTTCGGCCCAGTCGAAGAAGGCGTCGTAATCGCGCGTCAGGTCCTCGGTGAGGAACGAGCCGCAGAGCAGCGCATAGCCGCCGGCAAGCCGATTGCCGTCCAGCACTGAAAGCACATCGCCCAGGCCGAGGCGGGGCAGGTGGCCGCGCGTGGTGAAGAAGGTGCGCTCGCCATCGGGATGGGTCATGCCGACCGACAATGTCGTGCCTTCGGGACGAACCGGCCAATTTTGCGCGCGGCGCCCGAAGGCTTCGCGCAGCCAGCGGCCGAACTGGTCGTCGCCGAGATTGGCGGCGATGTCGAAGTCGATGCCCAGCGCCTGCCAGGCGAGCGCCGTGTTGCCGGCCTGGCCACCGACGCGCAGGTCGTCGTGGTCGACGACGGTCTCCGTGCCCGCCTTCGGCCAGGGCGCGACCGGCCCGACGATCAGGTCGACATTGACGTTGCCGATCACCGCGAGCGGCCGCATCATTCGCTCCGCGTGATCTTGGTGGTGCGCACCGGCGTTCCAGCATTCTCGACGCGGGAATCGGCAACGGCGATCATCAGGCGTTGCGCCACCGGCAGCATGGCAAAGATAGCCGCCAGTCCGGATGCGGGCTTGAAGCTCAACGTGACGGCGCCCGCGACCGGCGACATGCCCGAGGCGTCGAAGACGACCAGCGGCGCGCCGGTCTCGACGACGGACGTGGCCATGGTTGTGACGAGGTCGGCGGTCGGGTCCTTGCCGCGGAAAAGCACGATGCCGATCTTCGGCCCAAGCATCTCCATCGGCCCGTGGCGAAGCTGGCCGCCCTCGAGCGAGTAGCAGGGCAGGCGCGACAGTTCGGTAAGGCCGAGCGCCAGCGCTTCGGCCACGCCTTGCAGGCTGCGGCCCGACGTCACCACGGTCGCCACATTGCCGAGCGCCGCAAGGGCGGCGTCGGTCGCAACGGTTTCGGGGGCCTTCAGCGCTGCAAGCGCAGCGGCGGGATCCTCGCCGAGCGCGGCCAGGATGGCGAGATGCAGGGCGAAGGTCACGGTCAGGCTGCGGGTCGCGGCAAAGGCAAGCTCGGTGCCGCCGGCGCCGACGAGGCATGGCACCGTGCGGCTGAGGAACGAGGCGGCCTCCAGCGTCAGGCCGAAGGTCTCGGCGCGGTGGCCGGTCCCGGCAAACCAGCGCAGCACCTCGGCGCTTTCGCCCGACTGCGAGGTGACGATCACCGTCTTGCCCGCGAGCGGCAGCGGCTGGCCGAGCTGCTCCGACAGCGGCAGCGCGATGGCATCGATGCCCTGCGCGCGATAGAGCGGCTCGACGGCGCGGGCCACGGCATGCGAGGCGCCCATGCCGAGCAGGACGAGCCGGCCATTGCGCCTGATCGAGGCAGCGACCTTGACGGCTACCTCCTGATTGCTCTGGAACGAGGCAAGCGCATCCTCATGCTGGCGCGCCATCTCGCGGTCGATCGCGACAAGCCCTGCCGGACGTTTCTTTTCTGCAGTCATCATTATCCTTTCACGCCGCCGCTGGTGAGGCCCGAGATCAGCGCGCGTTGCATGACGAGGCCGATCAGCACCGGAGGCAAAGCCGCGAGCACGCCGGCGGTGGCGATCAGTCCGTAGTCGGAGACGCGGCCGCCGGCGAGATCGGCAATGGCGACCGTCAGCGTCTTTGCTCGCTGATCCGAGGTGAAGAGCAAGGCATAGAAGAACTCGTCCCAGGCAAGCAGCACGGCAAACAGCGCCGATGTAGCCACCACGGGTGCCGCCAGGGGCAAGGTGATGATGCGCCAGGTCTGCAACAGTCCCGCCCCGTCGATCATCGCCGCCGCCTCGATCTCGCGCGGAATGGAATCGAATCCCGATTTCATCAGCCAGGTGGTGAAGGGCGCCAGAATCGTCAGGTAGATCAGCGCCAGGCCAAAGACGTTGTTGAGCAGGCCGAGATAGGACAGGCCCATATAGAGCGGCACGGAGAGCGCGACCGGCGGCAGCATGTAGGTGGCGATCACCATCGACAGCGACCAACCCACCGCAGGTGTGCGCGAGACGGCCCAGCCGGCCGGCACGGCAAGAACGACAGCGGCAAGCGTCGCCATGCCGGCGACCTCCAGGCTGTTGCGCAGCGAGGCGGTGAAGGCGGCGCCGGCGCTGTTCTCGGCCGTCGACAGAAGCTGCGCGTAACGGGAGAAGTCGGCCGCCTGCGGCCACCAGCGCAGCGGTTTGGCGGCGAGATCGGCCGCCGGCGATATGCTCATGACGAAGAGCCAGCCGAGCGGGGCCAGGATCATCGCGGCAAGCAGGATGGCGCAGACATAGACGAAAGCGGTGAAGACCGGGCTCTTGCGTTCCATCAGGCGGCGCTCCCGGCGGTCTTCCTCACCAACGCCGCATAGGCGACGGCGAGCACGGTGACGAGCAAGGTGACGATCAGCGCCAGCGAGGCGCCGGAGCCGGCGCGCTGGAAAGAGAAGGCTTCCTGATAGACGAGGATCGACAGCGAGCGCGTGCTGTTGGCCGGGCCGCCGCGCGTCATCACCCAGATGATGTCGAAGACCTTGAAGGCCTCTATGGTGCGCAGCACCAGCGCCACCATCAGCGGGCCGGCAAGATAGGGAAGGATGACGAAGCGGAAGCGGTTGAACGGTCCGGCGCCATCGACCAATGCCGCTGCGGTGATGTCGCGCGGCACCGCCTGCAAGGCAGCGAGCGCGATCAGCGCAACAAGAGGAAAATTCTTCCAGCAGTCGGCAACGATCAGCGCCGCCAGGGCCGTTCCCGGCTCGCCCAGCCAGGAGCGGTAGTCATCGATGAGATGGAGCTGCGTCAGCGCTGCGTTCAGCGCGCCATATTCGGGATTGTAGATCAGCCGCCAGAGCGTGGCGTTGACGACGGTGGGCAGCGCCCAGGGTAGGATCATCAGCCCGCGCAGCACGGCGCGGCCACGGAATTCCTGGTTGAGCAGAAGTGCCGCCAGCACGCCGATCACCATCTCGGCGGCGACCGAGACGACCGCGAACCAGGTGGTGGTCGTGAGCGTGCGGCTGAAGTTCGAGCTCGTCAGCATGTTGGTGTAGTTATCGAAGCCGACGTAATTGCCCGCCGTGCCGACCAGCTGGGCGTCGGTGAAGGAAAGCCTGACGGTATCGACCAATGGCCAGCCGATAACGGCGACCATGATCACCAGGAGCGGCAGCATCAAAAGCCACGCGCGAGTCGTCATCCAGGTGCCTGACATGCGAGGCGCCTCTCTTCCTTCATCCGGTCGGAAATAGCACGGGCGGCACTCGTGTATGAGGCCGCCCGCGTCGAGGAACGTCAGATCAGAGGCCGCTGTTCTGCGCGGCCGTCTTCAGCGCGTCTTCAGGCGTCGTCTGGCCGAGCAACGATTCCTGAATGGCCTGTTGCAGGGCGGTTGACAGCTGCTGGTACTTCGGCGTGGTCGGGCGCGGATACATCGCGGCGAGACCCAGCTTGGCGGTGGCGATCAATTCTTCCTGTCCCTTGGTCACGGCCGGGTCGTCATAGGACGAAGCCCAGATCGGCAGCGAGAGCTTGGCATATTGGTTCTGCGTCGCCTGCGAGGTCATGAACTCGATGTATTTCCACGCCTCGTCCGGATGCTTTGAGACAGCGGTGACGCCAAGGCCCATCGAGCCGTTGACGGCCGAGACCTCACTGGTGCCGGCAACGCCTGGCGCCGGCACGACGCCGACCTTGCCTGCGACTTTCGAGTCCTTCGGATCGTTGGCCATGTTGTACATGTAGGTCCAGTTCAGCGCGAAAGCGGCATCGCCGTTCTCGAACACCTTTCGGACGTCCTCTTCCAGGAATTCCTTGGAGTTCGGATTGGTGAGGCCGGACTTGTAGCTGTCGACCATGTATTTCAGCGCCGATGCGCCGCCGCCGTTCTGGAAGTCCGGCTTGCCATCCTTGAGGAAGTCGCCGCCATAGGCGCTGACCAGCGTGGTGTAATCACAGATCACAGCCTCGGCCTGTGCCCAGCTCCAGGCGATCGGCGTCTTCAGCAGCCCCTTGTCCTGAATGATCTTGGCCTGCTCGCCAAGCTCTTCCCAGGTCTTCGGCGGCGCCTTGATGCCGGCCTTTTCCAGGATTTCCTTGTTGTAGAACAGGTATTTTGTGTCGAGGATCCACGGCATGCCGTAGTACTTGCCGTCATACTGGACGGTGGTCCAGGCGCCGGGCAGCACGCCCTTCTTCATGTCATCGGTGATCTTCGACGAGACGTCGACCAGCACCTTATTGGTGGCATATTCGGCCGGCCAGATGACGTCGAACAGCACGACGTCGTAGCCACCGCCCGAGCCTTGAGCGAGCACGGTCTTGTCGTGCAGGCCTTCATAGGGGACGAATTCGAGATTGACCTTGATGTCCGGATTGGCCTTGGTGAAGGCCTCGGTCATGGAGCGCACGTCGGCCTCGCTATAGGCGGCCTGGGCCATGAAGAGCGCGTTCAAGGTGGTTTCAGCGAAGGCGTGCGGGACGAACAGCCCGCCAACGAAGACCGCGCCCAGAAGTGTCTTACCGATCGATTTCAGCATTTGTCTTTCTCCCATTTTTCGACAGCTGCGAGTGGGCGGCAAAGGCTGCGCCGCTTCCTCGAATTCGCATCGCGTGTGACCGGATCTGTCCCGAACGGCGTGCGGCGAGAGCTCGAGGCTTTTGCCGTCTTTTTGTAGAGCCGCCCGGGCTTCCCCTATTAAGTCAATTCGCTTGACTTAATTAGTCGATCAATCCCTTAATGGAGTCAAGAGGGGAAACGACAGTGCACGACATCAGCCCGATCCGCGCCAAAAGCGGCACCAACCAGGAAGGCACGAGCGCTCACAACCGCCGCATCATGATCGAAGCGCTGCGGCTCAACGGCGCGCTTTCGCGCGCCGACCTGGCGCGGGCAACGCAGCTTACCAAGCAGGCGGTTTCCAACATCATCGAGGATCTCGAGCAGGACGGCTTGGTCGTGGCGCTGGATGCGGTGCGCAAGGGCAGGGGGCAGCCTTCCACACCCTACCGGCTGGTGCCCGATGGCGCCTTTGCCATCGGGCTGCAGATCGACCGCCATTTGACACGCGTTGTCGTGGTCGACCTCGTCGGCAACGTCATGGCCCGCGCCGAGGCGGGGCTGCCATTCGACGAGCCCTCATCAGGCGTCGAGATCATCCTTGGCCTGATCGACCGCGTCAGAGGCGAACTCGCTTCTTTGTTTGCCCAGTCCGAGCGGCGGCTGGTTGGACTGGGTGTCGCCATGCCGGGGCCGTTCGGGCTGAAGAGCCCCGACAACAAATGGATGATGCCGGCCTGGCAGCAATTTCCGCTGGTGGAGGCCCTTGCGGCCGGTACCGGGCTCAATGTCGGCCTGCAGAACGATGCGGCGGCCTGTGCAACGGCGGAGCGGATCGTCGGCGCCGCGCACGGCGTCGATCACGCCGTCTGCCTTTATGTCGGTTACGGCATAGCCGCCGGGCTGATCCTCAACGGCGAACTCTATAGCGGCGGCAACGGCAATGCGGGCGAGGTCGGCATGGCGCTGCTTTCGCCGGCCGGTCCCGGCTCGACGCCATTGGAGCATCGCGCCTCGCTCGCCTCGCTCTACCAGCATCTCGGTCTCGACCCCACCGAGAGGAGGCTTTGCGAGAAACTCGGCACGCTGGCGCTTGCGCAAGACCCGAGGGTCATGAGCTGGGTCGAAAGAGCAGCGTCCGACCTGCGCTGGTGCGTTCATCTGATCGAAACGATCTTCGATCCGCAGACCGTCATCCTCACCAGCAGCGCACCGGAGGCGCTGGCCCGGCTTCTGCTTCAGGCCATGCATCCGCTGCTGCCGTCGATTGCGGATCGTCCCGTCCGGCGCCTGCCACGGTTGCAACTCGGCACCACGGATCCCTGGGCGATCGCCGTGGGCGCTGCGGCCGAGCCGATCAGCCGGGCTTTCGATCCACGTTTTTCGGCCATCCTGAAAGCCGGATAGAGAAGCGAGAAGACGCTCAGTCGGTCGCGTGCTTCACGCTGGCGGCGAAGGCGGCGTCGATGATGGCGAGCTTGACCGCCTGCGCGGTGACATATTCGCCGTAGAACTCGTTCGAGATCCACATGACGGAATGGCCGCGCCGCCCGAGCCAGCCGACGCTGCCGAGCGCCTCGGCGTCGCGCAGCTTGCGCGAGAGATGGGTGCGCGACAGCTTCAGCCACCTTGCGAAGTCGCCGATCGAAAGGACGCCGGTCGGGATGCGCTCCTGGCCGGCATTTTCGGGGTCGACGCCGGCGATCAGCCAGTCCATGACGACGCCGCCATTGTTGAGCCAGGTGAACAGCGAAAAAGTCTGTTGCGGCTCGCGCACCGGTCCGGAGGAAATCAGGCCGTCCGCGATCAGCGGCTGCAACTTGGCCAGCATTTGCGGCCTTGCCTGAAATGTTTCCAGCCGCTTGGCGCCGTCAAGAGCATCAAGCGTGCTCAGATGGATATGAATCCAGCCGATCAACGGCTCCAAGGTCATCACGGCGGGCAGTTGCAGGGGCCGAATGCGGCCGTCGTCGCCCGCCGGCCCAACCTCGATGAAATTATAGTGCTGCATTTCCTTGATGAAGGCATGAGCCGTGTTTCGGCTTGCCACCGCATGCTGAACGGTGACGTCGACAAAACGCGCCGCCGTCAGTTCCTTTCGGTAGTCGCCGGGATCCCTGCGGAAATGCAGGGCAAGACCGATATGGGCCATCAACCAGCGCTGCTGGGTGGCGAAGACCGCGGACGCCCGCGGGTTTCCTTCATAGGCCTGCTGCATCGCCCGCGCCTGTGCCTGGATACAAGCGCGCAGCGCGGGGTGGGCCGCAATCTCTTCGAAGTTCAGCGCCATCCCCCCAGACTCGGCCAAATATCGCAATATCGCGATGCGAATAGCAGTTTTGGCAGGCGCCCGCCAGTGCAACCGTAGGTTTTTGCCGACAGGGCCTGAGACGCGGCCTGCTGTGGGCTCAGCTCGCGGCTTTGTTGTAAAAACAAGCTTCGAAAGCTGCGTCGACGACCGCGAGCTTGGACGCCTGGACGGCCATGTATTCGTCGAAGAATTGCCGCGAGACCCACATCACGGAATGGCCGCGCTGGCCGACCCAGCCGATGCTGCCAAGCGCTTCGGCATCATGGAGTTTCCGCGCCAGATGGGTGCGCGAGAGCTTCAGCCAATGCGCGAATTCACTGACCGAAATGACGCTGGTCGGTATCCTGTCGAGATGGGCGTCCTCAGGATCGATACCGGACATCAGCCAGTCCATGACGATGCCGCCGTTATTTAGCCAGATAAATAACGAAAAAGTCTGTCCGGGTTCCCGCACGCGGTCGCTGGTCAGCAATCCGTCGGCGATCAACGGCTGCAGGGTGGGCAGCATCTCGGGTCGCTCGAGGAAGTTTTCCAGCCGGTTTCCGCCATCTATAAGGTCGAGCGTTCTCAGATGCGCATAAATCCAGCCGGTGAAAGTCTCGATGGTATCCTCCGTGACTCGCAAGGGGTGGGCACGGCCATCACCGCTGGCCGAAATATATTCGGCAATGTTGTAGTGCAGCATCTCCTTGACGAAAGCCTCGGCGGTGTTGCGGCTGGCCACGGAGTTGTGGCGCACGACCTCGATGAAACGCGCTATCGTCATTTCGGTGCGGCGGTCGTTGGGATCGCGCCGGAAATGCAGAGCCAGGCCGACATGACCGAGCAGCCAGCGCTGCTGGGTGGCAAATACGGCGGCAAGCCGCGGGCTTGTTTCATAAATATGGATGAGCGCCCGAGCCTGCTCCTGGACTCCGCGAAGCGCTGCCGGATGACGGGCGATCTCTGCGGCACTCAGCGGCATTCCTGCGGTACTCCATGCGATTCCAAGCAACGACAAATGAAGATTCCCAGTCTTCGCCGGTTGTGTCCAGTTGCCCTTTGGAACAACGATGAGAGAGTTGCCGCTGGCGATGCGCATACCGCCGATGCGACCACCGCGACTGCGCGGGTCAACAATCTGCCGGTGATGGCAAGGTAACCTGGCTTTGCAGCCCACCGATGGCGGCCTATCCTGCCGGCGGATGCCTGACCATGGCGCGGTCGCCGCCGCAGAGTGAAACGATGCCGAGAACAATCCGGAGCCTGACCGCCAGCGAAGTGGAAATGCTCGTCGACTGGGCGACGGGGGAGGGCTGGAATCCAGGTATCGGCGATGCCGCCGCGCTGCGGACGGCTGATCCGGAGGGGTTCATCGGCGCCTTCGTCGGCGGCGAGATGGTGGCCGGAATTTCGGCCGTCGCATACGGCTCGGGCTTCGGCTTCATCGGCCTCTACATTTGCCGGCCCGACCGGCGTGGCGAAGGCCACGGCAAGGCGGTCTGGGACGCCGGCATGGCGCGCCTCGCCAACCGCGTCATCGGTCTCGATGGTGTGGCCGAGCAGCGGGCCAACTACCAGCGCATGGGCTTCGTGCCTGCCTATGAGACCGTGCGCCACAGCGGTCGCCCCGCCGGATTGCCTGACGGCGGCGACATACGGCCCGTGACGGCCGCCGACATAGCGGAGATATTTGCCTACGATCGGCAGTGCTTCCCCGCACCGCGGGAAGCCTTCCTTCGGGAGTGGCTGCGACAGCCAAGGATCGCGCTGCTCTTAGCCGGACCGGCCGGGATTGCCGGCTATGGCGTGGCGCGTCGATGCCATGAAGGTTTCAAGGTCGGGCCGCTGTTCGCCGACGGGACGGAGCTGGCCCTGGCACTGGTGGCGGAGTTCTCGGGCAGGATCGGCGATGAGGCATTGCATATCGACGTGCCAGCCAGCCAGGGTGCATTCACCGCCATGCTTCAGGCCGCCGGCATGGTTGCGGGCTTCACGACGACACGCATGTACAAGGGCGGCAAGCCCGATAACGCCTCGTCGACGGTCTTCGGCATCACGACGCTTGAATTGGGGTGATCGCGCGCGGCACGGCCGACGCTGCCGAGACCATTGTTTTGTCGGACTGGTCCATGCGACATCACCCAATCACATGGTTTAGGCACATGGTTTGCCGCGTCCGGCGCTGCGTTTCGCGGAGGTTATCGAATGGCTGGCAGGACGGTCCTGATCGCCGGCGCCGCCGGGGGCATGGGTCTTGCGACCGGGCTGCGCTTCGCGGCTGACGGCGAGCGGATCGCGCTTGCCGATCTTCCCGGCCCCAGGCTCGACGCCGCCGTGGCCAAGATTGCCGTGACGGGGGCGGATGCGATCGGTTTGCCGCTCGATATCCGCTCCGTCGCTGCCTGCCGCGACGTGGTGGGCAACGCCAGGGACTGGGGCGGCGCCATGGACATTCTCGTCAACGCCGCCGGGGTCTGGCTCGAGGGACCGGCGCGCGAGGTCGAGGAAGACCAGTGGGACCTGGTGCTGGACGTCAATCTCAAGGGAGCATTCTTCCTGATCTCGGCGGCCGTTTCCCATCTGTCGGCGGCGCAAGGCGTGATCGTCAACATCGCGTCCGACGCCGGCATCGTCGGCAACAACGGGGCGGCCGTCTATTGCGCCTCGAAGGGCGGACTGGTGCTGCTGACCAAGGCTCTCGCCCTGGAACTCGCCCCGCAAGGCATCAGGGTCAACGCCGTTTGTCCCGGCGACACGGCAACGCCGATGATCGGATATCAGGCCAGGACCTATGGCGGAGACGACCCCGACGGCTACAAGCGCCGGCTGCTGGGGCACTACCCGCAAGGGGACAAAGCAAGGTCCATCCAGGCGGAAGAGATTGCGTCCTTCATCCACTATCTTTGCCAGCCGGGCGCGGCGCCGATCACCGGAGCCGCGCTTTCGATCGATTTCGGCGTCAGCGCCGGCTATTGAGCCGGGGATCGGTTTCATCGCTGGTAAATTTCCCGCGTCGATATGTCGGCGCTTGCGTCCTAAAGCGGTTCAGCGCTTCACAGAATCGCCGAACCGCTCTAAGTCTTTGTTTTTGCGCAATTCCGGGCCGAAACCGCTACGCACTTTTGCTGGAATTGCTCTGGAGAGGAAATGATCGTGTTTCGCAAATCCCGCAAGGCGCTGGTGACCGGCGCGGGCGCCGCCGATGGCATCGGCATCGCGACCGCGCGGGCGCTGGGCGAGGCCGGTCTCTCGGTCGTCATCACCGCTTCGTCCGCGCGGGTCGAACAGCGGGCAGAGGAACTGCGGGCGGATGGGCTGGATGTCCGCGCCTTGATGGCCGACCTGACGCTTTCTGGCGATGTCGAGCGTCTATGTTCCGACGCCGGCGAGATCGACATCCTCGTCAACAATGCCGGGATGGGTACTGTTGCCCAGCCGGCGCTGCAGCGGCGATTTCTCGATCTCAGCGAAAGCGAGTGGGACCGCGGCATCGACGTCAGCCTGAAAACCGCCTTCTTGAGCACGCGCGGATTTCTGGCCGGCATGGTGCAACGCGGCCACGGGCGCGTCGTCAACATGGCCTCGGTGACCGGGCCTTACGTCTCCAATGAAGGCGAGGCCGCCTATTCGGCGGCCAAGGCCGGCATGATCGGGCTGACGCACGCGCTTGCCCTGGAGGTCGGCCGCAGCGGCGTCACGGTCAACGCCGTGGCGCCAGGCTGGATCGCGACAGGCGCCTCGACGCCGGAGGAACTTGCCGCCGCCCGGAACACGCCGCTCGGCCGTGCCGGCAGCCCCGGAGAAGTCGCGGCCGCCGTGTTGTTCCTGGCATCCGATGGAGCGAGCTACGTCAACGGCGCTGTCCTCATCGTGGATGGCGGCAACATCCTGCAGGAACGCAAGGGCTGACCGCGAGCACGAAAGCAAAAGATGTGAGAGATGGTAGCGGGAGCGCGACCGTCTTTCCCCACACTCGTCGAGCCGCCAGTTCAGGCTTCGCTGCCATGGTTGAGCGAAAGTAGGCTTCTGGAGCACCGGGTTAGAAAGCTGAACTTTGGGTCGCATGCCTGCACAAGACGCGGTCTATGTACCCGTGTTATCAACTCAGCTTTCGCGGGCCGTTCGATCAAGAATATGATTTCGAAAGCAGTTCTGCATTTCTTTGAACGACCTGAAGCCAAGGCGTGGAGCGAGGCGAGATAAGGCTGTCGTTGACACGTTGCATCGACGTGCGATCGAGGCGGAATTCTCGAAGGCGACGTAGTCGGGCTCTACAAACATCACACGGGCGACCTCTTCCAACTTTGCCGGAAGGATGAGCTCCCTCTTGGCAACAAGCATTTTGAGTTCGGCGAGCGTTGGCGCCTCGGTGTTGCGGGCTATTATTTGTCGGACGCCCGCTCGTGAGGGATCAGATAGTCCCGCACGCATGATTGTCACCCTTTGGCTGTTTGCATGAAGCTGTCGAACTAAGCTGTCGAACTCGGCGTCTCCAATCGGAACTGTGTGCTCGTAGCCAGGATATCTGCCGGAATCGACGTCTGCCTTGTACTCCCTAAAGGCCGCCACACGCTCAGCGCCGGCTTGATCCGGCGCCGGCGCTTGACGGCGGCTGGCCGCTGCGCGGCAGATCTTGCTCACTGGCGCGGAATTGCCGTGCGAGCTCGGGGGCGTGCAGATCGAAAGCTTTGAGGTCGATCATCTCGCCTGCCATGGTCCGCTGCAACCGCCTTGTTGGCGATCAGGAAACGGTTTCGGTATCCTTGACCCATGAGTGCTCGGACTCAGTCGATAGGCGCTTGCTGGCATTGAGCTCGAGTTGCCGAGCACGAAAATTGTTGGGCCTGCAAGAGCGCAGCAGCAGCTGGTCGCTTCGTGAGAAAAGGAATCCACCGCGTTCTGGGCTGCCGCCTTCATCGGCTTTGCGGTTCTGTTTGCCGGTAGGCCCAAGCTGTCGCGTCTGAACGAGCGCCGGAATAGCGCTTCTTGAGGATAGACTGGCGACGCTCGGCTGCAATGGACGGCGTGGTGAACAAGTCCACGCAATTTCGGGGCAACCGGTTCCAAATTTGAGCTAGCGCAAAGTCCGCCTGCGAGCGTCGTCTTATAGACCGACGTGGATCGATCATCAGTGATCTCGTCAGATAAACAAGGACACGGAAGAAAATGCGTTCGATGAAACTCGCGCTGTCGGTTGCGACGGCCACTCTGATAGCGGTTGGTGCTGCTCATACCGCCGAGGTTGAGGTCAACATGATGAACATGGGTAAGCACGGGATGTTTCAGCTCGAGCCGTCCTTTCTCAAGGTAGCGCCCGGCGACACCGTCCATTTCGTCGCCAAGGACAAGGGCCATGATGTCGAATCCATTCCCGGTATGCTGCCGGACGGCGCCCAGCCGTTCAAAGGCGAGATGAACAAGGATGTCTCGGTCACATTCACCAAGCCCGGCGTCTACGGCATCAAGTGCAATCCCCACTACGGCATGGGCATGGTCGCCCTCGTCGTGGTCGGCGATCCGAGCAGCAATCTGAAGGCTGCCGAATCTGTCAATCAGCCCGGCAAGGCCAAGAAGGCTTTCGAGGAGCTGTTCAAACAGATCGGCCAATAGTGCGCCCGCACTGACGTTTCGCTGCATCAGCCGAGGGCAATGGCCGCGAGGCTCTGCATGGTTCGATCCGCCGCTTGTTGGGCCGCGGCCAGCACCTGTTCGTCGCGTGTGGTCGGCGAGATCGAGATAGGCCTGGTGCAGCCGTTCGACCTCGGCGAGCGCGGCGCGCAGAAGCGGCAAGGGCTTGGCAGCTCGTGCAACGCCTGCTCTCGCTGCTTCGACAGTTCCGTCGGCGGCTTGAGGCCCGCCCGCGCTCCCGCTCGGCAACCTCGGCGATCGTCTTGGAGGCGGCATTCTCGCCCAAAAGCAAGCCGTGCAGCAATCCGACGATGGATGGCGGCCGCACGCGACTCTAGCCGTAGGCTCTGTCGCGCGAACTCCGGCAGTGACGAGGCGTCGAGTATTGGCCTCCCATCGCGGGCGTGCCTGGCGCCTTCGCGCCGACAGGCGCGACGCCGTTCCCCGCGCAGCGTGGCCGCGTGATCGAGCGCCTTTCCGGCGAGACACTCCGCCGTCGCGAGGACTGCCGCATCGTCGCTTTGCGCCGCGACATAGGAATAGAAGGCGAAGCCAGCATTTCGTTGTCCACCGCGACGCCGAGGGCCCGGTACGGGGTGAGCAGCGCGCCGGCCTCCGCTTCGTCCCATGATCGAGAGATTTCGGAAGGCAGACCGCGCGGATCGGCCTGTGCCGTCGGCGGCCCGTCTACTGACTGGAGCGGCGGGCTATTTCTTCGACATGGTCGCGCTGCTCCTCGACAAGCGCGCTGAATGTTCCGGCAACCTCACGCTCGTTCAGCCGTTCCACATGGGCCGCGAGCCTTTGGTAGCGCCGTACCGCGGTATCCTCCATGGCCGTCGCCAGGCCAAGAAGCGGCGGAACATCGCGCAACTGCACATTGGGTTCTTAGCCGCTTCATGAGCGCGCGCCTCCTCGAGGAATGAGCGCCAATGTGACATCGACTGGTGCCATTTGAGTTTGTCTTAAATCAAAGAGCCGCCGGCGCGATCATCTAAGGGTAGCGCGCGTCCGATCAACGAGCGATCGGGCTTTGGTGCAGACGGCCGGCCGTGGAAATGAAACCAGATTTCGAATTCGGATGGAAATCGGCGGGCCTGGGTTTCCTGGCTTCTTTCTTCCTCGTGCTTGCCCTCCTGTTGCCGCAGGCCGAAGCCAATGCGTCCGGGCGACTCGTCGAGTTTCTCGGCCGGATCAAGGCATCCGACATCGATCCCGCGGCCGACAGCTGCGGCCAGGTCGAGGGCAATCCGCCTGCGGCGAAGCTACTCAAGGGTGGCCAGCTCGTCGGCTATGCCTTCCTCACAAACGACATCGTCGATTCGACCGGCTATTCCGGCAAACCCATCAACATCGTTGTCGGCATCGACCTCGACGGCAAGATCACCGGCGCAAAGCTAGTCGAGCATCACGAGCCGATCGTTCTGGTCGGAATTCCTCTGGCCAAGATCGAGCATTACATCGACGGCTTCGTCGGCCGCCGTGTCCTCGATTCGAGCGACGCGAGCCGCATGCCGGTCGACATCGTCAGCGGCGCAACGGTCACGATGATGGTCATCGCCGACAGCATGACCCAGTCCGCGATCAAGATCGCGCGGTCGCGCAGCCTGGGCGGCGGTGCTGCGAATACCGCTCCTCAGACCGTCCACCGCACAATCGATCAGACCAAGAGCACGGTCGAGACCTGGCAAGCCTTGCTCGGCGACGGATCGGTGCGCGGGCTTGCGATCACAAACAAGGAGCTCGATGATCTGTTTCAGCGGACGGGCAACGCCGCAGCGGTCGCCCGCCCGCAGGCGGGCGACCCCAACGCCTCCTTCGTCGACGTCTATGTTGCGCTGGCAAGCGTGCCGACGATCGGCCGATCGCTGCTCGGCGATGCCGAGTATGAGCGCCTTCGCCAGGACCTGAAGCCCGGCCAGCAGGCGATCCTCGTCGCCGGCGACGGGCCGTATTCCTTTCGCGGCTCCGGTTACGTGCGCGGCGGCATCTTCGATCGCATCGAGCTGATCCAGAGCGAGAGCAGTATTCGGTTCCGCGATCGCAACTATCGGCGGATCGGTTCGGTGGCTGCCGAAGGCGCGCCGGACTTTCCCGAGATCGGTGTCTTCGTCACGCCCGACGGTTCGAATCTCGATCCCGGCGCGCCCTGGCGGTTCCAACTCCTGGTGCAGCGGGCGACCGGTGCGCTCGACAAGGCGTTCGTCACGACTGGGCTCGACTACTCGACCCCCGACAAGTACCTCACCGCGCCTGTTTCGTCGTCGGCGGCAGTTGCGCCGACGGTGACGAGCGCACCGGCGTCGGCTGCCGAGCAACCGACGGCAGCCGAGGACGACGAGCCGCCGCTCTGGCAGCGGATGTGGCAAGCGCGGAAGTTCGACATCGCCATCATGCTCGCCGCCATCGGCGTGCTCACCGGCATCTTCTTCTTCCAGGATTTCCTCGTCAAATGGCCGCGCGCCTATGAGCGCATCCGGCTGGGCTACCTCGCCTTCACTCTGTTCTGGCTCGGCTGGTACGAGCACGCGCAGCTGTCGGTCGTGAACATCCTCACATTCTTCAATTCGCTGCGCGGCGACTTCCGTTGGGACTATTTCCTGCGCGACCCGCTGATCTTCATCCTGTGGTCGTCGGTCGCCGCTGCGCTGCTGTTCTGGGGCCGCGGCGCCTATTGCGGCTGGCTCTGCCCGTTCGGCGCGCTGCAGGAGTGGACGAACCGGCTGGCGCGCTGGGCGCACATTCCGCAGGTCCGCGTGCCGTTCTGGCTCAACCAGCGCCTGTGGCCGTTCAAATACATCATCTTCCTCGCGTTGTTCGGCCTGTCCTTCGGCTCGCTCGGCCTCGCCGAAGAAGCGGCCGAAGTGGAGCCCTTCAAGACCGCGATCATCCTGCATTTCGCCCGCGAGTGGTGGTTCGTCCTGTTCGCCGTCGGCTGCCTCGCGCCCAGCCTTTTCATCGAACGCTTCTACTGCCGCTACCTTTGCGCGCTCGGCGGCGCGCTGGCCATCCCGGCCCGTGTGCGCATGTTCGACTGGCTGAAACGTTACAAGGAATGCGGTTCGCCCTGCCAGCGCTGCTCCAATGATTGTCCCGTCCAGGCGATCCATCCGGAGGGGACAATCAATCCCAACGAATGCATCCAATGCCTCAACTGCCAGGTGCTCTACCACGACGACCAGCGCTGTCCGGTGGTGATCCAGAAACGCATCAAGCGTGAGAAGTTCCTGGCCCTGCAGTCGTCGTCGATGGTGCCGGAGCCCAAGCGCAAGCCGAGGGTCCTGGTGACCGTCAACGGTCGCGAACCATCCGTGGAATGGAAGCCTGCGGCCAGCCAGGCCGCGTCAACTGAAGGAGAGAACCAATGAAAGACGATGATAGACCGGACGAAGCTGGAGTAAGCCGCCGCAAGCTTCTGGCCGGAAGCGGCAAGGCCGCCATATTGGCCGGCCTGGCGAGCGCAGCCGGTGGCGGAGCCGTCGGCGTTGCAGGGTTCACCAGGCCTGCCCACGCCAAGGAGGCGACCGGCGAGATCCGACCGGGCGATCTCGACGAATATTACGGCTTCAGCTCGAGCGGCCAGTGCGGCGAGGTTCGTGTCATCGGCTTGCCTTCGATGCGCGAGCTGATGCGCATTCCGGTGTTCAATCGCTGCAGCGCCACCGGCTGGGGTCTCACCAACGAGAGCCGGAAGATCATGACGGAAGGCCTGATGCCGACCACGCAGGAGTTTCTTGCCAAGCGCGGCGGCGTCTACCTCAATGGCGACCTGCACCACCCGCATATGTCCTTCACGGACGGCACCTATGACGGACGGTACCTGTTCGTCAACGACAAGGCCAATTGCCGTGTCGCACGCATCCGTTGCGACGTGATGAAGTGCGACAAGATCCTTGAGATCCCGAACGCGTCGGACATTCACGGGCTGCGCCCGCAGAAGTTTCCGCGGACCGGTTACGTGTTCGCCAACAGCGAGCACATCATCCCGATCCCGAACGACGGCAAGGTCCTCGACGATCCCAAGCAGTACTGGTCGGTCTTTACGGCGATCGACGGCGATGCCATGAAGATCGCCTGGCAAGTGCTGGTCGACGGCAATCTCGACAACACCGACGCCGACTACCAGGGCAAGTACGCGTTCTCGACCTGCTATAACTCGGAACGGGGCGTAACGCTCGCCGACATGACGTCCGCGGATCGCGACTGGGTGGTGATCTTCAACATCAAGCGCATCGAGGACGCGGTCAAGAAAGGCGACTACAAGGAGATCAACGGCGTTCCGGTGGTCGATGGGCGGCACGGCTCGCGTTACACGCGCTACGTCCCGGCCGGCAACAATCCACATGGCTGCAACGCGGCGCCCGACGGCATCCATGTCGCGATCGCCGGCAAGCTTTCGCCGACCGTCACGCTTCTCGACGTGCGCCGCTTCGACGACCTGTTCGACGACAAGATCAAGCCGCGCGACGTCGTCGTCGCCGAGCCTGAGCTGGGACTCGGACCGCTCCATACGGCATTCGACGGCAAGGGCAACGCCTACACCACGCTGTTCCTCGACAGTCAGGTCGTAAAATGGAACCTCGACAAGGCGATCCAGGCCTACGGCGGCGCCAAGCTCGACCCGATCATCCAGAAAATCGATGTCCACTATCAGCCGGGCCACAACCACACCTCCATGGGCGAGACCAAGGAGGCGGACGGCAAATGGCTGATGTCGCTCAACAAGTTCTCCAAGGACCGCTTCCTGCCGGTGGGACCGCTGCATCCGGAGAACGACCAGCTGATCGATATCTCGGGCGACGAGATGCGCCTTGTCCATGACGGGCCGAGCTTCGCGGAGCCGCACGACATCTGCCTGGTCCACCGCTCCAAGGTCAGGCCCGAGATTGTGTGGAAGCGCGACGACCCAATGTGGGAGGAAGCGCGCCAGCAGGCGGCGAAGGATGGGGTCAAGCTCGAGGAAGCCGCCGACGTCATCCGCGACGGCAACAAGGTGCGCGTCTACATGCACTCGGTCGCGCCGGCCTACAGTCTCGACAAGTTCACGGTGAAGCAGGGCGACGAGGTCACCATCACCGTGACCAACATGGACGATGTCGAGGACTTGACCCACGGCTTCACCATGGTGCGCCACGGCGTTGCAATGGAGATCGGGCCACAGCAGACCGCGTCCGTGACCTTCGTCGCCGATCGTCCAGGCGTCCACTGGTACTATTGCCAGTGGTTCTGCCATGCCCTGCACATGGAAATGGCCGGGCGCATGATCGTGGAGCCTCAGCCGGCATGATCCGGCACCGGCATAGCAGGAGCGCAGTTGCGGCGGCCCTCATCGCCGCCTGCGCCTTCCTCCACCCTGGGGTGGGGCGGGCAGAAACCGTCACCGTCCCCGCGGGAGGTGACGGTCTTCGGCAGGCGATTGCCGCCTCGCATTCCGGCGATAGGCTGAGGCTCGTCGCCGGCGTGTACCAAGGCCCTATCCGGATCGATCACGCCCTCACCATCGAGGCCGAGCCGGGCGCCGTGCTCGACGGGCAGGGTCGGGGCCGCACCATCGAGGTAGTCGCCCCGAACGTCGTCATGCGCGGCCTCACGATACGCAATTCCGGCATCGACGATCCCTTGGATGCGGCGGTCTTTCTCGACGACAGCGCCGCAGGCGCGATCGTCGAGCATAGCCGGATCGAGAACAGCCTGGTCGGCGTCTATGTTCATGGTGCCGCCAATGCGATCGTGCGGAACAACCGCATCGTCGGGCGGACCGATCTCAGGACCAACGAGCTCGGCAACGGCGTCTACGTCTGGAACGCGCCGGGGGCGCAGGTCGTTGGCAACTACATCACGGGCGGACGCGACGGCATCTTCACCAACGCCAGCCGCAACAACGCCTTTCGCGGCAACCGTATCGAGAACGTCCGCTTCGCCGTCCACTACATGTACACGAACGACAGCGAGGTCAGCGACAACGTCTCGCGCGGCAATCATGACGGCTACGTCATCATGTATTCGAGCCGCTTGGCGATCCGCCGCAACCTGTCGGAAGACGATGGCGATCACGGCCTTCTGCTCAACTACGCCAACGACGCGGACATCGAAGGCAATGTGGTGCGGCGGAGCGACCAGTGCGTCTTCATCTACAACGCCAACAAGAATCTGTTCGCCGACAACCGGTTCGAGGACTGCGCCATCGGCATCCATTTCACCGCGGGTTCGGAGCGCAACCGGATGACCGGCAATGCCTTCGTCCATAACCGTTCGCAGGTCGTGTATGTGGGGACACGATCGCTCGACTGGTCGGCGGACGGGCGCGGCAATTACTGGAGCGACAATCCGGCGTTCGACCTCAATGGCGACGGCATCGCCGATACCGCCTACCGTCCGAACGACATCTTCGACAAGGTCGTGTGGACCTATCCGACGGCCAAGCTCCTCATCAACAGCCCGGCCGTGCAGGTCATCCGCTGGGCTCAAGCGGAATTCCCCGCGCTCCATCCGGGAGGCGTCATCGACAGCGCGCCGCTGATGGCGCCCGTCCCGCCCGCGCAGGAGGTGAAGCCATGACCATGTCGCCGACGATCTTCATGGAAGGCGTGTCGAAGCGCTACGGGGAAACCTATGTCGTGCGCGACGTGGATCTCTCGGTCGCGCCGGGCGAGTGCGTTGCCATAGTCGGGCACAACGGAGCCGGCAAGAGCACGCTGGTCAAGATGGCGCTCGGCCTGCTCACGCCGACCGCAGGACGCATCACGCTGCTTGGCGAGAACCCTGCTGGGCGCCAGGCCATGGCATTCCGCCGCAGGATCGGCTTCCTGCCCGAGAACGTCGCCTTCTCTCCGGCCATGACCGGCCGCGAGGTGCTGCGTTTCTACGCGCGTCTCAAGCAAGTGCCGGTTGCGATCACCGACCAGCTCCTGGAACGTGTGGGGCTCGCCGCCGCCGCGCGCCGGCGCGTCGGCACCTATTCGAAGGGCATGCGCCAGCGCCTCGGATTGGCGCAGGCGCTGCTGGGCGAGCCGCGCGTCCTCTTCCTCGACGAACCGACAACAGGCCTCGACATCGAGTCGCGCCAGATGTTCTACGGCGTCATGGCCGAGCTGCGCGATGCCGGTGCGACGCTGCTGCTTTCCTCGCACGCGCTCAGCGACATCGAGCAGGCCGACCGCATCGCCATCATGAAGGCCGGCCGCATGGTCGCATGCGGCGCGCTTCCGGAACTTCGTCGCCAGGCGGACCTGCCGCTTCGCATACGGGTGCACGTCGTCAACGGGAATGCGGCGCGGGAATTCACCGCCCGGCGCAGCGTGCAGTGGCTTGACGATCTGCGCTTCGAGCTCACCTGCGCCGACGACGGCAAGGTCGAAGCGATCCGCAGCGTCTCGCTACTGGAAGGCGTCTCTGACATCGAAATGATGCCGCCGACATTGGTCGATCTTTGCGACGAGCTTACACGGGAGGCCGCGGAATGAATGCCATAGCAACGATCGCTGGCCGCGAGATACGCGACGGCCTGCGCAATCGCTGGGCCCTTGGCGCCGTCCTGCTGATGGCCGGCCTGGCGCTGACGCTTGCGTTTCTCGGCAGCGCGCCCACGGGCGTCGTCGGCGCAAGCCCGCTCGAAGTCACGGTCGTCAGCCTGTCGAGCCTGACGATCTTCCTGGTTCCGCTGATCGCGCTCCTCCTTTCCCACGATGCAATCGTCGGGGAACGTGATCGCGGCACGATGCTCCTTCTCCTTTCCTATCCGCTCTCGCGCTGGCAGATCCTCGTCGGCAAGTTCCTCGGGCACCTCTCGATCCTGGCGGTGGCGACCGTGCTCGGCTACGGCGCCGCCGGGGCAGCCCTCACCCTCGCGGCGGGCGAATTCGATGCCGACAGCCTCCGCAGCTTCGCGTGGATGGTTGGCTCGTCGGTCCTGCTCGGCGCGGTCTTCGTTGCGCTGGGATACCTGATCAGCGCGACCGTGCGTGAGCGCGCGACCGCGGCAGGCCTTGCCGTCGGCATCTGGCTGCTTCTGGTCCTTCTCTATGACATGGCGCTCCTCGGCCTGCTCGTCTCGGATCAGGGCCGGACGATCAGCGCCGCCGCCTTCAACTGGCTGCTGCTGCTCGATCCCGCGGACATCTTCCGGCTCCTCAACCTGGCCGGGCTGTCAGAGACCAGCGTATTCGCCGGAATGGCCGGCCTTGCCGAGCAGATGCAGTTCGGTCGCGCCGTGCTGCTCACGGCGCTGGCGACCTGGGTGGCGGTTCCCCTTGCCCTCGCCGCCTTCGTCTTTTCGAGGAAGGAGCCATGATGCGCGTAAAAATTGTCGGCATGCTTGTTGCCGCTGTCCTGTCCTTACTGCTCGCCGGCTGCAATCAGGACACCGCCGGCTTGCCCAAGCCGCCACCGCAGGAGCCGGCGGCCACATCGGTCGCCTACTTCTGTTCGATGGGTCTGCTCGAACATGGCGGTCCGAAGGCGCAGGCCTTCCGTGCCGGCAAATCCGAGCCGCTTTGGTTCTCGTCCGTTCGCGACGCAGTCGCCTTTTCGATGCTCCGCGGGGAGCCGAAGGACGTCGTTGCCATCTACGTCAATGACATGGCGAAGGCCAGGAACTGGGATCGCCCTGAAGCAGGAGCCTGGGTCGAGGCGCACGATGCCTGGTTCGCGATCGGCAGCGACTACAACGCCGGCATGGGCGGCAAGGAAGCGGTGCCCTTCTCCGATGAAAAGGCCGCCCGGTCGTTCACGGCGACGCACGGCGGAACCGTCATGCGCTTCAACGAGATCCCTGAGAAATACATCTTGGAAAGCGACGAGAGCGATGACGTCGCCGAGGTATCGGCGAGCGGATCCACTTCGCCCAGACACACAGTGAAGCAATGACAGCACCTTCGACAATTCTGCGCTACGGAATGAAACCGGGCGGCGAGCTGGCTGCCCCGATGACCCGACGCCGCTTCATCCGCATCAGCGGCGCGGCGGCGGGCCTCGGCCTTGCGCTTGGGGCAGGTTTTGCGCGGCCGGGCCGGACGTCGCCGCTGTTCCACGAATGGCGAGGCGTCGCCCTCGGCGCCGACGCCTCGCTGCGGATATACCATCCCGATGCCGCCGAAGCCGGGCGCCTGATCACCGATGCGCTCTCCGAGGTGCATCGGCTGGAGCGCGTGTTCAGCCTTTACGACGAGGCGTCCGCGCTATCCCGGTTGAACCGCGAGGGCGAGCTGGCCGATCCGCCGCAGGAACTCGTCGAGCTTCTGGCAACGAGTGCGCGCTATGCTCGCGCAACCGGCGGCGCCTTCGACCCGACGGTGCAGCCGCTCTGGGCGCTGTACGCGAAGCATTTCGGCATGGCTGACGCCGATCCGAATGGTCCGTCGCCGGTCGACGTCAGAGGCGCTGTGGCCAAATGCGGTTATCAGCGCGTGACCGTCGACGCCGGAAAGGTGGCGTTCGGGCTACCCGGCATGGCCCTGACCCTCAATGGCATCGCGCAAGGCTACATAACCGATCGCGTCGCTGAGCTTCTGCGCGCTCGTGGGGTCACGCACACCTTGGTCGATATAGGGGAGACGCGTGCGCTCGATGCTCATCCAGTGGGTCGGCCCTGGTCGATCGGAATAAAGGACCCGCGAGCTGAGGGTCGCCTACTTGCAACACTTGCTGTCGATAACCAGGCCGTCGCTACATCGGGCGGCTACGGCACTGAATTCGATGCAGCGGGGAGGTTCAATCACATCTTCGATCCCGCGACGGGTTTGTGCGCGAACCGCTATCTCAGCGTCTCGGTCGTGGCGCCGACCGCGACCTGCGCCGACGCGCTATCGACCGCCTTTTCCGTTATGCCCATAGATCGCGCTTCTTCGGCTCTCACCGACGCCGGAGCGATGCGGGCTTATTTCGTGCTTCCTGACGGGCACGTCGTCGACCGGAGCGCCTGACGCGGGCCGAGGAATCGGGGATCAATTCACATCAATCTGGCGGCGTTCGCAGGCTAATGCCGGACTCGCTTGAAGCTGTTCGATATCTGCTTTTCAAGAGCAGATTTGCGCGAACGCAAAGAAGCGACATCGTCGATCCGATAGCGTTCCTTGGCTGTCCCACCAGGGCAGTGGGTTCAGATGGATATGGGCCGTCAGGCCGGCGGGCATGCCTGCATGCCCTTAGGCATACCCGCAAGCAAAGTGAAAGGTGATGAAGTTCATGACCGAGGAGCAAAAAGTGATCGAAGAGTGGCCAGCTCTCGTATTCAGCACTGAAGCGGCAAGCGGGGCCAAGACGGGCCACACGTTGCTGCCTATGCTTATCGTGGGGCTGTCCCTGATCGTTCTCGGTGGCATGGTCGTGATGACCTTTGTGTAGCAAAAATCTGCGCGGAACTGGCGGCGCCTCACAACTTTGGCAGAACTTTCCGCGAATTGTTTGCGCTTCGGCAAATGAACGGATTTCGACTGGGCTAGATTTTGGCGCCGGGCCAAGGTGTCGCCTGCTCGGCGCTTTCCACAGCAGTCGGGATTTATGAATATGTCTGAATCAGAAGTTGTATCCCAGCCCCAGCTAGACGTGCGCGCCATCCCGCCTATGGAACGCCATGCTCAAATTTTCGGAATGGTCCATGCGTTGGCCGAGGGTCAGTCGTTCGTAATCGTGAACAATCACGATCCGCGACCTTTGCGCTATCAGATGGAAGCCAGATATCCTGGCCTGTTCGATTGGGAATACCTGCAGCAAGGTCCGGATATTTGGCGCGTTGAGATCAAGAGATTGCAATCGTCCGGCTGCGATTGCTGCTGCGGCGGCTGACGATCAGCCTGTCCAGAGCAATTCCAGAAAAAGTGCGCAGCGGTTTTCCGTCCGGAATTGCGGAAACAAATGCTTAGAGCATTTGGCGAACTGCCACAGAGCAAATGTTCAGACAGAACCATTCCTCGCCATGCGAATATCCTTGGAGGTTAACGGTCAGGCGGCCGAGACAGAGGTTTCTGCCGTCTCGCGGTTAAGCGGTTTCCTGCGCGATGTTCTTGGCCTGACAGGTGTCAAGGAAGGCTGTTGCGAAGGCGAGTGCGGAGCCTGCACCGTGTTGCTGGATGGCCGGCCGGTCAATTCTTGCCTGGTAATGACATTCCAGGCTGCGGGGTGCGAAGTCACTACAGTCGAGGGGCTCGGTAGAAGCAGCGGCCTGCAAGATGCTTTCCTGCAGATGGGCGCTGTGCAATGCGGCTATTGCACGCCGGGGATATTGATGGCGGTCGAGGGGCTCTTGCGTGACAAATCCAGTCCGTCCGAAGCCGAAATCCGCCACGCGCTGGCGGGCAATATCTGCCGCTGCACAGGTTTCGAGGCCATTGTTCAGGCCGTCGCCACCCACGCCGCCGCTCGCCAGGGGAGCTATTGATGGACGGGCTCTCGGTCACCGCGCCGGCCCACATGGCGGAGCTGCGGGCGCTGTTCGCCGCAACGGAGGGGCCGATGAACTTCATCGCCGGCGGGACGGACATGCTGATCGCCGGCCGTCTACTGCCCGCGGGTGGGTTGCTGATCGATCTCTCTCGCATAGCGGGCATGGCCTCCATCTCCACCGATGGCGGCGATATCCGCATTGGAGGCGCGACCACTGTCGCTTCGATTGCAGCGGATCGCGGGCTCGCAGCAAGGCTGCACGCGCTTGCCGAGGCTGCCGCGCAATGTGGCTGTGTTCAGGTACGCAACCGGGCCACCATCGGCGGCAACATCGCAAATGCCGCCCCGGCCGCCGATCTTGTGCCGGTATTGGTCGCAGCCGAAGCCCGGCTTGAGTGCATCGGACGCGATGGCGCATCGTTTGAGCTCGCGATTTGCGACTACACGCCTGATCATGGATACCTGATTGCGCAAGTGATCCTGTCAACGAACGGCCTCCTTCCCAATAGCGCATTTGTCAAGCTTGGGCCGCGGCAGGACCTCAGCATCTCGCGCCTCAATATCGCGCTACTGGCCGAGTTTCGGGATGGTCATTTCGGTGCTGTGCGAATCGCCGCCGGCGCGCTGGGGCCGCATCCTCTGCGCTTGCCCCTTGCCGAGGTTGCGCTTGCGGGCAAGGATCTGTGTTCCGCGACCCTGCGCGATTTTCTTTCGGCCCTGACCGCCGAGGTCGATGCGGCCATCCCGGGCCGAAGCTCGCAAGCCTACAAGCGTCGCGCGATCACCGGGCTAGGGCTTGACCTGGTTGCGCAAGCGCTTGGGCGGAGCCCGCGCGAGCGTCTGTTCGAGGACGCAGCGCGATGAACCAGTTGTCCCGCCGCGTGCCGCTTGTCGACGGCGTCGCGAAACTGACTGGCGCTTTGCGCTTCACCGCCGACCTGCATATCGATGGCCTGCTGCACGGCGCGCTGGTGCTGAGCACCCATCCCCATGCTCGCGTCGTCCGTATAGACACCGCGGCCGCTTTGGCGATCGAGGGGGTGCACGAAGTGTTCTGGCACGGCAACACGCCGTCCCACCACTATAACAGCTCAATATGGTTTTCAGGGCAGAAGGCGCTGGCGGACGAGCAGATGTTTCCGCAGATCGTGCGCCACGTGGGTGATCGGGTGGCGGCGGTGGTTGCCGACACGGAAGAGATCGCACGCCATGCGGCGCGGTTGATCGAGGTCGACTATTTGGATCTTCCCGCCATCTTCGATCCGGAGGTCGCGCTGGGTCATGCGGGGCTGCCGCTCCGGGACGACGATACCCCGACATTCTTGAACCCCGTTGCCGGCGAGACCTTCGTCTACGGCGACCTGGAGGCCGGCTTCGCCGCCGCCGATCTGATTGTCGAGACCCGCGTCACTACCCCGCGCAGCCATCATTGTGCCGTGGAGACCCATGCCTGTATCGCCAGGCCCGAGCCCGACGGCCGCATACTCATTCTGTCGCCATGCCAGAGCGTCTTTGCCGTTCAGGCGGTCGTCGGCCAGGCGCTCGGCCTGGCTCCCGAGAAAATAAGAGTCCAAAAAACCCCGATTGGTGGGTCGTTCGGAGGAAAGGCGGAGCCCATTCTCGACCCTCTGTGCGCTTTCTTTGCGCTGCAACTGCGTCGACCGGTTATTATCCGCTTCGACCGGCATGAAACATTCACTGCTACCCGGACGCGCTCCAGCGTCACGGGGTGGATGCGGACCGGGTTTGGAGTCGACGGCCGAATCCTGGCGCGCGAGACCTATGCGCTGGTCGATATTGGCGCCTACTGCACCGGCGGCAATTACCTGCCGAGTTCAATGCTTCAGCGGCTGGTGCGGCTCTATGACGTTCCGGCAGAGCGGTACAGCGGCCGTGCCGTATACACGAACACCGTGCCTGCAGGCGCCTTCCGCGGCTATGGCTCGCCCCAAATTCACACGATAGCGGAAATTTCGCTGGATATAGCCGCCCGCCGGATGGGCATGGATCCGGTGGCCTTGCGCCAGAGAAACCTCGTCGGCCCGGGCGCGATTGAACCTTGGCAGGGGCTCGACCTCGGTAACGCCCGCGGCAGAGAGTGTTTGGCGCGTGGCGCCGAGGCGTTCGGCTGGGCTGGACGCTACCAGAAGGGCGTTGGGCGAGGGCGATGGCGACGGGGAGTTGGGGTCGCCTCAGCCACTCACATCAATGGCTGTTATCCAGGGTTCCATGAAGAGACCACGGCCTCATTGAGACTGCTGCCGAACGGGCGGGCCGAACTCGTCTGCGCTCTCCACGATCTCGGCTGCGGGGCTGACACCACGCTGTCGCAGATTGCGGCCGAGACGCTGGGGCTGAGGGCGTGCGACATCGTCATCGTTCCCGCCGATACCGATACCTGTCCCTATGACCTCGGCACGCGGGCCAGTCGCATGACCTACATCTGTGGGGAAGCCATCCGTCGCGCTGGCGTCGCGCTTGCAAAGTCGATCCGCGCAGCCGCGGGTCTGGAGCTGAATACGCCAGCCGATGATCTATGTCTCGAAGCCGGCACTGTGCGTTGCCGGGACGACGCCGGCATCACGCTCACGGACCTCGCTGCCCGCTTGGATAGCCGCGGGGTCGAACTGCCGACGGCGACCGAAAGCTATCGAGCCCAGGCCAATCCGGGCTCGTATGCGGCGCATTTCGCGGAGGTCGAGGTCGACAGGCTTACCGGTCGCGTAAAGGTGACCGACTACGTCGCCGCTCATGACGTCGGCTGGGCGATCAATCCGATGCTGGTGGAGGGCCAGATCCACGGGGGGATCCAGATCGGCATCGGCTACGCGCTCTATGAGGATGTCGCAATCGACCGGGCCACGGGCCGGATGCGCGGCGACAGTTTCAGTCGCTACACGCTGGCCAATGCGCCCGAGATGCCGCCGATACGCGTGCTGCTCGTCGAAGAGGGCGAACCCACCGGCCCCTTCGGCGCCAAGGCCGTTGGGGAGATTGCGACGATCCCGGTTGCGGCGGCGGTGGTCAACGCAGTCAACAACGCCTTGGGCACCGAGCTCACGGAACTGCCGCTTTCGCCCGAGCGCGTCGTTGCGGCGATAGGCTAAGGAAAGCAGCGACTGCGCCGGCCTGCTCGGCGGATCATCCTAAGAAGAATTCACCACGATCGAGCCCGCACCGAT
This sequence comes from Mesorhizobium montanum, assembly GCF_033977145.1. Classification (NCBI taxonomy): domain Bacteria; kingdom Pseudomonadati; phylum Pseudomonadota; class Alphaproteobacteria; order Hyphomicrobiales; family Phyllobacteriaceae; genus Mesorhizobium; species Mesorhizobium montanum. The sequence goes on along the minus strand of NZ_JAVIJF010000025.1, from coordinate 33,161 downwards.
GAGTTCGAGACAGTAGGGCACGGCGGGGAAGACGGCGCTGAGGCACACGTCGATGGAAGACGGTTTTCCGGGCAGGTTTATGATCAGCGATCGGCCGCGCACCCCGGCAGTCTGACGTGAAAGGATGGCCGTTCGCACATGCTGCAGGCTCGCTTGCCGCATGAGTTCGCCGAACCCGGGCAACTCCTTGGTGATGACCTGCCGCATGGCTTCCGGAGTGAGGTCTCTTGGGGAGGGGCCGGTTCCGCCCGTCGTAAGGATCAGATCGACGCCTGCCTGGTCGCAAAGCTCGATGAGCACGTCACGGACACTCTCCAGGCCGTCGGGGACGATGCGGCGAGCAAAACCACAGGGCTCTGCCAAGACACCACGGAGCCAGCGCTCGATTGCCGGTCCGCCGAGATCCTCGTACTCGCCGCGGCTCGCACGGTCGGAGATGGTCACGATTGCAATCTGGGTCATTTCCGTCAGGCCGGGGCAGTCACGTGCCATCCGGGCTTGGCATGGGCGTACCCGTCGACAAGTGTTCCAGGCAGATCGAGGCACGACAGGGCGAAGCGGGCATCTTCGGGCTCCTCTTTGCCGTCGGCAAGTCGTCTGTAAATCCTCGCTACCTCGACCATGTCGCATGTCTGGGGGGACAAACGAAGGCGCCTGACACCCTTTGAGACGAGTGCGTCAGGCGCGGGGCAAAAGGCCTGAACCTGATTGGAAAGGGTCTGCACGCCGTTGACGGCAAGGAACTGCTGGTCGTCGAGCGTATCGACCGAGAGACCGTCGGGATCTTGTTCGCATGTGAACTGGCACGAATCCTTGTGAAGGCCGTGGATCCGCGCGTGATAACACCGTCCGGAAAGCGCGAGCGGCAGCCGGCCGAACGCGAAAATCTCGAACTCAGCCCCCGGACATTTCAAGGCCATGGCGCCGATCGCCGCAAACGACAATTCCACGGGCGGGCAGATCGTTTGCGCGCCGAGTTGGATCAGGAACTTTGCGGAAGCCTCGTTGTAGACGTTCAGAAACGGGCCCGTGATGAACGATTTGCCGGAACGTGACGGCAGGCCGGAGACGTCATTGATCTCGACCAGCCGTTCGTCCCCGCAAAGATCCTCGACGCTTCTACGCTCCCGAACGGTTGCCGGCGCTGCCAGCGTGGCCAGCACCACCTGCTTACCGCCGCGCTCCAGCCGCTCGATGACCGCAGGCCATGCTGGATCCGAAAACGGCATCCGCTTTCCGCAGACGACTTCACCGACGTGAACCCGGTCGATCGGGGCCTCGTCCGCTATCCTGCGATAAAAGTCGAGGAGACGGTCGGGGGACCAGTGGAAGAAGACCGGTCCAAGCGTCAAGGCGATTTCCGTCAGGGCGATTTCGGACACCGGCTATCTCCATTTCTTCTCGTAAGCGCCGGCCGTCTGCCGAGCTCCTTCCGACTGGCCGGCGAGAAGCCGGTCGACGTCGACAGCCTCACCGCCCTCTTCGACCGCATCGACGGCTTTCCTGAAGGCGCGCACGACCTCGCTTACATAGCCCTTGCCGCGCTGGCGTCCTTCGATTTTCAACGCAGTCACCCCGGCGGCCTTCAGACCCGAAATCATCCCGCCGGCATTCAGGCTGACGGGATCCTCGAACAGGTGGGATGTCTTCTCTCCGGCTTTGAATCTGCCCTTGCACAGGGTGGGATAACCCACCGGCTGGCCGCGCCCATATCGGTCGATCGTGAAGCCCGACAGCCGTGCCGCTGTGCCGCTCGGCTCTTCGTCATAGCTCACCATTTCGGGTGGCGAGCAGACGCCGTTGAGATTGGGCGATTTTCCCGTCGCGTATGAAGAGAGATAGCAGCGTCCCTCGATCATCACGCAAAGGCCGCCGAAAACGAAGGCTTCGGTTTCCACGTCGATCGCGCGGTTCAGCGCGGCTATCTCCTGGAGCGAGAGAACCCTTGGAAGCACCACGCGTCGGATGCCGAACTGGGCCGCATAGAATCCGATCGCTTCCGGCGTCGCCGCGGCAGCCTGCACCGACAGATGAAGACGGATTTGCTTGTGGTTCCTTGCCACGTGATCGAGGACGGCGAAGTCCGCGGCTATGATGGCATCCGCACCGCTTTCGGCCGCCATGTCCACTGCCTTCTTCCAGATGTCGACATCGTCGACGCGCGCGAATGTATTGATTGCGACCAGAACCTTGCTGCCATGGTCGTGCGCGAAGCGTACGCCCTCGGCGAGTTCGTCCCGGGAGAAGTTGAGCCCGGGAAAATTGCGGGCATTCGTTTCATCGCGAAATCCGCAATAAACCGCGTCCGCACCCGCCTGGACGGCTGCCCTCAACGTAGCCGGGGTCCCCGCCGGACAGACAAGTTCCATGCGTGTCGTCGTCATGCTTTCTGCGCCTCGCTTGGGCTGTTGTCGGCCAATCGCCGCGCGGCGCCCAGGGCGCCGAGGACACCCGTATCGACACAGCGGGCCAGGATGCCGTGCAGCCCGAGCAGGTCTGACGGACGAAGCTCGGCATCCTCTATCGTGTTCCTCAAAGCGAGTACCGCTTCCGTGCGCCCGCTTATCGAGATGATGCGGCTGAAGAACATCGCATCGCCGTCAAGCGTGCCGTCAAGCAGGCTCAACAGGGTCAAAAGCGGTCCCTTGATCAGCACGTCCGACCCTGCAGTCGCATCTTTGCTCACGACGCGGACACTCGATCGTTGTCCGTCCGGGACGACGCGAAATGCGAATGCGAGGTCCACAGGATCGATGCCGAAGCAAGCTGATCGGTATTCGCCCAAGCGCTCGAAAAGGCCGGGACGCCGCCTGGCAAGCGAGCGCAAGGACAATGTCAGCAGCGGTCCGATCGGCAGCCCTGCGACTGTCGGAAACAGGTGGCGAACAAATCCTGGTAACATTGGCTCGGCGTTTTGAGGCCGCATCTTCAAGCGCTGTCCGGTCTACGTTCGATCATGAAGGTTTTTACGGCCGGCTAGGCATCGCATCTCTTGCCGAGCAGCGTCGAAAAATTATCCCTGTTGGGGCAGAAATCCCGATAGTGGCTTTCGAAATCGAAGGCCTGCATATGATCGTGACATCTGCGGCGATGGGGACATGTGATGCAGGTTCGGGACATCAAGCGGTCATGCGCGAACTCCAGGGTATGAAAGTTGTCGGGATCGATCCCAACCGAAAGCATCGCCAACGTGAGGAAATCCTGCGCGGCATAAGGCAGATGCATGGCGTCATCGAATTCGCTGGGCGACATGCCGATGTCATTCAGCATGCCCGTGCATTCCCCCAGTCCAAGCGCCCAGAACTCTCTTCTCGCGGCCTTGCTCCGTCTACGATCCTTGAAAATGGCGATTGCAAACCGGCATGCTTCAAAAGTGTCGTTGATTAGGTTGCTGGCCATCTGAACGTCTCCCCGACACTGCCTCGACATCAACCAGCCCCTCGGGCGAGCGGACCGTTGGATTTAACGTACCGTGCGCAAACGGCCCGTTCTTTGACCTAGCGCAATGTTCTCGAGCGGCCGTCGTGAGAGAACGGCGTCGCCGACGGACCGGTCGTGCCGGATTTCGCCATGCATTATCGCCTTCTTCCCCAGTTCTGTGATCTCGGCTCCTTTCTTTCGTACCTGGATGGGAAGGGCCAGCTTCGCGAAATCAGCGCCCCCGTATCGACGCGGTTCGAGTTGACGGAGATACATAAGCGGGTGATCGCGGCGCAGGGGCCGGCGCTGCGCATGACCATGCCGGTGGACGACCAGGGAGGCGGCTCGTCCTTTCCGGTCGTGGCAAATATCTTTGGGACGCGGGAGCGTGTCGCGTGGGGGCTGGGCACGGACATTCGCGGACTGGAGACCCTCGGCGCTCTGCTGGCATGGATGAGGTCCCCTCAGGTTCCGCAAAACTTGCGTCAGGCCCGCCATATGTTCTCCGCCGCGCGCGGCGCGTTGGCCGCGCGCCCGAAGATCGTTTCGTCGTCAAGACCATGGAGGGATGCGGATCCGGATTTCGCAATCCTTCCCGTCCAGACCTGCTGGCCTGAGGACGCCGGTCCTCTCATCACATGGCCGGTTGTCGTCACTCGACCGCCAGGCGACGGTGATCCCGGCAGGTACAATCTAGGCATATATCGTATGCAGGTTATCGCCCGGGACCGGGCGATCATAAGATGGCTGCCCATCCGAGGCGGCGCGGCCCACCATCGCATGTGGCAGGCGAGGGGGCTCGAGATGCCCGTCGCCGTCGTCATCGGCGCGGATCCCGCGACATTGATAGCCGCGGTGATGCCGGCACCCGAAGGGGTATCGGAACTATCGCTGTCCGGGATGATCAACGATCGGCGGATTGGATTGTCTCCATGCAAGAGCATCGAGCTCCATGTTCCCGCCAGTTCCGAGATCGTGCTGGAGGGAACCGTTTCACCCAACGAAACGGCCGAGGAAGGGCCCTTCGGCGATCACACCGGATACTATAATGGCGCTGAGCACTTTCCCGTCTTCAAGCTCAAGCGAATTCGCGTGAGGGACGGCGCGAACTATCTCACGACGTTCACCGGGCGCGCGCCCGACGAGCCGTCCGTCCTCGCAGAGGCATTGCTCGACGTCTACAAGCCGCTGCTGCGCCAGCAGATACCGGAAATTCTCGATGTCTGGCTTCCGCCGGAAGCCTGCTCCTACAGGATTGCGGTCATATCGATCGTCAAGAAATATGCCGGCCAGGCGCGGCGCGTGATGATGGGGTTCTGGGCCTTGTTGCCGCAATTCTCGATGACCAAGATGGTCGTCGTCGTGGACGATGACATCGACATCCGGTCGTGGTCGGACGTGATGTGGGCGGTCGCCACCCGCATGGATTTCTCGCGCGATCTGATGAAGCTTGATCGAACCCCTATCGACTCCCTCGACTTCGCGTCGCCGCTGGAAGGGCTTGGAGGAAAAATCGGATTCGACGCGACGCGCAAGATCGGGTCCGAGACATCTCGCGAGTGGGGGAAGGAGTTGAAGATGTCATCCCAGATCGTTGAAAGAGTTTCGGAGCGTTGGGCCGAGCTTTTTCCGCGACCAATCGGATCGGCGCAGAAATGACCAAACGGATAATAGTAGGGGTTACGGGCGCGTCCGGCTCGGTGCTGGCCCTCGAGACCATACGCCAACTGGTCAGAGCTGGAGCCGAAACGCATCTTGTCGTCTCAAAAGGCGCGCGCATGACCATCGCTTACGAGCTTGGCGCCGATGGACTGGCGCAGCTCGCTTCACTCGCCAACCACACCCATAGCCACCAGGACTTGGCCGCGCCCATCGCCAGCGGCTCCTTCAGGACGGACGGGATGATCGTCGTGCCCTGCTCGATGCGGACTTTGGCGGCGATGGCGCATGGCCTGGGCGACAATCTCCTTACCAGGGCAGCCGACGTCGTCCTGAAGGAGAGGCGCCGGTTGGTCGTTGTGCCGCGTGAGGCGCCTCTGCATGAAGGGCATCTCGATGCGATGCTGAGATTGACGCGGATCGGAGCGATCATCGCGCCGCCGGTGCCGCCATTCTACGTCAAGCCGACGTCGGTCGAGGCGATGGTCGCCGAGATGGCGGCACGGCTCGTCAACTGGGCCGGCGTGGACCCTGGCGACAAGTTGACGCGATGGGGCGAAAAGAACGTCGCAGCCCATCGGTCATTTTGATGGAGCTGCCCAATGGGAGGAAAGGCTCCGACGAATTGTAAGGAGCAGCAAACCGAGCCGTTTGATGTGAGGCGACTTCATGCGGCAAGGAAGCAGTCGGCCATCATGTCGATGTTCGATGGCCTCAAACCGGGCCAGACATTCTCGGTGATCCTGGATTTTGATCCCGGCCGACTGAAGCGTCAGCTCGAGGGATCTTTTGCTGGCGATTTCGTTTGGGTTTGCCTTGAGATTGGGCCACCGGAATGGCTGATCGAAATCGGGAAAAGAGAACCGGCTCGATGAACGGTGGCTCAAGTCTCGGCTACGGTCCAACCGTCCCGAGCGCAGCGAATTGACCGAGCTGCCCGCATCGAAAAAGCGCCGTTCTTTGCGATCGTCGCGATGTCGTCAAAGAGAAGGGCGAAGTCCAGGTAGACGCTGCTATCCCGTTCGGCCTCTCCTATCTCGTCGAGATCCTGCAGGAACAATAGAATGGTTTCGATATGAGCGCGCTGATGGCGAGCGTTGGTGAGATGCTCGCGAGCCGCCGGCCCTATTTCCAAAGTGGCGAACCGAGACAGTGTCTCGTCGAGCTTGGAACGACACTCGCAGTCCAACCCCGCCTCATTGATCAACCCTGATAGCCGAGCGACGGCGTTCGCCATTTCTGCGGCGCTATTTTCGGGAGGCTCATGTTTCATGTCTGCTTCGCCTGTTGCAATCTGCCTCACCTGCGGTCGCGCAGCTGACCCTTGTCGTGGGCGATCTGTAAGGGCATGCCCCACGCCAGGAACCGGAAGCCATTGGGATCAGGCTTCTTCGAGAACAATCCCTAGGATAGCCGATGCTTCTGGAGGATGTTTGTGCTGGAGCAAACAGCAATTCGATCCTCGAACCTATTGCGCAGGTGCCTGTCCTTTCTTGTGGCCCCATCTAAAGGCCGCGACGCAAGGCGGGCACATTGCCACAAGGTTCCAAGGAACGGGTTCGATGGCCGCCGACGGCAACTTCAACGCCTTCAAACCGAAGCCGGCGCATTTGCCGTTTCGGCCGTTCTTTCTCGCGGCCGTGGTCGACGCCTTCGTGGGCGCCGCTGGCTGGTTGCCGTCGGCGGTGGGAATACAAGCCTTCGGCGCAACTGCAATCTCTGCTGGCGATTGGCATCGCGACTTGCTTCTGTTCGGGATGGTCCCGGCAGTATTGACCGGCTTTCTGCTGACCGCGCTGCCTCGCTGGACGGGACGTCAGGCAGTGCTGCCACACACGACATACTTGCTCATTGCCTTATGGGTCTGCAGCCGTTTAGCCTTCTTGTTGCTGCTACCGTCCTTCGGGCTTGCGTGTTCGGCGATCTGGATTCTCGCGCTTTTGTTGATCGCGGCCAGAGTAGTGATCGCCAGTCGGGATCGCCGCAATCTCAAGATACTGCTTCTCCTGGCTGTCTACTGCGGCAGCAATGTACTTGTCGCGGTATCCTATCAGGTCGAATTTGCATTGAGACTGGCGCTCGTCTCGATCATCGGCCTTATCATCATCATCGGAGGGCGGGTCGTGCCGGCCTTGACCGTGGCCTATGTCGAGAGCGCCGGCGGCCAAGTTGCTTTGCGTCGCTCGGCTGCGACGGAGTACACGGCAGTGCTGATGACGATTTGTGCGCTTTGTTCCTGGGTCGTTGCGCCGGAGGCGCAACTTACTGGCCTTGCCTGTGCTCTTGCCGGCCTCAGCCAAGCGATCCGGGCCGCCCAATGGAAAGGCTGGCGCAGCCTGTCGTCGTCGACAGTGCTTGGCCTTCACATCGGTTACGGATGGATCGTCACGGGTTTTGCATTTCTGGCGATCCATATCTTCGCTCCGGCAGTGCTGGGCCAGGCGACCGCTGTTCATGCGTGGACCATCGGCGCCATCGGCACGATGGCCCTGGCCATCATGGCGAGCATGATCCGCAAGCACAGCCGTCTCGCCTTCGTGCCCTCGGCCCCTGCGACCGGGGCGCTCGCGGCAATGACGGCCTGCTGCCTGTCCCGCCTCCTGATCGAAGTGCTGCCCGCCTACAGCGGTCCTCTGGCAAGCCTTTCGGGCACTTTGTGGATTGTCGCGTTTGGCCTGTTTTTGATGGCCTATCGGGGTACTTTCCGGGGAAATAGAGGGCTGGCGTCGATCCGGATCAATAAGAACGGCGGTCTCCAATGCCGATGATCATAATCCGGCATTCCAGATTCCTCGGTCAGATCGGAAAACCCTCGCCATCCGTCTCGTCGATGAGAGGGTCGGGGGCGCATACGGCGGCGAGGCGGGTCGCATCAAGAATTTCGATCATCTGGCCGTCGACCCTGATGCCTGACTTTCCCAAGCTCGACAGCGCACGCGAAAAGGACTCCCGGGTTATTCCGAGCTCGGAGGCGATGAGCGTCTTCTCGAATGGCAGGACGGCTCGATCCGGCGTGCCCTGCCGCTTCGACAGGGCCAGGAGATAGCATCCGACGCGCTCGATCGAGTTCCTCAGCTTGAGGTTCTTGATCTGCCGGACCATGCGTCGAAATTGAGCGGCGAGGCTTCCGATCGCCGCATGTGCCAGCAAGGGTTCTGCTTCCACCGCCGCGCGAAACGCCGCCGCATGGATCAATAAAAACCGCGAAGGCTCGGGCACTCGGGCCTGCATGAGATAAGGCGCGCCGGTCAGGACGGCGGCAGGGATGATGAGATCCGGAGCCCGGACAGCCTCGATCAAGACTTCACGACCTTCGGTCGATCGTCCGAACAAATGCGCGGATCCCGCCAGCACGATCAGCTGGAAGTTCGGTACGTCGCCTTGTTCGAACAAAACGGTGCCTGAGGGCACGCCGTGCACCATGGCATGTCGCAGCAGGTTGGTCCGGCGCGGCGCTGGTAGCCCCCGAAACAGCGGCAGTTCTTCCAGCTCCACGTCCTCGTACGTCATTTCATCCAACAAATATCTCTTCTCCGATTGAGGCCTCCCGGCCATCGCCGCATCGTCTGTGACAAATGTCACGTCATGCCTTGATTTGGATCAATGCTGGATCACGCCGGCTTGCCCATCTTGGCCTCAATCGGGCGAGAGTCCGATCCTTGAGGCCAATGTCGAAGGGGGCTGCCGACAATGAAAACGACCGCGTATCCGAAGTCCGGTCAAATCCTGGGCGCAAGCACGGCCGCGTTTACGGTCTGCTTCGCGGTCTGGACCATCTTCTCCATTATCGGCATTCGCATTCGCCAGGAACTCGGTCTCACCGAGACGCAGTTCGGCCTGCTTGTCGGCACACCGATCCTGACCGGTTCCCTGCTCAGGGTCGCGCTTGGCATCTGGACCGACCGGTACGGCGGCCGGATCGTCTTCACGGTGAACATGCTGGCGGCCGCGGCCGCGACTTTCCTGCTGTCTTATGCTCACACGTATCCGCAGATGCTGGTCGCGGCTCTCGGCGTCGGCATCGCCGGCGGCTCCTTTTCGGTCGGCGTCGCCTATGTGTCGCGCTGGTTCCCGCCACAACGGCAAGGTACGGCGCTCGGCATCTTCGGCGCGGGCAATGTCGGCGCCGCGATCACCAAACTCCTCGCCCCCTTTGTGCTCGTCGCCTTCGGATGGCAGGCCGTGGCTGAGGTCTGGGCAGGGGCCCTCGTCGTCATGGCCGTCATCTTCTGGTTCACGACGGACGATGATCCGGTCATCGTCGAACGTCGGCGGTCGGGCATCAAGCCGAAAAGCGCCTGGCTCGAACTCGAGCCTCTGAAGAACGTGCAGATCTGGCGTTTCGCGCTCTACTATTTCTTCGTGTTCGGCGCCTTTGTCGCGCTCGCGCTCTGGCTGCCGCAATATCTGATCAATGTCTACGGCCTCGACATCAAGACGGCCGGCATGATCGCTGCCTTCTTCTCGGTGCCGGCGAGCCTGTTTCGCGCCTATGGCGGGCACCTCTCTGACAGCTTCGGCGCGCGCCGCGTGCTCTACTGGACTTTCCTGGTTTCGGTCGCGGCGGCCTTTGTCCTGTCCTATCCGCCAACCGACTACATCGTCCACGGCGTCAACGGCCCGAGCTCCTTCCACATCGAGATGGGCCTCTTCGGCTTCATCGTCACGATCTTCGTGCTCGGTTTCTTCATGGCCCTCGGCAAGGCCGCCGTCTACAAGCACATCCCGGTCTACTATCCCGACCATGTCGGTTCGGTCGGCGGACTCGTCGGCATGATCGGCGGCCTGGGCGGTTTCGTGCTGCCGATCCTGTTCGGCCTGCTGCTCGACCTGACCGGCCTCTGGACGAGCTGCTTCATGGCGCTCTTCCTGCTGGTTTCCGGCGCGCTGCTCTGGATGCATATGGCCATCCGCCAGATGGAACGCGGAGCCGTCGGCGAGGCCCTCGCCAAGCTGCCGCCTTTCCCCGAAATGCAGCAAATGCCGGAGCCTGTGGCAAGGACCCGAACGGGCGGCGCCCTTACCGACTGGCGTCCGGAGGACAAGACCTTCTGGGCTGAAACCGGCCACCGCATCGCCAAGCGCAACCTGTGGCTTTCGATCCCGGCGCTGCTGCTTTCCTTCGCGATCTGGCAGGTGTGGTCGGTCGTCGTCGCCAAGCTTCCGCTCGTCGGCTTCACCTTCACCACCGACCAGCTCTTCTGGCTCGCCGCCCTGCCCGGACTCTCCGGGGCGACGCTGCGCATCTTCTATTCCTTCATGGTGCCGATCTTCGGCGGCAGGCTCTGGACGACGCTGACGACCTGGTCACTCATCATACCGGCCGTCGGCATCGGCTATGCGGTGCAGAACCCCGACACGCCCTATGCAGTGCTGTTGATCCTGGCGCTGCTCTGCGGCTTCGGCGGCGGCAACTTCGCCTCCTCCATGGCCAACATCTCCTTCTTCTTCCCGAAGGCGCAGAAGGGAAATGCGCTTGCGCTCAACGCCGGCCTCGGCAATCTCGGTGTCAGCGTCGTCCAGTTCGTCGTGCCGCTGGCGATCACCACCGGGATGTTCGGCTGGCTCGGCGGCGACCCGGCCATGGTCAAGGGACCGGCCGGCGATGCGCCGCTCTGGCTGCAGAACGCCGGCTTCGTTTTCGTGCCTTTTATCGCGCTCTCGGCATTTACCGCCTGGTTTGGCATGAACGACATCGCTTCGGCCAAGGCATCCTTTGCCGAGCAGGCCGTGATCTTCCAGCGCCGCCACAACTGGATCATGTGCTGGCTTTACACAGGCACTTTCGGATCCTTCATCGGTTATTCGGCCGGCTTCCCGCTGCTCACGAAGATGCTGTTTCCGGACGTCAACGCACTCCAGTTCGCCTTCCTCGGCCCGCTCGTGGGCGCTCTCTCGCGCTCGGGCTCCGGCTGGCTCGCGGATAAATATGGCGGTGCGCGTGTCACCTTCTGGGCCTTTGTGCTGATGATCGCAGGCGTTTCCGGGGTCTTGTGGTTCATCGGCATCAAGGATCAGCCGGGCGCGTTCATGGGCTTCTTCGCGGCCTTCCTGCTGTTGTTCTTCGCCACCGGCGTCGGCAACGCCTCCACCTTCCAGATGATCCCGGTGATCATGGCCAAGGAGATGGGCCGCTTGTTGCCGAAAGCCAACGCGGAAGCGCGTCGGCAGCAGGCGGAGAAGGAGTCCGCCGCCATCACGGGCTTCACCTCGGCGATCGCGGCCTTCGGCGCGTTCTTCATCCCGAAGAGCTATGGCACCTCGATCGCGCTCACGGGCACGCCGAATGCGGCCTTGTGGGGTTTCCTTCTCTTCTACGTGAGCTGCCTCGCCGTCACCTGGACTGTCTACACCCGCAAGGGGGGCCTTCTCCACGCCATCGAGCGCGCCAAGCGCGGCGCGCCCGCCCATCCGGCCGCAGCCGAATAACCAGGGGCAAAAGAATGTCACATTTTCTCGACCGGCTAACCTTCTTCCGCAAGACCGTCGACAGTTTCTCCGACGGCCACGGGATCGTGACCAATGAGGATCGCTTCTGGGAAGACGGCTACCGCAAGCGCTGGCAGCACGACAAGATCGTGCGCTCCACCCACGGCGTGAATTGCACCGGCTCATGCTCGTGGAAGATCTACGTCAAGGGCGGCATCGTCACCTGGGAGACGCAGCAGACCGACTATCCGCGAACGCGGCCCGATCTGCCCAACCACGAGCCTCGCGGTTGCGCGCGCGGCGCCTCCTACAGCTGGTATCTCTATTCCGGCGCCCGGGTGAAATATCCGATGGTTCGCGGCAGGCTGTTGAAGCTGTGGCGGGCGGCCCGCGCCAAGATGAGGCCCGTCGCGGCCTGGGCCTCGATCGTCGAGGATGAAAGCAAACGCAAGTCCTACACCTCGATCCGCGGCCATGGCGGCTTCGTGCGTGCCACCTGGGACGAGGTGAACGAGCTCGTCGCGGCGGCCAATGCCTATACGGTGAAGTCTCATGGTCCCGATCGCGTCATCGGCTTCTCGCCGATCCCCGCCATGTCGATGGTCTCCTATGCCGCGGGCTCGCGCTATCTGTCACTGATGGGCGGCGTGTGCATGTCGTTCTATGACTGGTACTGCGACCTGCCGCCGGCGAGCCCGCAGACCTGGGGCGAGCAGACGGACGTTCCCGAAAGCGCCGACTGGTACAATGCCGGCTTCATCATCGTCTGGGGCTCCAACGTTCCGCAGACGCGCACTCCGGATGCGCACTTCTATACCGAAGTCCGTTACAAGGGCACCAAGAGCGCGGTCGTCAGCCCGGATTACGCCGAGGCGACCAAGTTTGCCGATATCTGGCTCAACCCGAAGCAAGGAACGGACGCCGCGCTGGCGCTGGCGATGGGGCATGTCATCCTTCGCGAGTACTACCTCGATCGCGCGGTGCCCTATTTCGACGACTACGCCCGCAAATACACCGACTTGCCATTCCTTGTTCGCCTGACCGAACGCGACGGCCGGTTCGTTCCCGAACGGCTGCTTCGCGCCTCCGAAATAGCCGGCGGCCTGGGCGAAACCAACAATCCGGATTGGAAGACGGTTGCGATCGACGACAATACGGACGCTCTCGTCGCGCCGCGCGGCTCGATCGGTTATCGCTGGGGCGAGAACGCAAAATGGAATCTCGAGGAGAAGGACGGCAAGGGCCAAGACATTCGCCTCAAGCTGACGCTTGCCGGCAAGAAGGCCGAGATTGCGGCTGTCGATTTTCCCTATTTCGGCGGCCGCGCCACCGAACATTTCGTCTCGACCGATCACGGTGAAATCCTCACCCGCAATCTGCCGATCCGGCGGATCAAGCTGAGCGACGGCTCGAAGGTGGCGGTGGCCACGGTATGCGACCTGATGATGGCAAATTACGGCCTCGACCGAGGCTTTGGCGGCGATCACACGGCCAGCAATTACGACGAAGATGTGCCGTTCACGCCGGCATGGGCGGAGCGCGTCACCGGTGTCGAACGTGACGCGATCGTCACCGTCGCACGCGAGTTCGCCACCAATGCGGAAAAGACCAACGGCCGTTCGATGGTGATCCTCGGCGCCGGCGTCAACCATTGGTACCACATGGACATGACTTACCGTGGGATCATCAATCTCCTGGTGTTCTGCGGCGCCATCGGCCAGTCGGGCGGCGGCTGGTCACACTATGTCGGGCAGGAGAAGCTGCGGCCGCAGACCGGCTGGACGCCGCTTGCCTTCGCGCTCGACTGGAACCGGCCCCCTCGGCACATGAACTCGACCTCCTTCTTCTACGCCCAGACCGACCAGTGGCGCTACGAGACGCTCACGGCCGCTGAGATATTGTCGCCGACAGCGCCGGAGGGAGACTGGAACAAGAGCTTCATCGACTACAATGTCCGCGCCGAGCGCATGGGCTGGCTGCCCTCGGCGCCTCAGCTCAAGCAGAACCCGCTGACGATCGCCGCCAAGGCCGAGGCCACCGGCCTCGAGCCGAAGGACTATGTCGCCAAGGCGCTGAAATCCGGCGACCTGGAACTGTCCTGCCACGACCCGGACGATCCCGCCAACTGGCCGCGCAACATGTTCGTCTGGCGTTCCAACCTGCTCGGCTCGTCCGGCAAGGGACATGAATATTTCCTCAAGCATCTGCTCGGCACCACCCACGGCGTGATGGGCAAGGACCTCGGTCCCGAAGGGGCGGTCCGCAACACCGAAGTCGCCTGGCATGAGACGGCGCCGCAGGGAAAGCTCGACCTCCTGGTCACGCTGGACTTCCGCATGTCGACCACCTGTGTCTACTCCGATATCGTGCTGCCAACGGCTACCTGGTACGAGAAGAACGACCTCAACACGTCCGACATGCATCCCTTCATCCATCCGCTGTCGGCGGCGGTGGATCCGGCATGGGAGGCGCGCTCCGACTGGGAGATTTACAAGGCCCTCGCCAAAGCTTTCTCGGAAGTGTCGCCGGAGGTGCTGGGCGTCGAGCAGGATGTGGTTCTCACACCGATCCAGCATGACAGCCCTGCCGAGATGGCCCAGGCCCTCGACGTCAAGGACTGGAAGCTTGGCGAAGTCGAGCCAATCCCGGGCAAGACGATGCCATCGGTGGCGCTCGTCACCCGCGACTATCCCAATCTCTATGCCCAGTTCACGGCGTTGGGGCCGCTGATGACGAAAGTCGGCAATGGGGGCAAAGGCATTGCCTGGGACACCAGGCACGAAGTCGAGGCACTTGGAGCATTGAACGGGCTACACCGCCTGGGTGCGGGCAAGGGATTGCCGAAGATCGAGACCGACATCGACGCCGCAGAGGTCATCCTCATGCTGGCGCCGGAGACCAATGGCGAGGTGGCGATCAAGGCCTGGGAAGCCTTGTCGGAGATTACCGGTCGGGAGCACGCCCACCTTGCCTTGCCGAAGGAAGACGAGAAGATCCGCTTTCGCGATATCCAGGCGCAGCCGCGCAAGATCATTTCGTCGCCGACATGGTCTGGCATCGAAAGCGAGAAGGTCTGCTACAACGCCGGCTATACCAACGTCCACGAATTGATCCCGTGGCGGACGTTGACCGGCCGCCAGCAGCTCTACCAGGATCACCTGTGGATGCGCGCTTTCGGCGAGGGGCTCGTTACCTGGAAGCCGCCGGTGGATCTCAAGACGATCCCGGGCATCAAGGACGTCCGCCCCAACGGGCACAAGGAGATCGTCCTCAACTTCATCACGCCGCACCAGAAGTGGGGCATCCACTCCACGTACTCGGATAATCTCCTGATGCTGACGCTTAACCGCGGCGGTCCGGTGGTGTGGATCTCCGAGACCGACGCCAAGACGGCCGGTCTCGTCGACAATGACTGGGTCGAAGTCTTCAACATCAACGGCGCGCTCACCGCGCGAGCCGTCGTATCCCAGCGCGTCAAGCCGGGCATGATGCTGATGTATCACGCCCAGGAAAAGATCGTGAACACGCCAGGATCGGAAATGACTGGCAATCGTGGCGGCATCCATAACTCGGTCACCCGAACGGTGCTGAAACCCACTCACATGATCGGCGGCTACGCACAGCAGTCCTACGGATTCAACTATTACGGCACCGTGGGTTCCAACCGCGACGAATTCATCGTCGTCCGCAAGATGGCCAATGTCGACTGGCTCGAAGGGCCGCTCGAATCCGAAGCGCCGAAGGAGGCCGCAGAATGAAAATCCGTGCGCAGATCGCGATGGTGCTGAACCTCGACAAATGCATCGGGTGTCACACCTGCTCGGTCACCTGCAAGAACGTCTGGACCAACCGTGAAGGGGTCGAATACGCCTGGTTCAACAATGTCGAGACCAAGCCGGGTGTCGGCTATCCCAAGGAGTGGGAGAACCAGAAGAAATGGAATGGCGGCTGGAGGCGTAAAGCCAACGGCAAGATCGAGCCGAAGATGGGCGCGAAATGGCGCATCCTTGCCAACATCTTCGCAAACCCTGATTTGCCGGAGATCGACGACTACTACGAGCCGTTCACCTTCGACTACCAGCATCTGCACACCGCGAAGGAATCGAAGGCTTTTCCGACGGCCCGCCCGCGCTCGGCCATTACCGGCGAGCGGATGGAGAAGATCGAATGGGGACCGAACTGGGAAGAGATCCTCGGCGGCGAATTCGAGAAGCGGTCGAAGGACGTGAATTTCGAGGGCGTCCAGAAGGACATCTACGGTCAGTTCGAAAACACCTTCATGATGTACCTGCCGAGGCTTTGCGAGCACTGCCTCAACCCGGCCTGCGCAGCGGTGTGCCCGTCGGGCGCCATCTACAAGCGCGAGGAGGACGGCATCGTCCTGATCGACCAGGACAAATGCCGGGGATGGCGCATGTGCGTTTCCGGCTGCCCCTACAAGAAGATCTACTACAACTGGTCGTCGGGCAAATCGGAGAAATGTATCTTCTGTTATCCCCGCATCGAGGCGGGGCAGCCGACGGTTTGTTCTGAAACCTGCGTCGGGCGCATTCGCTATCTTGGCGTGATTCTCTACGACGCGGACCGGATCGAGGCAGCCGCCAGCATTCCCGATGAGAAGGATCTCTATCAGGCGCAGCTCGACGTCTTCCTCAATCCCAACGACCCGGCCGTCATCGCCCGGGCCCGCGCCGACGGGATTCCCGACAACTGGCTGGAGGCGGCCAAACTGTCGCCCGTCTGGAAGATGGCGATGGAGTGGAAGATCGCCTTTCCCCTGCACCCGGAATACCGCACCCTGCCGATGGTCTGGTATGTCCCGCCGCTCTCGCCCATCCAGTCGGCAGCGGCCGCCGGCAAGATGGGCCTGGACGGCGACATGCCCGACGTGCGCAGCCTGCGCATCCCGCTACAGTATCTTGCCAATCTGCTGACGGCCGGCAATGAGGAGCCCGTGGCCCTTGCGCTCGAACGCATGCTGGCGATGCGAAGCTACATGCGAGCAAAAACGATCGACGGCCGCCTCGACGAGTCGATCGCGGCGCGGGTCGGCCTGACAGGCGCAGCCATCGACGACATGTACAAGGTGATGGCGATCGCCAATTACGAAGATCGTTTCGTCATCCCGACGTCGCACCGCGAATGGAGCGAGGATGCCCAGGACCTGCGTGGCTCCTGCGGCTTCTCCTTCGGCAATGGCTGCTCGGGCGGTTCCACCGAGACCAATCTCTTCGGCACCAAGCAGACCAAGCGGCCGACAAATCCGATGGAGATCGCGTGATGCTGTCGAACAGGACCTTCAAGGCGCTCTCGGCGCTCCTTTCCTATCCGACCGAGGAGCTTTGCGCGGCAATCCCGGAAATCGCCGCGACGATTGGGGACGAAGGATTGGTATCGGACGAAGCAGGCAAGCACCTGCAGGCCTTGCTTGCCGATCTGGCCACCCTGGATCTCTACGACCTGCAGGAGCGCTATGTCGAGTTGTTCGACAAGACGCGCCGCCACTCGCTGCATCTGTTCGAGCACATCCATGGCGAAAGCCGCGATCGCGGCCAGGCGATGGTCGACCTGGCTGAACATTACCGGTGTGGCGGCCTTGTCGTCGCGGCAAACGAATTGCCCGACTTCATTCCGCTTTTCCTCGAGTTTCTTTCTGCCCGTCCCTTTGAGGAGGCGCGTGGCCTGCTCAATGAAACCGCCCACATCTTCTCGCTTCTGGAAGAGCGGCTCGCCAAGCGCAACGCAGGCTATGCCGCCGTGTTCACGGCCATACGCTCGATTGCCAGCGAGCCCACCATGGCGGCGGATGCTGCCGAAATCGACGAGCCCGACGACCTGGCGGCCATCGACGCCGCCTGGGAAGAGACCGCCGTCGCATTCGGTCCCGGAAATGCGACCGACGGCTGTTCCGTCGACCGGCTGAGAATCCAGATGCGCGCCGTCAATCGCGATGCGCGCAACAACGCGGCCTGACGGAGGCAAGCTATGTCCGACACAATCAACCACGCCCTCTTTGGCTGGTATCCCTATTTCTGCCTGACCATCTTCCTGCTCGGCAGCCTGATCCGCTTCGATCGCGAGCAATATACCTGGAAGACGGGCTCCTCCCAGCTGCTGCGGCGGCGCCAGCTCCGCTGGGGCTCCAATCTGTTCCATGTGGGCATCCTGGTGATCTTCGGCGGCCATTTCGTCGGCCTGCTGACGCCGATCTGGATCTTCGATGCGCTTGGGGTCTCGCATAGTTTCAAGCAGGGCCTTGCCATCACCGCCGGCGGCATCGCCGGCGTTGCCTGCTTCATCGGCATAGCGCTCCTTGCCCATCGCCGGCTGTTTGATCCGCGCATCCGCAACACGTCGGCGCCGGGCGACATCGCGATCTTGTTGCTGCTCTGGCTGCAGCTCACGCTTGGCCTTTCAACCATATTCGTCTCGCTCGGCCACATGGACGGCCACGAGATGGTGAAATTCATGAACTGGGCGCAAGGCATTCTCACCTTGCAGCCGGCGGCCGCGGCCTATGTCGCCGACGTCAACCCGATCTTCAAGGCGCATCTCCTGCTCGGCATGACGATCTTCCTGGTCTTCCCGTTCACGAGGCTTGTCCATGTCTGGAGCGCGCCGGTCTGGTACCTCGGCCGTCCCGGCTATCAGGTCGTGCGCACGCGCTTCGCCGTCCGCCGGTCGCCCGCGCTCGCGCCGGTGATGCGGTCGCCTGCGCCGATGCGACGGCCCGCCGCCGCTCCCTCCCACCAGCCTGCGGAGTAGACCATGGCCGCGCTCGTCATCGATCATTCGGCCGACCGCAAATCGTCCGAACATCCGCACGAACACCGGCCCGCAACTCCCGACACGACGCCGTCCCGCGAACGCGTGGCGATGCCGCCAGTGACCGTCAACGGCGTGGCGATATCGCGAAAGGCGATCGCCGCCGAGGTGCAGAACTTTCCCGCCCGCAATCCCGGCGAGGGCTGGCGTGCCGCAACCCGCGCGCTCGTCATCCGCGAGCTGCTCCTGCAAGAGGCCCGGCGTATCGGTATCGTTGCCGAGCAGCGGATCGATCGGGATGGGCGTAGGGAGACCGTCGAAGACGCGCTGGCGCGCGGCCTGATCGAACGCGAGGTTCGCGTTCCCGAGGCGGACGAGGAGATGCTGAGGCGCTTCTATGAGAACAATCTTCGCCGTTTCGTGACGCCATCGCTCTATGAAGCCGACCATATTCTCATAGTGGCTCGTCGCGATGACAATGAGGCCTTTGCCGCCGCGCGTGAAAAGGCGCTCTCGCTCAGGTCCCGCCTGGCCACGGCGCCTGGGCGTTTCGCGGCGCTGGCGCAAGACTGCTCGGATTGCCCGTCGGGAGCCCTTGGCGGCAGCCTCGGCCAGATCGGGCCGGGCGACACGACGCCCGAGTTCGAGGCCGCTCTCGTCGATCTCGCCCCAGGCGATATCTCGCAGCCGGTGGAGACGCGCTACGGCGTCCACCTCATCCGCCTGACGCGGCGCATCGACGGCCGCGAGCTTCCGTTCGAGGCCGTGCGGGAACGCATCGCGTCCTATCTAGCCGATCACGTCAATCGGCAGGCGACGGCGCAATATGTGGCTCTCCTTGTCGGCCGGGCGGATATCGGCGGAATTGCCATCGACGGCGCATCCTCGCCGCTGGTGCAGTGAGGAGGAGGCGATGCTCGGGAACCTCATTGCCTCGCTGGACGATCCGGACGCAGCCATGGCCATCGTTGCCGCTATCGATGCGCCTGCCCTGGTCGCGCGCCTGGCCGCGGCCGCCGATCAGTCCGGCCGTTCGCCGGCCGATGTCGTCGGCTCGGCCGTCCGCAATTTCATCGACACCGCCTCCGACGATCTGTGGACCCAGCTCATCGGTCTCATGAACCGCGCCCAAGATCCTGGCCTCGCCGCCATGCGCGCGATTCTCGAAAAGGCGCTGCCTGCAGCGGGCGAGGCGTGACGGGTCGTGTCGGCGGCCCGGCCTGTGGGGTGACGGACCGGAACCGCCCGACAGGCAAGAATTCCAGTTGAAGGAGA
The DNA here is from genome assembly GCF_033977145.1 of Mesorhizobium montanum. Classification (NCBI taxonomy): domain Bacteria; kingdom Pseudomonadati; phylum Pseudomonadota; class Alphaproteobacteria; order Hyphomicrobiales; family Phyllobacteriaceae; genus Mesorhizobium; species Mesorhizobium montanum. Next base: position 13,613 of record NZ_JAVIJF010000025.1, on the reverse strand, counting down.
TCCATCATGCAGCGCGACTGTCCCATTACCGCGATCGTTTACTCGAACGGATCGGAGTTCGAGGCATTCCTGCGGGAAATTGCCGCCATCATGGCCGAGCGGGAGATGCGATTGGCCGGCCTTGTCCAGCTGAGCGAGCCGAAACCGGATCGCGTGAAATGCGACATGCATCTGCGGGACCTCGCGACAGGCAAGCTCCACGGCATATTCGACGATCGGGGTGGCCATGCCCGCGGCTGCGTTTTGAATACCGATCGGCTGCTTCGCGCCTGCGAAGCCGCCGGAGCTGAGTTGTCCGGCAAGACCGATCTCCTGGTTCTCTGCAAATTCGGAAAGACCGAGGTCGAAGGCGGTGGCTTCAGGCCCCTGATTGCAAAGGCGCTAGACCTTTCCGTGCCGGTGCTGATCGGCGTGCCCGTCATCAATCTCGCACCGTTCCGCGAATTTGCAGCCGACCTCGCCCGAGAAATAGAACTGCCTCGTCTGCCGTCCGATCGGTTCGCGGCGTTGGACCGTCTGCTCGACCGCAGTGCGACGGCGCGTGGCCCCTATCAATCCCAGGACGGGAGAATGGCCGGTGCCGAGGTGGCTTGAGATCATCGTGCGTTCCGTCGTTGCCGGCGGAACCGTGGGTGTTTGGGCGGCTATTGTCAATTTGGCGGGAGGCCCTTCAGTCTTGGTCGCCCTGGTGGCGATCCTGATAGTGTTCGGCGTCTCCAGCGATCTCCGCCAGAGCTGACGCAATTCCAGGAAAAGTGTGAAACTGTCAGGTTCGGCGACTTCGCCGTGGCCTTCCGTCTGGAATTGCATCAAAACAAAGAGATAGAGCGGCTCGCCGTTTCCGTGAAACGGTGAAACGATCTATTGGCTTGCTGGCTCGGGACTCTTGGTCAGCGGTGCTGCGACAGGTTCGTTGTAACCAGCATCGGCACGCGGGCCACCGCGCAGCGCCACATAGATCGCCGGGATGACCAGCACCGTCAACAGCGTCGACGAGGCGAGGCCGAACAGCAACGAGATAGCCAGCCCCTGGAAGATAGGGTCGGTAAGGATTACTGCGGCCCCGATCATCGCCGCGAGGGCGGTGAGCAGGATCGGCTTGAAGCGGATCGCTCCGGCCTTGAGCAGCACGTGAACGAGCGGTCCGTCTGTCGCCCTGGCGTGCCGGATGAAATCCACCAGCAGGATCGAATTGCGCACGATGATCCCGGCGAGCGCGATGAAACCGATCATCGAGGTGGCCGTGAAGGGCGCGGCGAAGGCCCAGTGGCCGAGCATGATGCCGATCAGCGTCAGCGGGATCGGGGTCAGGATTACCAGCGGCAGCTTGAACGAGCCGAACTGCGCGACGACCAGGATGTAGATGCCGAGGATTGCCACCATGAAGGCCGCGCCCATGTCGCGGAAGGTCACCCAGGTCACCTCCCACTCGCCATCCCACAACAATGTGGGCTTGGACTCGTCGTCCGGCTGGCCGTGCAGCGCGATCTGCGGCTTCGGCAGCGCGCCCCAGTCCGCCTTGGCGATCGCATCGTCCACGGCGAGCATGCCGTAGACCGGCGCCTCGAACGCGCCGGCCAGTTCGCCCATCACCATCTCGGCCGGGCGCCCGTTGTGGCGGAAGATCGGGTAGGAGGCCGCCTCCCGGCTGACCTGCACGACGTCGCCAAGCTCGACAACATCGCGCGCGCCGGGAAGCGCGTTGGCGGCCACCGGCGTGGCCTTGGCACGCTGATCGACCACGCCATTTGTCTTGGACAAGGCGATGCGGATCGGGATCGGCAGGCGTCCGCCGCCTCGGTGCGAGTAGCCGACCGTGGTCCCGCCGTAGAGATAGCTCAACGTGTCATACACATCCGTCTGCTCGACCTTGTAATATTCCAGCTTGTCCTGGTCGATCGAAAGTCGGAGCCGTTCCGGCTGGTTGTGGAAGCTGTCGTCGACATCGACGATGAACGGGATGCTGGCAAAGGTCTCGCGAACCTTGGCCGCGACCGCGCGGCGGGTCTCGGCGTCCGGCCCGTAGATTTCGGCCAGCAGCGTGCCGAGCACCGGCGGCCCCGGTGGCGGCTCGACCACCTTCAGCACCGTGCCCGCCGGCATCGCCATTCCCTTCAGGCGCTCGCGCAAATCGAGCGCAATTGCATGGCTGGCGCGGCTGCGCTCGCCCTTGGGAAGCAGGTTGACGGCGATGTCGCCCTGCTCGGGGCTTGATCGCAGATAGTAATGGCGCACCAGGCCGTTGAAGTTGAAAGGCGCGGAAGCGCCTGCGTAGGTCTGGAGCGAAACCACTTCGGGCACGGAGGCCAGCCGGTTCACGGCTGCCTGCAGCAGCCGGTCGGTGTCCTCGACCGACGAGCCCTTGGGCAAGTCCGCGACTATCTGGAGTTCGGTCTTGTTATCGAAGGGCAGAAGCTTGACCGTCACGTGCTTGGTGTAGATCAGCGCCATGGACGCAATGGTGGCAATGCCCACGACCGAAAGGAACGCCCAGGCTCTGAGCCGCGACTTCAAGATCGGCCGCGCCACCACGACATAGATCCGTCCCAGCACGCCGCCATGCGCGCTGCCGCCGTGGCCATGCGCGCCGGCCTGATCCTTCCCACCGAGCTTCATCATCAGCCATGGTGTCAGCATCACCGCGACGAAGAAGGAAAAAAGCATCGCGGCCGAGGCATTGGCCGGGATCGGGCTCATATAGGGGCCCATGAGGCCGGAGACGAACAGCATGGGAAGCAGCGCCGCCACCACGGTCAGCGTCGCCACAATGGTGGGATTGCCGACCTCGGCAACGGCATCGATCGCTGCCTGGGCGCGCGAGCGTCCATCGTCCATCGCCCAGTGGCGCGCGATGTTCTCGATGACCACGATGGCGTCGTCGACGAGAATGCCGATGGAGAAGATCAGCGCGAACAGGCTGACACGGTTCAGCGTGTAGCCCATGATGCGCGATGCGAACATAGTCAGCAGGATGGTCGTGGGTATCACGACAGCCACGACCAGAGCCTCTCTCCAGCCGATAGCGACGGCGACCAGCAGGACGATGGAGATGGTCGCCAGGCCCAGATGGAAGAGCAGTTCGTTGGCTTTCTCATTGGCCGTCTCACCGTAGTTGCGCGTCACGCGCATCTCGACATCCCTTGGGAAGACCTGGCCGCGCACCTGCTCGAGGCGCTTGACGATCGTATCGGCGATGACGACCGCATTGGTGCCCGGTCGCTTCGCGATCGCCACCGACACGGCCGGCGTGCGCTCGAGACCGGGGTCGGACTTGATGATGTTGGTGACGCGGTTCTCCGCCGGCGACGTCGCGAGCACGACGCTGGCGACGTCGCGGACATAGACCGGCCGGCCGTCGCGAGCCGTCAGCAAAAGGTTGCCGATGTCTGACAGAGCCTGCAGCGTCTGGCCGGCCACCAGCACACGCTGATTGCCCTGGTCGCGCACTGCGCCGATTTGGAAAGATCGGTTGGCGCCCGCGATCTTGCCCGTCAACTGCTGCAGCGTGATGCCATACAGCGAAAGCTTTTCCGGATCCGGCTCGACCTGGATTTCTTCCGGCTGCTCGCCGACTATGTAGGTGAGGCCGATATCGGGAAGCTTTGCGACCTCGACCTGCAGTTCATGCGCAAGACGCGTCAAGTCGGCCGAAGAGTAGCGTGCCGCCGCTTGCGGCGCCGGCGCCAGCGTCACCACAACTATGGCCACGTCATCGATGCCGCGGCCGACGATCAGCGGCTCCGGAATCCCGACAGGGATGCGATCCATGTTGGCCCGGACCTTGTCGTGGACACGCAGGATCGCGGCGTCCGAGCTGGTGCCGACCTTGAAGCGCGCAGTTACCAGCGCGCCGTCATCCATCGTCTGCGAGTAGACGTGCTCGACGCCGTCTATGCCCTTGATGATCGTCTCCAGTGGCTCGGTCACGAGCTTGACGGCATCCTCGGCCTTCAGGCCGTTCGCGGATACGTGGATGTCGACCATGGGTACGGAGATCTGCGGCTCCTCCTCGCGCGGCAGCGTGATCAGGGCCACAAGCCCAAGCGCCAGGGCGGCCAGCAGGAACAGGGGCGTCAGCGGCGACGCGATGAAGGAACGGGTAAGCCATCCGGCGATGCCGAGTTTCATGGCAGGATGACCTTGTCGCCATCGGCAAGACCACTCAGGATCTCGATGCGCGGCTGGCCGGCGTCCTGGAATTCCCCGCCCAGCACGACGGCGACCTCGAGCGGGCCGTCCGCCGTCTCGACCGTCACGTAGTCTATGCCGTGGACGATCCTGAGTGCCTCGGGCGGGACGCCGAGCATGGTCCGTTTGGCAACTGGTATCGACACGAGCGTGCGCTCATTGACGAAATAGGTTCCGATATCGGCGACTTCGACGTCGGCAATCACGCGACCGTTCTCGATCTCGGGGTAGACCTTGGCGATCCGCCCCTCGCTGGCCTTGACGAAGCCGGCATTGGTCCCTGTGCCGCGTTCGCCGATGTCGACGCGGGCGCCTTCCGTTATCTCGACGGCGTGCCGTTCCGGCAAGGACAGTCGCAGATAGTACTGGCCCGACGCCACCCGCGCGGCGGGCTCGCCCGCCATGATCACCGAGCCGGCGGCTACTGGAACCGTCAGCACCCGGCCGTCGGCCGGAGCTAGGACATCGCCTTCCCTGGTACTTTGCTCGATGACCGCCTTCTCGGCAATCGCGGCTGCCAGCTGGTTCGTGACGACATCGAACTGCGTCTTTGCGGCGTCGACCCGGCTTTGGGCGGCCGCCCCTTTGGCGAGCAGGTCTTGCGCGCGCTGCAGATCGACGCGGGCGCTATCGAGTTGCGAATCCAGCGCCGCGATCTTGGCGTCAGCGGCTCTGAGCTGCAACGCGAGCTTGTCGTCGACCACCGTGGCGATCACGTCGCCCTTGCCTACCTGGGCACCCTCCGAGACGCGGACGGACGAGACGGTTCCCGAAATCCTCGCCCTGGCCGGCAGGATGGCGCGGCTCTCCACTTGTCCGTACACCGCCTTCATCTCGGTGACGGTGGAGGCCTTGACTATGAATTCGGCTGCGCCCGCATCGGCCGCGACAAAGCCGGCGGCGCCGATCAGAAGAATATTCGTGAGGGCGGACAGCATGGTTCTCATTGCGCTTGTCTCGTCGGTTGAAATGGTCCGGGAGGCGACTGAGCCGCCTCCCGGACGCCATCCGATGCTCGATGGCTTGCCGTTATTTGAACGCCACGCCCGGCTTGCAGCCGAGTTTCTTGAAGGCCATCGCCGCCGGGCAGAAGCCCGTGACCGAGGCCTGCATCATGTTGAGCCCGGCGAATGCGGTCAGCAGGAACCAGTAGGGCGAATAGTAGATGCCGAGCGCGAGCGATATCAGCACCATGGAGCCCGCGAACATGAGAACCGCCCTGTCTATCGTCATGATCCTTTTCTCCTGAAGTTTGCCGGAGCCTATTCGGCCGGCTCGATTTGGATTGCCTTGAGTTTCTTGATGCCGAGAATGTCGAGCGCGAGCCCCTCGTAGAAGGTCTCGCTCTTTCCCTGCCGGACCTTGTGCAGGAAGTATTTCTCGAAGCCGACCTTGGCCGCGTGGACCCACTTGCCTTGCGAGGACCAGTTGACGTTGCGCGGCGGGATCTGTGGCTGCGCGACGAAGGCTATGCCTTCATCGCCGAAATCGGCGAGGCAGACCGCGTTCCACGTAGCGACAGCCCTGGGCTCCTCGCCGCGCAACAGCGCGCCGATGTTCTCGGCAGTCGCCGTGACCATGGATTCGATCATGAAGCCGGTCTTGGGAACGCCGACCGGCAGCGGCGTCTTGCCGACCGGAGGGATGGCGACGCAGACGCCGATCGCGAATACGTTCGGATGGGCCTGATTGCGCTGATATTTGTCGATGTTGACGAAGCCGCGCGGATTGACCAGGCCCTCGACACCCGTCAAAGCCGGAACCCCGCGGAAAGCGGGCAGCATCATCGAGAAGGCGAAGGGCAGGTCGTGTTTTGCCTTGGTCGTTCCGTCCTCGTTGACTTCATCGACATGCATCATGTCGGCGTCGACAGAAGCGACCTTGGCGTTGGTGATCCACTTGATGTGGCGATCGCGCATGGCGCTCTCGAGCAGGCCCTTGGTGTCGCCGACCCCGTCGAGTCCGAGATGACCGATGTAGGGCTCCGGCGTCACGAAGGTCATCGGCACGCGGTCGCGTACCTTGGCCCTGCGCAACGCGGTGTCGAGGATGAAGGCGAACTCGTAGGCAGGGCCGTAGCAGGACGCGCCCTGAACGGCGCCCACGACGACTGGGCCGGGCTTGCGGACCAGTTCATCGAACTTCGCCCGCGTGGCGACGGCATGGTCGATGTGACAAATGGATTGGGTATGCCCGGCAGGTCCGAGACCCGGCACTTCATCGAAGGCAAGATCGGGGCCGGTCGCGATGATCAGATAGTCATAGTCGACGAAGGAGCCATCGTTGAGCTCAACCCGGTTTTCCTTCGGATGCACCTTCTTGGCGCCTTCGGGACGCAGCGCGATGCCGCGCCGCTTGAAGGTATCCGCCAGATCGACAGTGACGTCATTGCGCTCCCGCCATCCTACGGCCACCCAGGGATTGGAAGGTACGAAGGAATAGGACGTGCCGAGCGTGACGACGGTCAGCCGGTCCTCTCGGCGCAGCTTGTCACGCATTTCGTACGCCATGATCGTGCCGCCGAGGCCTGCTCCGAGGACGACGATGTGGGACATGATGATCCTCCCGTTGGTTCGATCTTTGCAGCATCCTGCGCGGGAAAGTCGTGTTCCGCGTTGATCAGGCTCAATTTCCAAACGGGGCGCTGCGACTGTAAGGTGCGGCGTCGAAGAGCCCGAATGGCGAGCTTGCATGTAACATTCAAAGATTATAAATTCAAGAACATGAATGTAAGAGATTTGATCCCGGCCTCGGGCCGGGCGGCGGAGCTGCTTCGGAGCCTGTCGCACCCGCAGCGGTTGCTCGTGCTGTGCGCCCTCGGCAATGAGGAGCGTTCGGTGGCCGAGTTGCGAGAGCTTCTCGACATCGATCAGGTGCCGATGTCGCAACAGCTTATGCGGCTGAGGGCCGACGGACTGGTCGAAGCCCGTCGCGAAGGGACGACGGTCTACTACCGGATCACGCGGCCGGAGGTGCTCACGGTGATCGAGGCACTACATTCAGCCTTCTGCCCGAATTAGCCTGGTGCGTTGCCCGCAGCATCTTTCGCTATCATGGGCCGGTCATGGCCTTGCCCGGCTTTGATCAGGGTCAAGGCGACGCAGCTCGATCCGGGGTTACCTGCCTGGCATAGCAATGAAATGACCGGACGGCGCTGCGGCGCTCGGCTGATCCGACTTCGGAGAAACACATGATCCTGAATAACGGCACTCTTGTCGCGGTCACGGATGGCGAGAGCTTGCGGCTGTTCCACAACAAGGGACACGAACCTCATCTCGACCTGATCGAAGTCGAGGATTCCGTCCTTCAAGTGGCCCACGCCGGATCGGGCGGCAGACATCGCAATTCAACCGCCAATCCGGACGAGTCGCGCCTGCGTGAAGACGATTTTGCAGGATCGGTCGCAGCCTATCTCAATTATCAGGCGCATGAAAAAGACTGCGAGCACATCCTGGTCATCGCCGATCCGCGCACTCTTGGTGAGATGCGAAGGCACTATAAGCCATCGTTGAGCGCCAAACTTGTCGGCGAGATCGCCAAGGACTTTGTCAAGCATTCTGTGATGTCGATCAAAGGCGCCATAGAAACTGCCTGACCCAATCGACACTCTGCTCGCTTCGATCAGCATGGTCACCCACGTCTAATCGCTATGCCGTGAGGGCCTCGCGACAGCACGATTGAACATTCGATGTGCCTGTCCCAGGGAGTACAGGCCCCGGTCGCCTGCTCGCCGCTTCTTGCGCTCGACATATGGATCACTTGTCGCGATCCTACCCCCGAGGAGCTGGGGACCGGAGCCCCGCGTACGTCGCAATGCACATTGCGACGGCGTTTAGCCATTCACAACTCGCGCCCGCGGTTTCGCTGGCCGAGCACGCCCGCGGCTCGTCGCCGGGCGTGCTCGGTGCCGTTTCACTGAACTTTGATGGTGGCCCACATGCCGTTCATGAAATGATCGGGGATGTTGCAGAAAACCGCGTAGAAGCCAGGCTTAAGGTCGAGCGTCAAGGAACCCGCCTTGCCCGGATCGAGTTCCGAGACCTCGCCCAGATGGCCGGCCGCGTCCTCATCGACACGGTTCTCGTTCGGAACATATGGCAGCGTCGTCTTCTTGGGGTCGGTCACGGGCACAACAATCATCTCATGGACGGTGGCCTTCGAGGTGTTGGTCACATCGAAGGTCACCTTGCCTGCCGGCACGACCTTCTTGTCGAGCTGAATCTTCATCATCGCCATGCTCATGTTCGCCGGCATGCCCATCCCCATCTTGGCGTCGGGGTTCACGTCGCCACTCTTGTCCCACAATTTGACGTTGACCGTGGTCTCCGCGAATGCCGGCGCCGCAACTGCCAGCGTGGTCAACGCCAATCCAATTTTCAAAAACTGCATCGAGTGCTCCTGACCGCCATCCGGCGACCACAGCTGGCGGGCTGCTTTGAAACATGATCGGTCGCGGGCGCCGTCTAGCAAACGCAGCCTGACAGGACGCTGACGATAGCCGGCGATGCGAACCCTAAAGATGTTTGATTTGACGCAAAACGTGGGAGCGGTTCGGATCTGCTCGGGGGTCAAGGTAATGCTTCCAGCATCGAGGCAGCGGGGGGCGCAATGGCCTTGATCCGCATCAAGTTCAGCGGGAGGCGTTCAACCAGTCCAGCGATCGCTTGGGTGCTCAGCTCACAGAAGCGAGAAATGCGAGCCCCGGAACACGAGGAATTGGCCGGTGATCAAAGGGACCCGCAAGATGGGACCGTCCTCTGCGCTGTCTTGCACTGGTTGTCCGCGCACCCAAGGGTGCGCCTTCAGCACATCTCTCCAGATGGTTGGAAAGTCCAATCCCTTGCTTCTTTCGGCGTTGCACGTGTCGACAAGCTTAGCGACGGCATTTCTCATTGAGCGAAGTTTACCTGACTGGCTGATTGCGAGACATATGAAGGATTTTGACCCGAAGAATTTGATCTCGATCAATGCACCGAAAAAATTCGCTCACAGCGGCACCCACGCATTTCGGGGCGTCAGTTCGACATCAGCCGGTTGAGCCAGACCTCGTCGAGCAGCGAGCGGGTGACGCCGCCGAATACCCATTCCCTCAACCGGCTGTGTCCGTAGGCACCCGACACGATGAGTTCGGCATTCACCGCGGCGAAAAAATCGACGAGACGATTGTTCTCGTCGTCGTCCGTCTTGACTATTTCGGTACGCGCCTTGATGCCGTGGCCAGCCAGGAAGCTCGCTACATCATTGACACCGTTCCTGATCCAATCGTCCGGATTGCGATCGACCGCCACTATGGTGACTTCATTGGCCATGACCATCAGCGGCACGGCATCCGCCACCGCACGCCTCGCTTCGCGCGTGTCCTTCCAGGCCACCACGATCCGGCGGGCTGGCAAACCCGTCGCGCCATCGGCAGCGACCAGGACCGGCCGGCCGGCGCGCAGCACCAGCGACCCCGGATCGACTGTGCGGTAGGAATCGCCCGTGGATGCGCCTTGTGAAGCGCTGGCGACAACCATGTCGGCCATACGAGCTCCCCTGGCCAGGGCATGATCCGGATTTTCGATCGCGCCATGCCAGCCCGTCTTGACCGCTCCGGCCACCAGTCCCTCGAATTCACCCTTCAGTTCGATCAGGCGGCGTCGGATCTCATCCCTCGACTGCTCCCAAATCTCGGTGGCGATGGCCGCGCCCTCAGGCGCCATCGTCACCGGCAATGGAGCGTCCGCGGCGCAGAATCCGATCAAACGGGCGTCAAAGCGCTTGGCCAGGTCCACACCAACCCGCGTGAGCGGTTCGATCGGACCATCAATATTGAGGTTCAGGAGGATTGATTTGTAGCTCATCGCACGCACTTCCGGTTTGATTGCTCTCGGTGAGCTGAACCCTATTTCGGAGAAACGCGCGCGCCTTGATGCGGATCAAAGTCGTCCCTGCTCCGGCACCCAACCTCAAGGCATGCGGGATTCGAAATAGATTGCCTCGCCATCGACGACGAAGGCGCCGTTCCCGATGTGATGGATGGTTTTCGGCCTCGGCTGTCCCGGGTCGATCCAGGCTTTGAGGACTTCCAGCACGAAAAGATTGTATTTGTTGACCATGCGCGTATCGACCACGCGGCATTCGAGATTGGCGAAGCACTCGGCCACGAGCGGCGCCGATACCCGCTCGGCGTGAAGCGGCGTCAACCATGCCGTTGCGAACTTATCCGTATCCCGGCCGGAGCAGTTGCCGACCTTCACGACCTTCTCCGCAAGGCCGACGGCAGGGATTGCAATCACGCACTCCTTCGTTTGACGCAAGGCGAAGAACGAGAGGTCATTGCTTGATACGATGCAGGCAATCATTGGCGGCGCGACTGACACCATCGTGTGCCAGGACATGGTCATGACATTCGAGCGGCCCTGCCCGGATCGCGTCGAAAGCAGGACGACTGGACCGGGCTCGATGAGCCGGTAGACTTCGGCAAGCGGCAATTCCTTCATATCCGTCTCTCGCTTTGCATCTGCAATGGGCCTGTTGTTGTGGACTTGTCGCGGGCATTGCCATCATTCGCGTTGATCAAGGTCAAAGCCGAGATGCCGGGCCGAATGGCGACCGAGCCGGATTGATCCTGATCAATGCGAGCTTGCGCCGGACCTGCGATGTTGGAGCAGGACGAACAAGGGCTCGTCCATGTCCATTCAAGATGGAGCACGCCAATGCAGAAGGCTTTGATGAAGTCCGTCGCGGTAGCGAGCGCTGCTCTGGCCCTTGTGCCAAGTGCAGCATGGGCGCAGGCACCGTCCGACATCGGAAGGTATGATTGGGGACCCCACATGATGTGGTGGGGCGGAGGTTGGTATGCCATGATTTTCGGTCCGCTGTTCATGATCCTCTTCCTCGCGTTGCTATTGGCAGCCGCGGTCTTTCTCGTCCGCGGCCTGGGCGGACCGTCGTCGGGGCCAGTGTCACAGCATCACCCGGTCGCCAGCCGCACACCGGTTGACATTCTCAGGGAACGATTTGCGCGCGGCGAGATCGATAAGGAAGAGCTCGAAGAAAGGCGCCGTGTGCTCGGCGAATAACCGGTGTTTGCGCTCCGGCAGGAGTTATGGACGTCGGCCGCCTTGAAAGCGCGCGTCCATGGTGGTCTCCGAAATCATGTGACCAGCCCCTGGCGGCATCCTGACGGCCGTCGGCCTTGATGCTTGTCGACTGCAAGGACGGGTATCCGAAACGCGGCTATGCTTCGAACCAGGTGCCCTGCCGGCCTTTGACGATCTCCACCACGTCTTCGAGCCGCCCAATCGCAGACGGATTGCCGGTTGCTTGAACGAATTCGATCGCAGCGCTGATCTTGGGATCCATCGAGCCGGCCGGAAAAGCGAATCCACGACAGGATGCCTTAGATGGGCCGCTCAAGCAGCCAGTAGCTTCGAGCGGCCGTCTGCCTTGCATGGCTTCCGCTCGGCCTCGCCATGGTCAGCTCTCGATCGCCTCGCGGCCCGATACTTGCGCGATGAAAATTCTGAAGAATACGTGCGGGAGGTGCTCGGCATCTGAGGAGGTGGCCGGCTTGAGCGCGCCTGGCTCCCACCAGTCGGCGTGCTTGCTCAGGAGGGACCAGGCGTGATCGAGTTGGACCTTGTGTCCGATCCGATCGGGAAGTTCCTCATAGCGGCCATTGACTATCACACTTTTCCAGCCCCGACCCGCACCATGTTCGTCGACCTGCACGGACACGAGCGGATTGGTGCGCATCCAGTCGATCTTCTTGCCCTGCATGGAAAAGGCATAGAGGTGGTTGTCCGCGTGAGCGTAGTAGAAGGGGACGATATAGGGCTGCCCGTCCTTCGCGCAGGCCAGGCGGCCGACCCGATTGGCTGTCAGTAGCTTGGTGCACTCTATCGCCGAAAGGGTGCGGATCATCATAGGTGAAACTCCTAAGCTTCGTGCCGCGACTTGTCTGTGGCGTGCGGCCCGGAACGCCTTCCTTCGCCGGCGTTACGACGACCACCTCGCGCCTGAGCAGCGAGGGCCATGATGTCGAGGACCTCGCTGTCGCAGAGCTGCGGGAAGTTGCCATAATAATAGCTGAGTGCCCGAAAACGGGCAGGCTGATTGAGGCAGATCGTCAAATCCGCTTCTTGTGCAAGTTCGTCCACGATCTCCGGTGGCGCCACGGGCAGCGCCACAATAATCTTTCGCGGCGAACGTCGCTTCAAGGCGCGAATGGCGACCTTCATCGTCGTTCCGGTCGCCGCCCCGTCGTCGACGATGATAACGGTCTTGTCGGCCACCGACAGGGGCGGGTCTTTCCCACGATATACCGTTCGGCGCCGTTCCAGTTCGGGGCGTTCTTGCGCGATCAAAACACGAAGAGCGCCGTCGTCGAGAGCATAGGCTTCCACGATCTCCCGGTTGAGAACGACGTCGGGAGGGTCTCCGTCCACGATGGCGGCCACGGCCAGTTCCGGATTGCCCGGTGCTCCGACCTTTCGAACGATCACCAGATCCAGCGGCGCCTTGAGGGCCTTGGCCATCTCGGCGGCCACGGGGACGCCGCCTCGTGGCAGGGCAAGCACAATCGGATCCTTCAGCTGAAGCGGCTGCAGGGATGCTCCGAGCTTCTGCCCCGCCTCCTGGCGATCGCGAAACATCGGTCATCCCTCCGGCCAGAGTTGGCGCAGTGATTTTTTCATCGAGTTTCGGACCTGGACGATCTCGCCGTGGGAAATGTGCCGGTCGAGGAGCTTGAACACCGCTCCGATGGCCTTGTCGACGTCGATCTCCGGCTCGTAGCCAAAGCTGTCGCGGACACAAACGACGAAGTCGCGTTTCTTCCGTTCCCATGCCGGTTCGGCCGGGTTCCACCCTTCGAAGTAGATGCCTCTGATCAGCGTTGGCAGCTGGGCCGACAGATCGGCCATTTCCTCCTGCGAGAGCCAGTCGCGCAAGGTATGCAGGACCGCCTTCAACAGGCGAAACGCGCTCTGTTCATTCCAGTCCAAATCCTTTGCAAGTTCGTTCACCCATTGCTGCGCCTGCTCGGAGGCATGGGTGATGGAAGTGTGTGAAACAGCGTGCGTCATCATTATCATCCCTCGACTGTTTCTATTCTCTCTTACCGGGAACTGCGCGCATTGTTCCGGATCAAGTTTTACGCGTTGGATTTCAGCCGCCTGACTTCGGCACCAGCAGCGGAATAATGCGGTCGCTCTTGGCAACGGCCGGGCGCCCGGTCGCGCCATAGGGAATGCCCAGCGCGTCCCAGGTCTCGACCAGCGCATCCTGCAGCTCGGCGATCAGCGCGTCCGAGTGGAACGGCGTCGGCGTGATGCGCAGCCGCTCGGTGCCGCGCGGCACCGTCGGATAGTTGATCGGCTGAATGTAGATGCCGTGCACACCAAGCAGGCGGTCGCTCGCCATCTTGCAAAGCTCGGGAT
>NZ_JAVIJF010000024.1:0-101507 GCF_033977145.1 Mesorhizobium montanum | reverse complement strand
CGCCTGCCGCCCAGCCCGCCGCCGCCACGCGTCCGCGCGCTCCGGCGCCCGCCCCCGCGCCGAAGCCGGTGGCGCCGAGCCAGCCGACGGCTAAGGTCATGCCGCTGCCGAGCTACGGCACGACGAACGGCAGCACCAGGTACCCGCCGCCGCCTTCAAACGACTCCATCGATGACACGCTGATGCACGAGCTCGAGACCTCTCTCGACGAGACGCATTCGCAGCCGGCTGTCAGCAAACCGGCGGCCAAGCCCTCGCTCGACGACGAGATGACCAAGCTTCTTGGCGAGCTGGGGAGCCACAAGCGCTAGAGCAATTCCAGGACAAGTGTGAGCGGTTTAGGCTCGGCGACTTCGCCGTAGCCTTCCGTCCGGAATTGCGTCAAAACAAAGAGATAGAGCGGTTCGCCGTTTCCGTGAAACGGTGAAATGCTCTAACTGGACAGCCGCTGACCGGCCGTCCGCACTTTGACGTCGAAAACGAAAATGGCCGGAAATCCGGCCATTTTCGACGTTTTCTTGCTTATTCGGTTCGCGTCAGTCGTCGCGATAGACCTTCTCGCGGCGCTCGTGGCGTTCCTGCGCCTCGATCGACAGCGTCGCGATCGGGCGCGCGTCGAGCCGCTTCAGCGCGATCGGCTCGCCGGTCTCCTCGCAATAGCCGTAGGTGCCTTCGTCGATGCGCTGGAGCGCGGAGTCGATTTTCGAGATGAGCTTGCGTTGGCGATCGCGGGCGCGCAATTCGATGGCGCGGTCGGTTTCGGAGGAGGCGCGATCGGCTAGGTCGGGGTGGTTGGCGTTTTCCTGCTGCAGGATTTCGAGGGTTTCGCGCGCTTCGCGGAGAATGTCGCTCTTCCAGGTGATAAGCTTTTGGCGGAAGTACGATTTTTGCCGTTCGTTCATGAACGGCTCGTCTTCGGAGGGTACGTAATCGGCGGTAACGATGTCGTTCATTCGACTCACCCAACAACCCCAAATTTGGCGCCTATATATTCGGGGACAAGAGGCTGCACAAGCGCTATTGGCGACAGTTTCACGCAATTGTTAGTCTCGCATCGGCGGCCCGCGCAACGACGTTGTTTCAACGCCACAAAACGAATTCGCGCATGATTCGTTGCAGTTGCTACGACTGCCATTGTGCATGACACGGTTCTGGTGACTAATCGCGCTTTGCCGGAAAGGCAGCGCTATTGGGGAACCGGTTGAGTAGACTTTATCTGTTGCGGCATGCCAAAGCCGGCTGGGCGCTGCCCGGCGTGCGCGATTTCGACCGTCCGCTCGACCAATCGGGCATGGCCGATGCCGAAGCCATCGGAGAGGCCATGCGGGCCCGCAACTATGTGCCGGATGTCACGCTTTGCTCCAATGCCAAACGGGCAAGGCAGACGCTGGAAGGCCTGGCGGGGCGCACCGACACCGGCCGGGTTCTGTTCTTCGACACGCTCTATAGCGAGGATGCGGCCGGCTATCTCGACATCATTCGCAGGAATAGCGGTACCGACTCGCTGCTGGTGATCGGCCATAACCCCATGACCGAGGATCTGGCGATGGCGGTGTCGGGCGATGGCGAGGAGGCTGCGCGCGGTATGATGAACCACGGGTTTCCTACCTCCGGCCTCGCCGTGGTGCGCTTTCCCGGCAATCTTGCCGAAGCGGCGCAGGGCAGCGGCTATCTCGAAGCCTTTCTCACGCCCGCCGACCTCTGAGGCCATTTCAAACGCGCGGTCCAGGGCCTATATCGGGCGCTGACGCGCAACCAGAGGCCTGATTTGGCATCATCGCTGACCACCTTTACCGACGAGGCGAGGATTGCGCTCGATACGTTGTCGGGCCATGCCGCCGGGCTCTTTTCTCCGTCACTGCGCCTTGGCGTCACCGGCCTATCCCGCGCCGGCAAGACAGTGTTCATCTCCGCGCTTGTCCACAATCTCATCCATGGCGGACGCCTGCCGCTGTTCGAAGCGCAGAAATCCGGCCGCATCGCCCGCGCTTTCCTGGAGGAACAGCCGGACGACGCCGTTCCGCGCTTTCAGTATGAAGACCATGTCGCGGCTTTGGTGAACGACCGCGTCTGGCCGGACTCCACGCGCGCCATCTCCGAACTCAGGCTCACCATCGAATATGAGTCGGCTTCCGGCTGGAACCGGTTGTTTTCGGCCGGAAAGCTATCAGTCGACATCGTCGATTATCCCGGCGAATGGCTGCTCGACCTGCCGTTGCTCGGCAAATCCTTCACCGATTTTTCGCGCGAGGCTGTGGAGCTTGCCGCCCTGCCAGTCCGCTCCGACCTGTCGCAGGCCTGGCGCGAGCTGGCCTCCGCCGTCGATCCCGATGCCGACGCCGACGAGATGACGGCCCGGCGGCTGGCCGAGAGCTTCGCCGCCTATCTCAAGGCCTGCAAGCTCGACGAGCGGGCGCTGTCGACGCTGCCGCCCGGCCGTTTCCTGATGCCGGGCGATCTCGAAGGTTCGCCGGCGCTCACCTTCGCGCCGCTGATGACGCTGTCGCAAGGCCGGGCGCGCTCCGGATCGCTGCAGGCGATGTTGGAGCGCCGCTACGAGGCCTATAAGACGCATGTCGTAAAACCGTTCTTTCGCGAGCACATAGCCCGCCTCGACCGGCAGATCGTGCTGATCGACGCCATGCAGGCGCTCAATGCCGGCCCAGGCGCCATGGCCGATCTGGAGCGCGCCGTCACCGAGATCCTGTCCTGTTTCCGGCCCGGACGGGGCAATTTCCTGACCGATTTCTTCTCGCGCCGCATCGACCGCATTCTGGTCGCGGCGACCAAGGCGGACCATTTGCACCACGAAAGCCACGACCGGCTGCAGGCGATCGTGCGCCGGCTGACCGACCGTGCCGTTGCGCGGGCGAATTTCGGCGGCGCCGCCGTCGATGTCGTTGCCATGGCCGCGGTTCGCTCGACCCGCGAGGGCACGGTGAAACAAGGCCGCGAGACGCTGCCGGTCATCATCGGCACGCCGCTGAAAGGCGAGAAGATCAACGGCGAGACATTCGACGGAAAGACCGAAACCGCCATATTCCCGGGCGATTTGCCGGAAAAGGTGGATGCGGTGTTCGACGTGTCCGGATCGGCGCCGGACAACGCAGAACCGGCGATCCGCTTCGTGCGTTTCCGCCCGCCGAAGCTCGAACGCACCGCAGAAGGCGTCACGCTGTCCTTGCCGCATATCCGGCTCGACCGCGCGCTGCAGTTCCTGATCGGAGATCACCTGGCATGACCGCGCCCCGCAAACCGGCGGCCTTCCGCATCGAGCCCGAGGCAGAGCCGGGGCCGCAAGCAACGCAGAGCCGCGTCGCCGAGGAACAGCCGGCGCGCCGGCCGCGTGCCGCGAGGACCGACATGGCGGTCGTGATCCCCTCGGACGTCGACGTCTTCGACGAGCCGGATATCGAGGCTGCGGTCCCGCCGCCGGCGACGGCGCCGAGAAAGCGTTCGCTGCTGGCCCGGCTGTTCTTCGGCGCTCTCAGCGTGCTCGTCTCGCTGGCGGTCGGCCTGTGGGCGGACCAGCTGATCCGCGACCTGTTTGCGCGCGCCGAGTGGCTTGGCTGGCTGGCGGCTGGCGTGGCGGCGATAGCGCTGCTGTCGCTGCTCGTCATCCTCATCCGCGAATTCGTCGCCATCGCCCGCCTTGCAGAAGTCGAAAAGATGCAGAAGCGAGCCCTGGACGCGGTGGCGCGAGACGATCCCAAGGCGGCGCGCGCGTTGGTCGATGAGCTGTCGGCCTTCGTCGCCGCAAAACCCGAGACCGCCGCTGGTCGCCGTTCGCTTGCCGACTTGCGCGGCGAGATCATCGATGGCGCCAACCTGGTGCGGCTTGCCGAGACCGAAATCCTGTCGCCTCTCGATGCTCGCGCCAAAATCATGATTCTCGAAGCCGCGAAGCGCGTGTCCCTCATAACGGCGGTCAGCCCCCGTGCGCTGGTCGACATCGCCTATGTCGTGTTCGAGGCCGGGCGCTTGATCCGACGGCTCTCCGAGCTTTACGGCGGCCGTCCGGGCACGCTCGGCTTCTTCCGCCTGGCGCGTGGCGTGCTTGCGCATCTGGCGGTGACCGGCTCGATCGCGGTCGGCGACAGTTTCGTGCAGCAGATCGTCGGCCACGGGCTCGCCGCGAAACTCTCCGCGAAGCTCGGCGAAGGCGTGGTCAACGGCATGATGACGGCGCGTATCGGCATCGCGGCGATGGAAACCGCGCGTCCCTTGCCGTTCATCGCCGTGAAGCGCCCGGGCCTCGGCGATTTCCTGTCGGCGCTGACCTCTTTCGCGTCTCGCAAGGACGCTCAGGACGAGCGATAAGGTAAACGCTGACACGACCGCCAGTGACGAAGCATTAACCAATCTTGGTCATGGTCACTCAAGTCCCAAGAATAGACTCTGTCGTGCCGGGTGTCGTCCATGAGAAGCGTAATCTTGTCCTGCGTCCTGCCTGCGACGGTTGCGATTGCCGCGCCGCTCGGCCTTGTCGAAAAGGCATTTGGGGCAGAGCCGGACAAGCAGTTCTTCCACTCGGTCGAAGGCAGATGGGTCGGCCCTGGCGAGATCATCGCCGGCAAATATAAGGGCACGAAATTCACCTGCGATTTCAACGGCTCGACGCCAGACGGCAAAGTCGGCATGACGCTTGACGGAAACTGCCGGGTCGGCGTGTTCACGCAGAAGATGTCGGCGACCGTCGAGCGCAAGGACCGCGACGGCTACAAGGGCAGCTTCATGGGCGGCTCGACCGGCAACGGGATGGACATTGTCGGCGGCAATGTCGTCGACGCCCAGAAGGTCGTCTTCACCATCAACCGCAAGCAGTTGAACGGCGTCATGCAGGCCCGCGTGCCTGATGACAATTCGATGACCGTGACTGTGGCCGTGCGTGTCGACAAACAGCTGGTGCCGGTGATCGGCATGAGCCTGAAGCGGATCGACTCGGTCGAAGTCGGCGCCATAGCCAAGAACTGATCCAGCGCGCTTCCAGCAACCGCGCGCCCGCCATCCGAGCGGCGGCGTTCAACCGCGATCGGCCTATTCCAGAATTGGCTGCTCGCCGAGATCGCCGACCATAAACGGGCAATGGCTATCGCGTAGGACATCTCGGGAACTGCGCCATCTCAAGCGGCAGGCAGCAAAAAAGGCGGCGGCCGCCTGGCCACCGCCATCGCATCTGTCGACGGTTTTGATCAACCCTTGATAGTGGCGGTCAGCTCGTCATAGGCCTTGCAGGCTTCGTCGAGCGTCGTCGCGCCCTGATACTTCGTCGTCACGGCCTGCACCTTGGCGGTCAGGTCGGCCGCCTTGCCCGGATCCTTGGTGATCGCTGCCTGGAGTGCGGCAGCCATGTCCTGCGCCTTCTTGGCGGCTATCTCCTGCGTGCATTCCGGCCCCTTGGAGCAAGCCGAGCCGGCCAACGCCGCGACACCCACGGCAACGAGCAAAAACTTCTTCATATCAATCATCTCCTCAAAAAAGGCAGCCGCCCATCGCCCCTGCCTCCGATGGCCGAAGCCGAACGTGCCATAACCACTGACAGTGGCGGCATGCAACAACCGGGCCGCGTAAACTTGTGCAACGCAGTTGCAACAGGCGTTCGCCGCTTGAGCCTGATGCTTCATGTCTGCTGCGTGCCTCCTGCTCTTCCAGCCAGTTCCCGCGCCCTTGCCTCTCGCTCCCGGGGCATGCAAGGAGTGCTTCGAGCAACGGGATGACGACAGGCATGGCGGTTGAAGCGTCGAGCAGCGATCTGGTGCAGGTGGTGGCGCTGCTCGCCGCGGGTGTGGTTGCCGTGCCGATCTTCAAGCGCATGGGTCTGGGCTCGATCCTCGGCTACCTCGCCGCCGGCGTGGTCATCGGCCCATTCGGCCTGCGCATCTTTTCCGAATCGGAATCGATCCTCCATGTCGCCGAGCTCGGCGTCGTCATGTTCCTGTTCATCATCGGGCTGGAAATGCAGCCCTCACGGCTCTGGGGTCTGCGTCGCGAGATTTTTGGCCTGGGTGCGCTGCAGGTCGGCGTCTGCGCCGTGCTTCTGACCCTGGTCGGACTGGCCGGGGGCTTTCCCATCGCGCAGTCCTTCGTTGCCGGCGCCGGCTTCGTGCTGACCTCGACGGCGATCGTCATGCAGTTGCTGGAAGAGCGCGGCGAGATCGCCACGCCGAAAGGCCAGCGCATCGTCTCCATCCTGCTGCTCGAAGACCTGATGATCGTGCCGCTGCTGGCGCTGATTGCATTCCTCGCGCCCGGCGGCGCCGAAACCAGTCTTTCGCAGCGGCTGACCGAAGTCGGCATCGGTATTGCGGCGATCGTCGGGCTGGTGGTCGCCGGTCGTTACCTGCTCAATCCGCTCTTCCGCATCCTGGCCGACGCCCGTGCCCGGGAAGTCATGACCGCGGCAGCGCTGCTTGTGGTGCTGGGATCGGCCTTGGCCATGCAGCTCTCCGGCCTGTCGATGGCTATGGGTGCCTTCCTCGCCGGCGTGCTCCTGTCGGAATCGACCTTCCGCCATCAGCTCGAAGCCGACATCGAGCCGTTCCGCGGCATCCTGCTCGGCCTGTTCTTCCTCGCCGTCGGCATGTCGCTCGACCTTGGCGTCGTTGCCCAGAACTGGCGTCTCGTCGCCATCTATGTCGTCGCCTACATGGTCATGAAGGCGCTCGGCATCTACGTCGTCGCGCGCATTTTGAAGAGCGGCCACCGCGAGGCGCTCGAACGCGCCGTCTTCATGGCGCAGGGCGGCGAGTTCGCCTTTGTGCTTTATTCGTCCGCCGCCGCTGTCGGCATCATCGACGGCCAGGCCAACGCAACGCTGACCGCCATCGTCATCATCTCCATGGTGCTGACGCCCTTGGCGATCGTGGCGCTGCGTTACCTGACCCCGCGCGACGAGCAGTCGCTCGACGGCGTCGACATCGCCGACGGCCTCACGGGCAGCGTGCTGATCATCGGCTTCGGCCGCTTCGGCCAGATTGCCAGCCAGCCGCTTTTGCTGCGCGGGATGGACGTCTCGATCATCGACAACGAGGTGGAGATGATCCAGGCGGCGGCCGATTTCGGCTTCAAGGTCTATTACGGCGACGGCACCCGGCTGGACATCTTGCATGCGGCCGGCGCCGGGCGGGCCCGCGCGGTGCTGATCTGCGTCGACAAGCCGGACGCCGCCGTGCGCATCGCGCAGCTGATCAAGGCCGAATTCCCTTTGGTCACCATCCTGGCGCGCGCCTTCGATCGCGGCACGGCGCTGCAGCTTGTGCGCGCCGGTGTCGACTATCAGCTGCGCGAGACCTTCGAATCGGCACTGGTCTTCGGCGGCTCCGCACTGGAGGCGCTTGGCGTCGATCCGGAAGAAGTCGCCGAGGTCATCGACGACGTGCGGCGCCGCGACGAAGCGCGCTTCGAGACACAATTGGCCGAGGGCGTGCGCGCCGGCCAGCGTTTCCTCAAGGGCAACATCGGCACGCCGATCCCGACGCCGCTCAGGCAGCCGCGCCGGGCCGGCCGCGCGCTGAACCAGGAAACCGCCGTGGTGCTGAACAAGGCTGACACCAAGAGCTGACACCAAGAACTGAGAGGCAACGCATGGCAGAACTCGATCCGCGAGCGCTTTCCGTCACCAAATTCTGGCGCGATGCCGGCGAGGATGCCTGGTTCGAAAAGAACGACACCTTCGACGCGGATTTCCGCAGCCGTTTTCTGGAGCTGCATTACGCAGCCGCGCGGCGCGAATGCGATGACTGGAATGCCCATGCCGAAGGATCGCTGGCGCTGATGATCCTGCTCGATCAGTTCCCGCGCAACTGCTTCCGAGGCACCGGCCACATGTACGCGACCGATCCCCTGGCCAGATACTTCGCCGACGAGGCAATCGTTGCCGGTCAGGACCTGGAACTGGAAGAACTGGTTCGCGTCTTTCTCTACCTGCCCTTCGAGCATTCCGAAGGGCTGGCGGACCAGGAACGGTCGGTGGAACTCACAACCGCCAAAGCACCCGAATATCTGAAATATGCCGAGGAGCACCTGGAGGTCATCCGGCGCTTCGGACGCTTCCCGCATCGCAACCGGATGCTTGGCCGCGCGACGACCGCCGAGGAGCAGGCTTTCCTGGACGGCGGCGGGTTCTCAGGTTGATCAGCCGGTTTTAACCCAGCCACCATTCCCGGCCGGACGGCAGCCGCTCGATGCCGGAAATATCGACGGCGTCAAGCCGTTCCGACACGCTCCTGCCGCCGATCGAAAGCCCCGGCGCGATCTCGGCCAGCGGCGCCAGCACGAAGGCGCGCTCCAGCATGCGCGGATGCGGCACTTCGAGCCCTGTCTCGTGGATCACCCGGTCGCCGAACACCAGAATGTCGATGTCGATCAGGCGCGGCCCCCAGCGCTCCTCGCGCACGCGTTTCAACCGCTTCTCGACGTCGAGGCAAAGGTCGAGCAGCGCGCGCGGTAAGAGAGACGTCTCGACCGCTGCTGCGGCATTGAGGAAATCGGGCTGGTCGAGCTTGCCCCAGGGCGGCGTGCGATAGAGCGACGAGACGGCGGTGACGCGCGTTGCGTTGTCGCCGTCCAGTATGCGCAATGCCGCGCCCATGGACTTCGCCGGGTCGCCGAGATTGCCGCCGAGGCTGAGGTAGACGGCGCTATTCTGGCCAGACAACGGTCACCTCGACATAATCGAGCACGCCAGGTACCGGTGCGTTCGGTTTGCGCACGGTGATCGCGGCCTTCCTGATCTGCGAGAACCGCGCCGTCAGCGCCTTCGCGACCTCCAGCGCCAGGGCCTCGATCAGGAAGCGGCGATGTCCAGTCACGATCTTCTCGATAACCGCGAAGGCGACGCCATAATTGACGGTATCCTCGATGGAGTCCTCCGTCAGCGGGCGGCTGGGCTCGACGGTCAGCTCGGCATCGATGTAGAAACGCTGGCCAAGCGTCTCCTCCTCGTCCAGCACACCATGGCGGGCAAAGAAGGCGCAGTTCTTCATGCGGATGACGTACATGATCAGTGTCCGGGAGGAAGCTCGGTTTCGCGCGCCAGCATAGCATCGGTCACCGCCAGCGCATCCACGTTGATTGCGACATCGTGGACGCGAAACAGGTCGGCTCCCTTCAAGCGCAGGATGACGCTGGTGGCCGCCGTGCCGACAGCCCGCTCGCCAGGGTCGCGCCCAGTGGCTGCACCGATGAAGCGCTTGCGCGAAGTCCCCGCCATCAGCGGATAGCCGAGCGCTTGAAGCTCGGCAAACCGCGCCATCAGGTCGAGGTTCTCCTCCGCCGTTTCCTTGGCAAAGCCGAAGCCGGCATCGAGCACGATCTGGCTGTCGGTGACATTGCCGGCGCGCGCGATTGCGAGCGATTTGCGCAGGAAAAGCAACTGGTCCTCGATCACGTCAGGCAATTTCCGCCGTTCGCGCCCGGTATGCATGATGACAAGCCCGGCGCCGGTCTCGGCGGCGACGCGTGCGATGCCCGGCTCGCGCTGCAGCCCCCAGATGTCGTTGACGATATGCGCGCCGGCAGCGACCGCACGTCGTGCCGTATCCTCACGATAGGTATCGACGGAGATCAACGCCCCGCCGGAAGCGGCAAGCGCCGCGACGACCGGCAGCACACGCCCCTGCTCCTCTTCGGCCGTGATCGGGGCAAAACCCGGCCGCGTGGATTCCCCGCCGACATCGATAATTGCGGCGCCCTCTTCCACCATGCGGCGCGCCTGTTCCAGCGCCTTCTCAGGCGCGATGAACAAACCTCCGTCTGAAAAACTGTCCGGCGTCACGTTGAGGATGCCGACGACGACCGCCTTCGGACCGAGGTCGAGATAGCGCCCATGCGCCAGCTGCCATCGCCTTGTCGTCATTATCCATCAACCATGCGTGATCCGCCGGAAATCAATTCCGTTGCGCTGGCGACGGCCCTAAAGCAAGGTGCGTGAAGAGGCAATATGATGAAGCGATCCCTGCTCTGCGCCCTGATGCTCGCCCCGACCGTCATGCCGGCGGGCGCGGCTAGCCTGGTGAAGACCTATAGCTATTTCAGCGTCGGCGGCCGCACGCTCGACGATATCCAAAACCAGCTGTCGAAAAACGGCCCCGAGGTGAAGAGCACCGGCTCTCGGCATCCGGGCGCCACGCAGATGGCCTTTACGACCCGCATCAGCTACGCGCAGAGCGCGCAGTCTTGCCGCATCGCCGACGCGGCCGTCACCGTGAAGGTCAAG
Source organism: Mesorhizobium montanum (assembly GCF_033977145.1). Classification (NCBI taxonomy): domain Bacteria; kingdom Pseudomonadati; phylum Pseudomonadota; class Alphaproteobacteria; order Hyphomicrobiales; family Phyllobacteriaceae; genus Mesorhizobium; species Mesorhizobium montanum. Next base: position 91,291 of record NZ_JAVIJF010000024.1, on the reverse strand, counting down.
GTGATCCTCCCCGAATGGCGGCGTCCGCGCAAATCCGATCCCGACGTCAGGCTGTTCTGGGATACGCTCTCGGCGGACATCAAACGGCATGAGGAACGCCATGTCGAGATCGCCAAGAACCATGCGCGCTTGCTCGAGGATGCGCTGAAGGCCGTCCCTCCGCAAAAGACGTGCGAACAGGCGAAGGCCAAGGCCGCCGCGACCCAGGCAGCCGAGCTCGCCATGCACGATCAGGACCAGGTCCGCTTCGACCGCGTCGAGAGCGTCAATTTCGAAAGCCGTATCCTTCGGCTGATGCGCTACCGTATGCAGCGCGTTGAAGCCGGCCAGCTGCCGCCGCCTTGACCTGAAGCAAGCTCATCCGAGGCCAATTTCGCCCAAGCGTGATGCCAGGCCGGAAAAACTTTCGAGCGGCGGTCGAAATCGGCCTATATCGAACGACATAGAGCGGGTTCGAAACGTCCGAGCCTCGAACCAAGACGAGAAATGACAGGTGTGACCGGGCAGAGCCGTTGGCGCACCGATGATCAGCCCTTGAAAGAATAGCGCATGGACCAGACCGTCGAGAAACAGGCGATGGCGCCGAAAGCCGCGCCGGCGATGAGCGAGAGCGAAAAGAATGCCATCATCGGCGGCGTGCTGTTGTCGATGCTGCTGGCGGCCCTTGACCAGACCATCGTCGCCCCCGCCCTGCCGACGATTGCGCGTGCGCTCGGCCATGCCGAGTATCTGCCGTGGATCGTCACCGGCTATCTTCTGACCGCGACGGCGATGGCGCCGCTCTACGGCAAGATCTCCGATGTCTATGGTCGCCGTCCCGTCATCTACGCCGCCATCCTCGTCTTTCTGCTCGGATCGCTGGTCAGTGCGCTCGCCCCCAACATGCTGGTGCTGGTCATCGGCCGCGCTATCCAGGGCGCCGGCGGCGGCGGTCTCTTCGCGCTGGCCCAGACGGTCATCGGCGATCTGGTGCCGCCGCGCGAGCGCGCCCGCTACGCAGCCTGGATCTCCGGCACCTGGGCGGTCGCCAGCGTCGCCGGCCCGCTGCTCGGCGGCATATTTGCCGAACATCTGCACTGGTCGCTGATCTTCTGGATCAATCTGCCGATCGGCATCCTGGCCATGGCCATCATCAACAACCCGCTGAGGAAGCTGCCGATAGCGGCCAAGAACCATCGCATCGACGGGCTGGGCGCCGTGCTGCTGGTGATCGCCACGTCGCTGCTGCTCCTGGCGCTCAACTGGGGCGGCAGCGCCTATCCGTGGCTGTCGCGCGAAATCCTCGGCCTGCTGGCCTGCTCGGCCGTATTCTGGGCCTTCTTCGCGCTGAGGCTGCTCAAAGCGGCCGAGCCTTTGATCTCCCTCGAAGTGTTGAGCAACCCGATCGTACTCGCCGGAACGCTGTCGATGTTCCTGCTGCAGGCAGCCAATATCGGTGCTTCGGTTTACCTGCCGGTCTACCTGCAGTCGGTCGTCGGGCTCTCGGTCAGCGAATCCGGCACCGCCATGCTCGGCCTTCTGCTCGGCACGGTCGCCGGCGCCACCTTCAGCGGCCGCATGATCCCACGCTTCGTCCACTACAAGCGCATCGCCATGATCGGCGTCAGCCTGGCCATCGTCTGCATTGGCGTGCTCAGTGCCATCGCGGGAAACGCGTCGCTGCTCGAGGTGGAGATCCTGACCACCCTGATCGGCCTGGGCAGCGGAACGACATTCCCGGTTGCCACCGTCTCGGTCCAGAATGCCGTCGATCGTGCGCATCTCGGTGTCGCGACGGGCGTTCTGACCTTCCTGCGCACGCTGGGCGGCGCGCTCGGTGTCGCCATGCTCGGCGCGGTCGCGCTCGGCTACGGGCTGCCGCTCTCCGCCGAAGGCTCGCAGACGCATATCCAGCTGACATCGGCGTTGCCGTTCGTGATGATCTTCGTCACTGCCGGAATAACGCTCGTGCTGGCGCTTATCGTGCTCTTCCTGATGCCGGAAAAGGAACTGCGCGGCCGCGACGAGAACGCCGCGTCCGTGCTTGCGGAATGATCTCAGTCGTGGACGCCGAGCTTCTTCTGCAGGCTGGTCGACGAGGTCGTGTACTGGAAGACGATGCGCTCGCCAGGGCTGATGACGCGCTTGGCAGCCTGGGACATCAGCGCTACCTCGTGGAAGCCTGACAGGATCAGCTTGAGCTTGCCGGGATACCAGTTGATGTCGCCGACGGCAAAGATGCCCGGGACCGACGTCTGAAACTTCTCGGTATCCACCGGGATCAGGTTCTCGTGCAGGTTGAGCCCCCATTCGGCGATCGGCCCGAGCTTCATGGTCAGGCCGAAGAAGGGCAGCATGCGGGTGCACGGCACCTCGACGTCGCCGTCCGGACCGCCCTTGATGGTCGCCGATGACAGTTGGCCGTCGGCGCCGGTGAGGCCGCTGACCTGACCGACGAGAAATTGCAGCTCTTTCATCTCCTGCATGGCATACATCTTGTTGACGCTGTCGGGCGCGGCCCGGAATTCCGGGCGGCGATGGACCAGCGTCACGCTTTTGGCGATCGGCTGCAGGTTGAGCGTCCAGTCGAGCGCCGAATCGCCGCCGCCGACGATGACCAGATCGTGGCCGCGGAACTCCTCCATGCGCCGAACCGAGTAAAAAACGCTCTTGCCTTCATAATCCTCGATGCCTGGGATGGGCGGGCGCTTGGGCTGGAACGAGCCGCCGCCGGCGGCGATCACCACCACCTTGGCTTCGAGCACCTCACCTTCATCGGTCGTGACGCGAAAACTGCCGTCCTCGAGTTTCTCGAGGCTCGACACCATGCGGTTGAAGGTGAACTCCGGCTTGAACGGATGGATCTGCTCCATCAGCTTGTCGACCAGGCCCTGCGCGGAGATCGTGGGCCAGCCGGGAATGTCGTAGATCGGCTTTTCCGGATAGAGCTCGGCGCATTGGCCGCCCGGGCGGTCGAGAATGTCGATGAGGTGGCATTTCATGTCGAGCAGGCCGAGCTCGAACACTGCAAACAGGCCGATCGGCCCTGCCCCGACGATGAGAACGTCCGTCTTGATGGTCTCGGTCATGCGCTGCCCCCATTGGGAAATGGTGCGACACTGCATGAGCTATGGCCTGCTGCCAAGCAGCCAGCGTGAAAGAAACTCGAAAGTCGGCTTTAGCCTTGGCGCTCGGGCACGCGCACGATCAGGCCGTCGAGCGCGTCGCGCACCTTGATCTGGCAGGAGAGGCGCGAGTTCGGCTGGACGTTATAGGCGAAGTCCAGCATGTCCTCTTCCATCGCTTCCGGCTCGCCGACCTCGGCCGTCCATGCTTCGTCGACATAGACATGGCATGTCGCGCAGGCACAGGCGCCGCCGCATTCGGCTTCGATGCCGGGCACCGCGTTGCGGATCGCGTTTTCCATGACCGTCGAGCCGTTTTCGGCGTCCACGTCAAATCGGGTCCCGTCATGGGCGATGTAAGTCAGCTTGGTCATTAAGTCACCTGAGGAGTCGCAGCCGAGATAATCACTCCACCGGACAAGTCAACTGCGGCGCGAAAGCGCCACGAAATGACGTTTTTCAAAAAGGTGGCGCCAACATCAAAAAGGTGGCTCTAGCGGCTGATGCCGGCGATGAAGTCGCGCACTTCCTCGATCAGCGTGCTGAGCCTTTTGAGAGCCCGGGTGTCTTCCGGCTGCTGTTCGATGATCGCCGCGCATTCGGCGACCGCGAAGGCGCCGATGCCCCGCGCCGAGCCCTTCAAGCCATGTGCCAGAAGCGCTCTTTGCTTGGCGTCGGCATCCGCGATCTGGTCGCGAACGGACAGCGACTGGTGCACGAAGAGCGCCAGAACTTCCCGCTCGAGGTCGCGGTCACCCATTGTCTGACGTGCCAGATGGCCGAGATCCACCGGTCGGGCTCCAGTCGTTCCGGAGGCGTCACCCCCCGGCATGGAAAACGCAATACCACTTTCGCCACGCATACGCACTGCAACTCCTTCAAGCGGGCAGACGGCCCAAAAAAATAGGCGATTCCAGTCGCCAACGGGTTAACGATTGCCGACGAAAAATGTTGTCACGGAGGCGGCCGGATCACGCTTGCGTTAACCTTATATTTAAAGTTTTACGTATCGCCCGGAATGCATGTTTTCTTTACCCCAGTGTGTCATTACGATACGAAGGTCCATTTTTCAGCCTCCTGCGCGGGATAGATAAGCCAGAATCGGGCCAGAATCAGGCCAAAATCATAAGTCCCGCGGCAGCTAGTACAGGGTAGCGAAGGCATGGCTAAGAAACCAACGACGACGAAGTCTCTCGACAGCGACGTAGCCGCGGAACTGGAAAAGGCGCTCGACCTTGACCTTAACGGCGATGACGGCGGCCTCGACATGGCGGCGTCGATGGAGGATCTCGAAGCGCAGATCTCGGCGGCAGCCGACGAGCTGGCGCGCGAAGGTCGCAGCCAGAGGACAGAGCCGGCGAACACCGCCAAGGCGCCCGCGGCCAAGCCGGCTGAATTGCGCCCCGCCGAGCCGCGCAACGCGCAGCCGGCCGGCTTCACGCCCCCCACCGGTTTCACGCCCGCCGCCGGTTTCACGCCCGCTAATGACGACCGCCAGAAGGACTACAAGACGCTGCTGCACAGCCTCAACCGCCGTGCGTCGAGCACCGTCTACTGGGTGATCGCCTTTGTCTCGCTGGCCTGGATCGCCGGCGCCGGCGGCCTGGCCAACCTGTTGTTCGGCTCCGGCATCTGGAAGATCCGCACCTTCGATCAGTTTTTCGCCCGTCCCGAGCTGATCGGCCTGGCGGTTGCCGCGATCGTCCCGGTCATCTTGTTCTGGGCGTTCGCCGCCATGATCCGGCGCGCGCAGGAAATGCGCATCGCCGCGCAGTCCATGACCGAGGTCGCCTTCCGCCTGGCGGAGCCTGAAAACCTCGCCCAGGATCGCGTCATGATGATCGGCCAAGCCGTTCGCCGCGAGGTGGCGGCCATGGGCGAAGGCATCGAGCGCACCTTGGCCCGCGCGGTCGAGCTCGAAACGCTCGTTCACGGCGAAGTCAACCAGATCGAACGCTCTTATTCCGAAAACGAGGCCCGCATCCGTTCGCTGGTCGACGGCCTCGGCAGCGAGCGCGAGGCGGTCGTCACTCATGCAGAGCGCGTGCGCGCCTCGATTGCCAGCGCTCACGAGACGCTGCGTGACGAGATTGGCTCGGCCAGCGACATCATCCGCGACTCCATCCTCAATGCGTCGACCAAGCTGTCGATGACGATCAACAATTCCGGCGACACGCTGATCGATCGCATCAATGAAAGCTCGACCTCTATCTTCGATTCCGTCGAATCGCGCCTGGACAACATCACCGACCGGCTTTCGACCTCCGGCGAGGCTTTCGCCAGCCTGCTCGACACCCGTATCGCCAAGCTGACCGACACCACGGACGGCCTCACCCGCTCGCTGACCGACCTGCTCGACGACCGCACCCATGGCATGGTCTCGCTGCTCGGGGGTGCTGCGCGCACCTTGAATTCCGAGTTCGAGGCCAGCCTCACCGGCATCGAGCGGACGCTGGCCGAGCGCGGCCAGGCGCTGATCAGCGAGTTCCAGACCCGGGCCGAGGCGCTCGACACCGGCACCCAGAAGCTCAACGCCGCCCTCGAAGCCCGTGCCCGGCAGATCAATGAGACGTTGGTCGAGCGCGCACGCGAAATCGCCCACACCTTCGCCGAAAGCAAGGACCAGCTGTCGTCGATGATCGACCAGGGCAAGACGCAGATCGGCGCCGATATGGCGGACATCATCTCGTCGACCTCCTCCATGCTGGAAGCCCGCGCCACCGACTTCGCCGGACGCATGGAAGCGGCTCGGCATGTGGTATCGCGCTCGTTCGACTCCGACATCCAGCGGCTGGCCAATGCCCGTGTCGGCATCGAGGAAGCTGTCGAGGACCACAGCCGCAAGCTTTCGGAAAGCAGCGAACGCATGGCCACCGCCATGCAGGCGGACCTGGCGAAATTCGCCGAAGGCCGCGTGGCAATCGATGCCGCCGTCACCAACCAGGTGCAGAAGCTGGCGGAAGGCCGCGGCCTGATCTCGCGCGCGCTGGAAGAGGACCTGCGCAAGGTTAACGAGTCGCGCGCTGCCATCGATGCTTCGCTGGGCGGCCATCTGGAGCAGATCGAGGAAGGCCGCAACCGGCTCGCCCAGGCCCTGAACGAAGACTCCGGCAGACTTGTCCAAGCCCGCACGATGATTGATGAAATGGTCGCCGGCCACGTCGGAAAGCTGGCCGAGGGCCGCAACATTCTGGCGCGCGCCCTGGAAGCCGATCTCGGCAAGCTGGAGGACAGCCGCGCCTCGATCGACGGCCTTGTCGCGGGCCAGGTCGAAAAGATTGCCGAAGGCCGCGCCGTGCTTGCCAAGGCGCTCGAAACCGACATCATCGGCATCAGGAATCTGGTCGAGACCCACTCGACCAAGCTCGCCGAGGACCGCGGCGAACTCAGCCGTGCGCTTGAAAGCGATCTGAGTGGCATCCGCGGCCTGATCGACAGCCACGCCGACAAGCTCGCCGACGACCGCAGCCTGCTGTCGCAGACGCTGGAAGCCGACCTCGCCAAGCTCGCCGAAAGCCGCGCCTCGATCGACGGTCTGGTTGCCGGCCAGGTCGAGAAGCTCGCCGAAGGCCGCGATATCCTCAAGCGCGCCCTGGAGGCCGATCTCAACACCATCAAGGGTGCCATTGCGGGACACTCCGACAAGTTGCTTGAAGATCGCTCGCAGCTTTCGAAAGCCCTCGACGCCGACCTTCAGACGGTCAGCGGCGCCATCGCCGACCATCAGAACAGGCTCGTTCAGGACCGTTCGGTGCTGTCGAAGTCGCTGGAAGACGATCTCGCCAAGCTGGCAGAGAGCCGCTCCAGCATCGACGGGCTGGTCGCCGGTCAGGTCGAGAAGCTCGCCGAGGGCCGCGATATCCTCAAGCGCGCGCTGGAAGCCGACCTCAACACCATCCAGGGCGCGATCGTCGATCATTCGCAGAAGATCACCGACCACCGCGCCGATCTTTCGCGTGCGCTCGATGCCGATATGGCCAATGCCAGCGGCCTCATGCAGACCCATGCCGACCAGCTGTCGCAGAACCGCGCGACGCTGTCCAAGGCGCTCGAAGACGACCTCGCCAAGCTGGCCGAAGGCCGTTCCAGCATCGACGGCCTTGTCGCCGGCCAGGTCGAGAAGCTCGCCGAGGGCCGCGACATCCTCAAGCGCGCGCTGGAAGCCGACCTTGCCAAGCTGGCCGAAAGCCGTGCAGGCATCGATGGCCTGGTTGCGGGCCAGGTCGAAAAGCTCGCGGAAGGCCGCGACCTCCTCACACGCGCTCTTGAAGCCGACCTTGCCAAGCTGGCCGAAAGCCGTGCAGGCATCGATGGCCTGGTTGCGGGCCAGGTCGAAAAGCTCGCGGAAGGCCGCGACCTCCTCACACGCGCTCTTGAAGCCGACCTTGCCAAGCTGGCCGAAAGCCGTTCCGGCATCGACGGCCTTGTCGCCGGCCAGGTCGAGAAGCTCGCCGAGGGCCGCGACATCCTCAAGCGCGCCCTAGAAGCGGACCTTCAGAAGCTGACCGAAAGCCGCTCGGAGATCGACGATGTCATTGCCGGCCATGTCGGCAAGCTGTCCGAAGGCCGCAACATGCTTGCGAAGGCCCTGGAGGACGATCTCGTCAAGCTGGCCGATGCGCGCAAGGACGTCGATCGTTCGGTTTCCGGGCATATCGACCAGATCGCGGCCAGGAGCAGCGACATCTCGGCGGCGATTGCCGCCGACGTCGAGAAGATCGAGCAAGCCTTCAGCCGGCAGACCGGTGTCATCGAGGAGCGCGCCGGCACCATGGAGCGTGCGCTGTCGACCGGCGTCGACAATGTCCGCGGCGTGCTGGAGAAGACCGCGGTCTTCGTGGCGGGCGCGCTGCGCGACAAGGTCATGGAAGTCACCAGCACCCTGCACGAGCAGGCCGGTGCTGCTTTCAGCGACGCCGATCGCAAGATCGCCGAACGCGCCGAGCAGACTTCCGCCGCGCTGCTTTCCAGGGCCGAGGATATCGCCCAGGCCTTCGAGGCGGCGGACCGCCGCCTGCACGAGCGGGCCCAGGATACGTCCAACATGCTGATGGCGCGCGCCGACGATGCATCGAACTCGCTCATGACACGTGCCGAGGAAACCGCCGACAAGCTGGCCACGCGTGCCGGCGAGATCGCCAACACCTTCGACGCGGCCGACCAGAAGCTGGTTGCCCGCGCCGTCGAAACGGCCCAGTCGCTTGCCGCACGTGCCGGCGACATCCTGCGCAACTTCGAGGGCGCGGACGAGCGGCTCTCGATGCGCATCGGCGAATCGGCCGAAGCGCTGGCCGCCCGCGCCTCCGATCTCGGCCGCATCTTCGACAGCGCCGACCAGCAGCTTATGGCGCGGATTGCCGAGGGCTCGGAAGCGCTTTCGGCCCGCGCCGGTGAAATCGGCCGCATCTTCGACGACGCCGACAACCGCCTGGCGTCGCGCATCGCCTCGAGCAGCTCGAGCATCGGCGAGCATGCCGACACGATCGTCGGCGCCTTCGCCGCCACCGAGCAACGTGTCGCCGACCGCGCCCGCCAGACCGGCCAGGAGCTCGCCGTGCACGCTCGCGAGATCGAGCAGGCGCTGGCTGGCGCCGACGAGCGGCTTGCCGCAAGCGCCGCCGCCGCCGCCGCCCGCGTCGAAGACCAGGTCGCGAGCGTGGAAAACCGCCTCGCCTACAGCGCCGAGACGATGGGCCAGAAGCTCAACGAGCAGGTCTCCAGCGCCGAGGCCCAGCTCATCTCGCGTGCCAATGTCATCGCCGAGACCTTCACGGCGGTCGGCCAGCATATCGGCCAGAGCACCAACGAGGCGGCACGGACCATCGGCTCGAACACGCGCGAGCTCAACACCATGCTGGCCACGCGCTCGGCCGAAATGGCGAAGATCCTCGACGAGACGGCCAAGCCGCTGGTCCAGCGCTTTGCCCAGGGCGGCTCGGAGCTGCAACGCAGCATGGAAGAAGTCACAGAGCGGGCAACCGAGAAGCTGCGCAGCGAAAACGCGGCCCTCGTCAACGCGCTGGCTGGCCGCACCGCCGAGACGCTTTCCGCCGTCGAGGGCGCGCGTTCCTCACTCGCCGACAGCGTGGCCGATCTCATCGGCCGCATGACGACCTCCAGCGCCCAGCTCGGCCAGCTCATCGAGCAGGCCGCCGTCAACCTCGGCCAGGTCGAGGAGCGGCTCTCCGGCAGCACGCAGAGCTTCGCCTCGACCACGGAGAAAGCCGCCCAGACCTTCGCCAGCTCGGCGCGCCTGGTCGATTCCAACACGACGCGGCTCACCGACCTGTCCTCGGCGACGCTGCGCGAGGTGGCCTCGATCGCGACCAAGTTCGACGAGCACAGCCGGCTGCTCTCCAGCGCCTCGAATCTGCTCAGCTCCGCGCAGAGCAATCTCGAGCATACGCTGGAGCGGCAGTCCTCGCTGGAAGATCTCGCCGTCGGCCTGGTCAAGAAGTCGGAAGACCTCGAGAAGGTGATGCGTTCCTTCGAGAACCTCGTCGGCCAGACGATGCAGACCGCGGAGGGCCGGACGATGGAGTCGGCAGAAAAGATCCGCACAGCTATCGCCGAGGTCGTCGATTCGGCGACTCGCCGCTTCGCCGACGCGACCGAGGAGATGCGCCGCACCGCGGGCTCGATCAAGAGCGAGCTCGACCTGACCCGCGCCGAACTGAAGAAGGGCGTCATCGAGATGCCGGAAGAAGCCAAGGAATCGACCTCGGCCATCCGCCGCGCCGTCTCCGAGCAGATCAATGCGCTCAAGGAACTGTCGGATATCGTTGCGAAATCCGGCCGCAGCGGCAGCAGCGAAACCGGCGAGCCGCGCGGTCTGCGCCCGGCTCCGCAGGCGCCGGCCCGCGCCGCCGAACCGCCGCTGCGCCGTCCGCCGGCTCCGCAGCCTCAGCCGCAGCCCCAACCAACTGCTCGCGCTCCGCAGGCGCCTCTCGCCGAGACCACGCTGCGCGGCACGCTCGATCTGGAACGTCCCGCCGAGGCGCCGCGCCGCGACCCGAACGGCAAGACGCCGCAGGGCGGCTGGGTCCGTGACCTGCTGACCAACGCCTCGCGTGAGGAGGAGCTCAGGCCGGCAGCGCCGGTGGAAGCGCCGCGCGCGACGCCTGCCCAGCGCTCGCCGCTGCATGTCATGGAGTCGCTCAACTCGCTTTCCGTCGACATCGCCCGCGCCATCGACCATGACGCCTCGATCGAGCTCTGGAACCGCTACCGGCGCGGCGAGCGCGATGTGTTCACGCGTCGCCTCTACACGCTGAAAGGCCAGCAGACCTTCGACGAGATCCGCCGCAAGTATCAGGCTGAGGCGGAATTCCGCGCCGCGGTCGACCGCTACTGCGAGGATTTCGAGAAGCTGCTCAAGGATGTCTCGCGCAACGACCGCGACAACATCATGGCGCAGACCTACCTGACGTCCGACACGGGCAAGGTCTACACCATGCTGGCCCACGCCAGCGGCCGCCTGCAGTAAGGCGGCTCAAGCGGTGAATAAAAAAGGCGGGCTGATGCCCGCCTTTTTTATTCACCGATCGAAAACGACTGGTATCCCAGCGCATTGACGGCGGTGGTCAGATAAGGGAATCCGTCCAGCGGACGATGTCCTTGGCCGCCTGGCCGAAGGCGCTGTCCAGCGCGCCGACATAGGCGGTATTGCCGCTTCCGGAGACCGGCGCGCTCGCGCTGAAGTTCTTCGAGGCACGCACCTCGCCGTTGCGGTCGTTCAGGATGCGCACGAACAAGTCGACGTCGGCATGCTCGCCGCCATTGACGCGCACCTCGAAGGAGCGCACCTCGACGATGACCTGGTAATCGATCGCCAGTCCCTCTCCCGGCTTGCCGACGCCGGCGAAGCTGCCGGAGCGCTGGAAGGTCTCGGCCAGTCTCGCCTGCACGATCAGCGGCAGCCGGTCCGCCCATTGCGCGCCCTTCAGGAACTGGATCGACTGATCCGAGGGCCTGATGACGATGTTCTGGCTGTCCAGCGCCTTGAGCGCCGATGGCTGGGCGATCAGGATCTGGCGACGGCTGTGAGCATGCACGTCGACCGACGGCGCGGACAATTCAAACGTGTCGAGCGGCGCCGGCTTGCCGCCCAGGGCCGCACAACCGGCAACCGTAAGCACCAGCAATGCTGCCGCGGAAGATCTCAAACTACCCGCCACCACCCTGACCGACTTCACGCCTGATCCCCGTTGTCCCCGGATCTTACGATCAACCCGCATTTGCGGTTTATTTTCTTGGCGGTCGCGGCGGCCGAAGTCAACGCCGTGCCCTTCCGTCGAATTGCCGGACCTCGCCCTCGCCGCCTGAGAGAATGCGTTGCGGGTTGCGGCTGAGATCGGTCACCGCTTCCTCGATGCGGTTGATCGAGCGACGGCTGTCCTGCACCAGCGCCTCCACGTTCTGCAGCCCCGAGCCGGAGAAGCGCGACAGATTGTCGACGATGGTGCCCAGGCGGGAGTTTAGCGTGTCGGCGACCTGCTTGAAGGATTTCAGCGTTGCCCTGGCATCGGCCATCACGCCATTGGCCTCGCCGGATCCGAGAAGCTTGTCGACCTTTTCGAGGATGCCGTCGACGCGCACCGAGGCATCGTTGAGGCGCTGCGCCAGCTGGCGGGCGTTCTTGATGGTGTCGTTGATGTCGTCGGAACGGTTGGCGATCTTGTCGGTGACCTTGGCGATATCGGCGGCCGCCTTGTCGGCGTTGGCGCTGGCCTTCTGGATGTTGGCCAAAGCGGCCTTGACGTCGGCCGGATCGATGCCGTCGAGCACGCCGTTGACCTTGGCCAATGTCCCTTGCGTCTGCTTGGCGAAATCGTTGATCGAGCCGACCGCCGTGTTGACGTTGTTGATGACGGTGTCGAATTGCTTGCTGGTCTCTTTCAGGTTCGCCGTTACCGTGTCGACATTGGCCACGATGCTCTTGATCCGGTCCTTGTCGACGGAATTGAGCAGGCCTTCGGCGGCCTTCAGCGTGCTGTCGAGCCGGCCCGAGACATTCTTCAGCTGTTCCGAAAGCGAGCTTACCGCCGACAGGAACTTGTCGATGCCGTCGGAATTCTTGGCCAGCGCATCCGAGAAGGTCTCGACGTTCTTGACGGTGTGCGTCAGCGGACCGCGAACGTCCTTGGTGAAGCCCTCGAGATCGCTGAGCACCTTGTCGGCGCGGGTAAAGATGTTCTGCGCCGTCTGCAGAAGGTTGGTGACCGCGGACGGATTGGCGACGATCTCGGCGACCTTGCCTTCCTTCTCCGCCTCGTCGAGCAGCCTGGTTTCCTTCGGGTCGGCGCCCTTGAGCTCGATATTGGCCTGGCCGCTGAGGCCGGTAAGTCCGATATCGGCCTGCGTCGACTTGGTGATCGGCGTCCAGCGGGCGATTTCGGTGTCGGCGATGGCGACGGTTGGATCGTCGCCGTCGATATAGACGTTTTTCACGTCACCGACCCTGACGCCGTTGAACAGCACCAGGCTGCCGCGGCTGAGGCCGGAAGCCGAGCCGGGGATGCGCACGCGCAGCATCGCCGTCTCGCCCCTGTTGCCGATCGCGGCCGTCCAATAGACGAAGGCGAAGGCCGCCAGGATCGCGCCCAGCGTGAAAATGCCGACAATTACGTAGTTGGCTCTTGTTTCCATCGCCCCACTTATGGCTATGCGCGCGCCGCAAGATCAAGTTGCCGGGCGCGTTTTCCGCGGAAATAGGATTTCACCCACGGCTCGTCGCTCTTCAGCATGTCGTCGATCGTGCCTTCCACCAGCACCTTCTTCTTGCCGAGCACCGCCACGTGGTCGCAGGCGGTGAACAGCGTGTCGAGATCGTGCGTGACCATGTAGACGGTCAGGTCCATCGTGTCGCGCAGCTTGACGACCAGCTCGTCGAATTCGGCGGCACTGATGGGATCGAGCCCGGAGGTCGGCTCGTCGAGAAAGACGATGTCGGGATCGAGCGCGAGCGCCCGCGCCAACGCCGCGCGCTTGATCATGCCGCCAGAAAGCTCGGACGGAAATTTCTGCGCGGCGTCGGGCGGCAGCCCGACCAGCTCGATCTTGAGCATGGCGAGTTCGTCCATCAGCGCCTTGGGCAGGTCGAGATATTCGCGCATCGGCACCTGCACGTTCTCCATCACCGTCAGCGCCGAAAACAGCGCGCCATGCTGGAAGAGCACACCAAGCCGCATATCGATGCGCAGGCGATCGGCATCGCTTGCCTTGTCGACATCGACGCCAAACAGGCTGATTGTCCCCGACTGCTTCGGCATGAGTCCCAATATGGTGCGCAGCAGCACCGATTTGCCGGCGCCCGAGGCGCCGACGAAGCCAAGGATTTCCCCGCGCTTGATGTCGAGCGAAAGCTTGTCGAGGATCAGCTTGTCATCGATGGCGACGGTGACGCCGCGAACCGAAAGCACGATTTCGTCGTCGTCATTTGTGTCCTGCGCTGCCGTCGCGCCGTTGCCGCTCGCCATCTCAGAACCCGATCGCTGCGTAGAACATGGCGAAAAGCCCGTCGAGGATGATGACGACGAAGATCGACTTCACCACCGAAGCGGTGACGTGCAGGCCGAGCGATTCAGCGCTGCCGCCGACCTTCATGCCCTCGACCGACGCAATGATGCCGATGATCAAGGCCATGAACGGCGCCTTGATCAGGCCGGCAAAGATGGTGCTGAGATCGATGGCGACGCGCAGCCTGTCGATGAACGCGGCCGGCGGGATGTCGGAATAGAGCCAGGCGGCGACGATGCCGCCGGCGAGTGCGGCAAAATTGGCGATGATGGTGAGGCAGGGCAGCCCGATCACCAGCGCGACGAGCCGCGGAAAGACCAGCACGCCGATCGGATTAAGGCCGATCACCTTCAGCGCGTCGACCTCCTCGCGCATTTTCATCGAGCCGATCTCGGCCGTGATCGCGCTTCCGGAGCGACCGGCGAGCATGATCGCCGTCATCAGCACGCCCAGCTCGCGCAGGATCAGCACGCCGACGAGGTCGACGACGAAGATGTTGGCGCCGAAATAGCTGAGCTGATAGGCGCCCTGCTGGGCGACTATGGCGCCGACAATGGCCGACATCAGCACCACTACCGGTATGGCACCGACGCCCATGCGATCGATCTGGTTGAAGATCGCGGCCAGGTTGACCGCATGGCCGCGGCCGAGTTTCATTTGCGCGCCACGGATCGTGGCGCCGAGAATGTTCATCGAAGCGATGAAATCGTCGCGCATCTCATAGACCCGCCGGCCGACCAGCTCCAGCGCGCGAAGGATGATGTTGGGCGGCCCGGACGGGCCCGAATCGGGTTCGCGGCGGACCGCGTCGCCGACCGCGCCGAGCAGGATCGAGGCGATTTCGCTCTGCCCCTGCAAATGAACCTCGACGCCTTTCTTCTCGAAGGCGCTGGCCAGCCGATCGATAAGCCAGGCGCCGGCCGTGTCCATCTTTTCGATGTGGGAAAGGTCGAGCATCAGCCGCGTCGCGCCGCTTCGCTGCTCGATCTTGCGCATATCGGCGTCGACCAGCGCGACGGTGCGCGTCGTCCACACGCCCGAAAACGCGCAGCCCAGCACGCCGTCTTCCTCGCCCACGGCAACGCGTGGCCGGTGCTCGGCGTCCTTGGCGGCCTCGCCGCTTGCGTCGCGTTTTCGGATGGTCAACATGGCGTCCTGTTTAGCCTGACGGGACTGGCGTGTCGATTTGCCGTCAGACTGGTGTCGCACAGCCGGAGAAGAAAATTATGGCGCGTGTCATTTCGGTCGAAATGGAGCGATTCCCGATCGCCGGCACCTTCACCATCTCGCGCGGGTCGAAAACCGAGGCCGAAGTCATCACTGTAACGATCGCTGAACAGGGACGTTCCGGGCGTGGCGAGTGCGTGCCCTACAAGCGCTACGGCGAGACCATGGAGGGTGTGCGCGCGGCAATCGAGGCCATGCGCGGCCGGATTGCGGGCGGCATCGACCGGATCGACCTGCTTGCGGCTATGCCGGCGGGCGCCGCGCGAAACGCTCTCGACTGCGCCCTTTGGGACCTGGAAGCCAAGCTGACTGGCACGCCCGTGGCGGCAGCGATCGGCGCCCTTCCGACCAAGCCGCTGGAAACCGCCTACACCTTGTCGCTGGCCGAACCGGAAGCCATGGCAGCGCAGGCCCGCGCCAATGCCATGCGGCCTTTGCTCAAGGTCAAGATCGGCGGCGACAACGATATGGCAAGGATTCGCGCGGTGACGGAAGCCGCACCCGAAAGCCGCATCATCCTCGATGCCAACGAGGGCTGGACGCCCGAGAACGTCGAGGCGAACCTTGCCTTCGCGGCACAGCACGGCATCACGCTCGTCGAACAGCCGCTGCCAGCGGGCAAGGACGCCATGCTGCGCCGGATCGCGCATCCGGTGCCGGTCTGCGCCGACGAAAGCGTGCACGCGGCAAGGGACCTCGATGCGCTGGTTGGTCTCTACGACGCCGTCAACATCAAGCTCGACAAATCGGGCGGCCTGACAGAGGCATTGGAATTGCGCCACCGTGCGCGCGACCTGGGCTTCGGCATCATGGTTGGTTGCATGGTCGGCACCTCGCTCGCCATGGCGCCGGCGGTGCTGCTGGCGCAGGACGCGGACTTCGTCGACCTCGATGGTCCGCTGCTTCTGGCGCGCGATCGCGAGCCCGGCCTTGTTTATGAGGGATCGCTGGTTTCACCCCCTGACCGAGTGCTCTGGGGCTGAACGCGAGGCCAACCTGATCAACACCATGCCGATGACCGCGATCGGAATCATCGCCAGGAAACCGTCCACGCCAAGCCGCTCATAGAGCGGGCCGGAAGCGAGCGTCACCGCCGCCATGAAGAAGCCGTTGAAGAAATAGGCGATGCCTTGCGCGGCGCCCGTCCGCTCTTCGGAAACCGTCTCGCCGATCATCTTCTGCAGGCCGATCAGCACCATGGCGACGGACACCGCATGCAGCGACTGGACGACGAAGAAGCCGGCGACACCCAGGCCCAGCGGCCAGACCAACGGAAAGGCGATCCAGCGTATGATGGAGCCGATACCGGCGATCATCATCACTCTGACGACCGAGATGGACGCGAAAATGCGATTGAAGAACAAGAACATGCCGACTTCGCACACGACCCCCCAGGCCCATAACAGCCCGACGACGGAATCGCCGATGCCGATCGATTTCCAATAGATCGACACGAAGCCGTAGAGGAAGGCGTGGCTGGCGGTGATGATGCCGACGCCGAGCGTGAAATAGAGGAAATAGGCATTGAACAGGCTGGGAGCCTTCTGCTGGATCTCGGTCGCCGAAAGCGGCGAGGCCTTGCGCGGCCGCCCCATGCGCGGCGCCAGCAGCGCCGCGACCAAGGCTGCACCCAATGCAATGAAGATGATGACCGGAACCGCCCGCGGACCTGTGACTGCCAGAATGAAGCCGCCCACGACATTGGCGCAGAGATAGGAAATCGAGCCCCACTTGCGCATCGCCGTATAATTCGAGCCGAAGCGGCGCACACCCGACAGCGCCAGCGAATCGGCCATTGGCGAGTGCGGCGTCCAGACGATCGTCAAAAGCAGCGACACGGCGAGCACGACGGCATAGGTGGCCGGCAGGAAATAGCCGGCCGAGGTGATCATCGAAGCAGCGACCAGCGCGATGTAGACGTTGGCGCGGTCGCTCGCGCGGTCGGCTAGCGCGGTCAGCATCGGCGTCGTCACCACGCGCAGGAACATAGGCGCCGCCAGGATGACGGCGATCTGCTCGGCATGAAAACCTTTCGCCTGCAGCCAGAGCGGAAAGTAAGGCAGATGCGTGCCCTGGGACACGAACAAGGTCGCGAAGATCAGGCTCATGCGCAGTTCGAAATGGCTAGGCTTGACGAGTTGCTCGGGCGACAGTGGCGGCAGCGACATGAATCGATCCAATTACGCTGCATTCGACGGCCTGCAACGCGTCTCGATCCCTAACATGCGGCAAAGCGCGGCGGAACTGTCTGGACTGATAGATCCGGCTAAAGCTGTTGAAAGACAGAGAATATCGAGCCTCAGGCCCATCTACGCCACGAGCCGCCATTGTTGGCGCTCAGGCCCGGAAACAGGCCGGCTGGCCGATATCCGCGAGCAGCCGGGGCTGCGTCTTCCGCCTTTCAGATCGCGAAACGGAGATAAGCAAGCTCGAAGCGCCGCTGGGTTGATAACCGCCACGGGCCGGTCAAACGAGGCCGGACGCACTCCTGCGACGCCGACCAGCGGATAGCTGTTCTCTGTTCCGCTCGCCTGTCACTTCGGGTGCGGGCTCGCTGATGTCGCCGGCCACTACGGCACGCGCCCGCTCCAGCATCGCGGGAATGTCCCGGGCGGGCAGCGGCCGACTGAGCAGGAAGCCCTGCGCTTCGGTGCAGCCTTCCCGTCGTACCCGATCGAGCTGCTCGGCTGTCTCAACCCCTTCGGCGGTGGTCTGCATCCCAAGGCTGCTGCCGAGACTCGTGACCGCCCGGATGATGGCGACGGAGCTGTCGACATCCTCGGCGTCCTTCACGAAGGACTGGTCGATCTTGATCTTGTCGAATGGGAACGAGCGCAGGTAGCTCAAACTCGAATATCCGGTTCCGAAGTCGTCCATCGCGATTTGCACGCCCAGCAAGTGGATCTGCTGCAGCATCGTGAGGGTCGCCTGGGTGTTGGCGAGCAGTGCCGTCTCGGTGATTTCAAGCTCGAGATGGCTGGCTGGCAATCCCGAGGCATCCAACGCTCCGACAATCGTCGAGAGCAAACGCGCGCTGCGAAACTGAATCGGCGACAGGTTGACCGCAACCCTGATGCCTTCGGGCCAGCTCGCCGCGTCGAGGCAGGCTTGCCTGATTACCCATTCACCGATCGGGACGATCAAGCCGATCTCCTCGGCCAAGGGAATGAACTCGACCGGGGAAACAATGCCGCGCGTCGGGTGATGCCAGCGCAGCAACGCCTCGAAGCAGCTGACTTCGCCGCGGTCGAGATTGAGGAGCGGCTGGTAGTAAATCTCGAATTGCTCTCGTCCGAGCGCTTCACGCAGGTCGAGTTCGAGAAACCGCCGCGCCTGCATGCGGGCATCCATCTCCGGCTCGAAGAACCTGTATGTTCTGCGTCCCTCCGCCTTTGCCCGATAGAGCGCCATGTCGCCGTTCTTGAGCAGTTGGTCGGCGTTCCCGCCATCGTTCGGCGCGATCGAGATCCCGACGCTGGCGCTGATCATAACGCCGTGCCCATCGACGACGTAAGGCGCACTCAGCGCATCGATGATCCGTTGCGCAAGGGCCGTGGACCCGATCGGCTGATCGACCCCTTTTTGAATGATCACGAACTCGTCGCCACCGAGCCTCGCCACCGTATCGTCCTCGCGCACGGCCTGCCGCAGCCTTGCGGCGACCTCCTTCAGCAAGGCGTCGCCGACCGGATGCCCGAGCGTGTCGTTGACCGTCTTGAAATGATCGAGATCGAGGCAAAGGAAGGCTGCCTTGCCGTCCTTGCGTCCCATCTCGACCAGAGCTTCCTCGGCGCGTTCGCGGAACAATATACGGTTTGGCAGATCGGTAAGTCCGTCGTGGCGCGCCATGTGCGAGATGCGGGCTTCGCTGCGCCGCAGGTCGGTCACGTCGTGGTGCGTGGCAAGCCAACCGCCGTCCGGCAGCGGCTGGTGGATGAGATCGATCGTGCGCCCGTCCCTGAGTTCCACCAGGCTCACCACACGTTCGGCGCGGTCGATGGTCGCCGAGAGCTCTTGCAGATATTTGTCCGGCTCGTAGCCCACATAGAGCCCGGATGCGATCCGGAACCGCATCAGATCGACCCATTGCGAGCCTGGGCGGGTCAGGGGCTCCGGCAGGTGATAGAGATCGGCGTAGGTCTGATTGCAAAAAACCAGTCGTCGCCCGGCATCGAACATGCACAGGCCCACCGGCATGTTCGCGGCGGCGGCAGCCAGATTCTGGCGCTCCAACTCGGCTTCACGGGCCAAGGCGATACTGCGCTCCAGGCTGGCACGGTAACCGGCAAAGGCCGAGAACAAGAGCCCAACCTCGTCGCGCCGGTCCCTTTTGAGCGCAACGAGCTTTGAGCGGCGGTCACCCAGCGTCAACTGATGCATCGCCTCGCTCACGGCAAGGATCGGCTTGCTGACATTGTGGCGAATCCAGGCGACAAGCGCACCGAGGCATGCGGCGGCAAAGGCAATCGCCGCCCAGGTCAGCCCCTGCGCGACGGCGTAGGTGCGATCCGCCATGGCCGCGACAGCCGAGCTTCGCTGATTGGTGAGGGCCAACAGGCCGTCCAGCCGCTGAGCCGCCTCGGCAACAGTCGGGAGCGATACGGTCTCGAACTCTTTTAGGGCCTTCGATCGGTCTCCTGTTTCCTGAAGGGGGAAAATCGACGCGAGTGAGTCTTCGTAGGCCGCCCACAGATAGACGAACTGATCGAACAGCTCCTGCTCGGCGGGCGATCCCGCGCTCCTGCGGTAGGCGCGCCGACCCTGCAGGATCTCTTCGCTCTCCCTCGCCATCTTGTCGTCGATGCCCGGCAGTTGCCGAGTGTCGTCGGTGCGCATGCGCAACGTCGCATAGAGCTGGTGTTCCGCCAGGTTGCGCTTCATCTCGTCGACGATCTGGACCTGAGGCAGCCAAATTCCGGTGATCTCGCCCGTGACCTTGTTGAGCGATCGCAGCTGCGCGACCCCAAATAGCCCTACCGCCACGATGCACAGCAACGCCAGCCCAAAGCCCAGCGAGAGCTTGGTCCCGACGCTAACGTCCTTCAACCGCTTCATTTAAACGCTGATCTGACGAGACCAGTCCTGCCCGCGAGCGCCGAATCCACGGGAAGTTGGGGGCGCTTTACTTTAATGTCGCGCCTAAGCTCTTAATGCAGACTTAAGAGGGTACTTCCCCTGCATTATGCAGCCTGCGCCGCCCTGCCCTTGAGGTCGATGATGTCGACCGGCACCAGCACATCCTCGTCGGCCGAGGATTCGGTCAGCACATGCGCCCAGGTCAGGATTTCCATGCGGCCGTCGAAATGCTCGACTACCGCGGTGCAGCTTTCCACCCAGTCGCCCGTGTTGATGTACTGCACCTCGCCATAGTTTTCGATTGCGGCATGATGGATGTGGCCACAGATCACGCCGTCGACATGCGAACGCCGTGCTTCCTCGGAAAGCACGGTCTGGAACGATCCGATGAAGTTCACCGCCTTCTTCACCTTGACCTTGGCCCAGGACGAGAACGACCAGTAGGGCAGGCCGAGCAGGTGGCGCAGCCTCGTCACCACCCGGTTGATCAGCATCGCCGTGTCATAGGCATAGTCGCCGAGATAGGCGAGCCAACGCTGGTTGTGCACCACCGTGTCGAACTGGTCGCCATGGATGACCAGCAGGCGCCGGCCGTCGGCGGTTTCATGGATCGCTCTGTCGGCAACGACGATGCCGCCGAAATGCACGCCCTGGAACTGGCGGGCGAATTCGTCGTGATTGCCGGCGATATAGGTGATCGAGGCGCCCTTGCGCGCCTTGCGCAGCAGTTTCTGCACCACGTCGTTGTGGCTCTGCGGCCAATGCCAGCTGCGCCGCAGCCGCCAGCCGTCGACGATATCGCCGACCAGATAGATGATTTCGGCGTCGTGAAAACGCAGGAAATCGATCAGGAAGTCGGCCTTGGCCGCCTTCGAGCCGAGATGCACGTCGGAAATGAACAGGGCGCGGAAAGTGCGGGGCTCTGGGTCTGACATCACGATTTACCCTTTGCTTTCGCGTGCCTATGCCCCGATTCATGCAACAACCGTATGACGGTTGCGGTTGATCCAGCCCAGGCGCTAGCTTGTGCGCAACGCAATCAGGAGAAAATCACATGGATCTCGGCATTCGCGGCAAGAAGGCCATCGTCTGCGCTTCGAGCAAGGGACTGGGGCGCGGCTGCGCCATGGCGCTAGCGGAAGCCGGCGTCGACCTCGTCGTCAATGGTCGCAACGCCGAGCTCGTGGCCAAGACCGCCAAGGAGATCCGCGACCGGTTCGGGGTCAAGGTGACCGAAATCGTCGGCGACGTGTCGAAACCCGATGTGCAGAAGGCGATTCTCGCGGCCTGCCCCGATCCGGACATCCTGGTCAACAACAATGGCGGCCCGCCGCTGCGCGATTTTCGCGAGCTTGACCGCGCAAAGATCCTCGAGGGCGTGACGCAGAACATGGTGACGCCGATCGAGCTGATCCAGGCTGTGATCGACGGCATGGCCGAGCGCGGCTTCGGCCGCATCGTCAACATCACCTCGCTGTCGGTCTATGTGCCGATCCCCGGCCTCGACCTGTCGTCCGGCGCGCGTGCCGGTCTGACTTCCTTCCTCGCCGGCGTGGCGCGCACCGTGATCGACCGCAACGTCACCATCAACAGCCTGCTGCCCGGCAAGCTGGACACCGACCGGCTGCGCGGTCCGCACGAAGCCGGCACCTTGGAAGAGCCGGCCGCGGCCACCGCGCGCAAGGCTCGCATCAGTGCCGACGTGCCGGCGAAACGCCTAGGCACGCCGGAGGAATTCGGCCAGATCTGCGCCTTCCTCTGCTCGGTCCATGCCGGCTACCTCACGGGCCAGAACATCCCGGTCGACGGCGGTCTCTACGTCAGCGCGTTCTGACCGCCGCCAATCCAAAAGGCTTGAGGCTCACAGGCCAACAGGCTGGAATCGATTGATTATTTTCGCTCCGGCATTGTGAAGGCCGGAGCCCGCTATTTGCCGTCGCGAAAACTCTCCGACGCATGTTAAAAGGCTCCAAAGCAGTATCGCAGGGAGGGCCGCAATGGACGGCGAGAGCAAGAAAACGGCCCGGTCGGACCTCGACGAGGCCGCCCTCTTCTTCCACAAGCACCCGACACCGGGAAAGCTTGAGATCCAGGCGACGAAGCCGCTCGGCAACCAGCGCGACCTGGCGCTTGCCTATTCGCCGGGCGTGGCGGCGCCCTGCCTTGAGATCCGCGACAATCCGGCGACTGCCGCCGACTACACGGCGCGCGCCAACCTTGTCGGCGTCGTCTCCAACGGCTCCGCCGTGCTTGGGCTGGGCAATATCGGCCCGCTCGCCTCGAAACCGGTGATGGAAGGCAAGGCCGTCCTGTTCAAGAAGTTCGCTGGTATCGACGTCTTCGACATCGAGATCGACGCGCCCGGGATCGAGCGGATGGTCGAGACGGTCGCCGCGCTCGAGCCGACCTTCGGCGGCATCAACCTCGAGGACATCAAGGCGCCGGAATGTTTCGAGGTCGAGGAGCAGCTGAAGGCCCGCATGGGCATTCCGGTCTTCCATGACGACCAGCATGGCACGGCGATCATCGTCGCCGCAGCGGTGCTCAACGGGCTGGAACTCGCCGGCAAGGCGATTTCCGACATCAAGATCGTCACCTCCGGCGCAGGGGCCGCGGCACTTGCCTGCCTCAACCTTTTGGTCTCGCTCGGCGCCAGGGTCGAAAACATCTGCGTCACCGACCGTTTCGGCGTCGCCCACAAGGGCCGCGTCGAGGAGATGGATCGCTGGAAAGATCCTTATGTGAAAGATACGGAAGCACGCACGCTGGCCGACGTCATTCCTGGCGCCGACGTCTTCCTCGGCCTTTCCGCCGCCGGCGTGCTGAAGCCGGAACTCCTGCAGCACATGGCGCCGAAGCCGCTGATCCTGGCTTTGGCCAACCCCAATCCCGAGATCATGCCGGAAGTGGCAAGGGCCGCGCGCCCGGACGCCATGATTTGCACCGGGCGCTCGGATTTTCCCAATCAAGTCAATAACGTGCTCTGCTTTCCTTACATCTTCCGCGGCGCGCTCGATTGCGGCGCCAGCGCCATCAACGAGGAAATGAAGATGGCCGCCGTCCGGGCGATCGCCGCCCTTGCGCGCGAAGAACCCTCGGATGTCGCGGCGCGCGCCTATTCCGGCGAGACGCCGATGTTCGGTCCCGATTTCCTGATCCCCTCGCCCTTCGATCCGCGCCTCATCCTGCGCATCGCGCCGGCGGTGGCGAAGGCTGCCTGCGATTCCGGCGTCGCGACGCGGCCGATCGCCGACTTCACCGCCTATATCGACAAGCTGAACCGCTTTGTCTTCCGCTCCGGCCTAGTGATGAAGCCGGTGTTCTCTTCCGCCAAGACTTCGAGCGCCAAGCGCGTCATCTATGCCGACGGCGAGGACGAGCGCGTGCTGCGCGCGGCGCAAGTGGTGCTCGAGGAAGGCATCGCCGAACCGACCCTGATCGGCCGCCCGCATGTGGTGGAGGTCAGGCTGAAGCGTTACGGTCTGCGCATCCGACCCGGCGTCGATTTCGCGCTGATCAATCCGGAAGACGATCCGCGCTACCGCCACTATGTCGACCTGTTGATCGAACTTGCCGGCCGGCGCGGCATCACGACGGAAGCCGCCCGCACCATGGTGCGCACCGACAATACGGTGATCGCGGCGCTTGCGCTGAAGCGCGGCGACGCGGACGCCATGGTCTGCGGCCTCGAAGGCCGCTTCGAGCGACATCTGCGCAACGTCACGCTGATCATCGGCCCCCGTGCCGGCATCCAGGACCGGGATCTGTCGACGCTGTCGATGCTGATCTCGCAGCGCGGCATCATCTTCCTCACCGACACCCACGTCTCGGTCGACCCGACGGCGGAGGAGATCGCCGAAATGACCGTGCTGGCGGCGGAGGAAATCCAGCGCTTCGGCATCGAGCCGAAGGCAGCGCTTCTGTCGCATTCGGATTTCGGCTCGCGCGATTCTCCGAGCGCGCTGAAGATGCGCCGTGCGGCGGAAATCCTCGGCCGCATCGCGCCTCAATTGCAGTGCGACGGCGAGATGCATGCCGATACCGCGCTGTCGGAGCATCTGCGCCAGCGCGTCTATCCGCATTCGCGGCTGAAGGGCGAGGCCAATCTGCTGGTCTTCCCGAACCTCGATTCGGCCAACATCACGCTGACGGCGCTACGCGCCATGATGGATGCGCTGCATGTCGGGCCGATCCTGCTCGGCACCGACAAGCCCGCGCATATATTAACGCCGTCGGTGACCTCGCGCGGCGTCGTCAACATGACCGCGCTTGCCGTCGTCGAGGCGGCGCACAAGGCTCAGGCGCTGGTCGATCTGGGCTGAGGACGACTCTGGCTGAAAACACCGATGGTGCTTCATTGTAAGTTTGGTGGCGGCCATCGTTCCGAAGCGAATGGGCAGGTGCGAGGGGGGTGAATGAGCTTCGAACTGGCCATGCTCGCCGCAAGTTGCGTGCTTTGTTTCATTCACATAGTTCTCGCCTCACATTCGGCGAGCTTCCAGCGAGGTTACCGCTGGACGGCCAGCGCGCGAGACGCCGAAGTCCCTCCGCTCACAGGGATGGCGGGGCGCCTGGAAAGGGCATTGCGAAATTTCGCCGAGACATTTCCGGTGTTCGTGGCGGCGGTTTTTCTTGTCCACGCGGCTGGCCACGAGACCGCGCTCAGCAAATGGGGAGCCGGCCTCTATTTTTCGGCCAGGCTGCTCTATCTCCCGCTCTATGCGTTCGGCGTTCCCCTGCTTCGCTCGCTCGTTTGGAACGTCGCGTTTGTTGGAATCGTCATGCTTTTGCTGGCATCGGTGTGGCTTTACTAGGGAACAGTTAACCACGAACACGTAGCCTTCCGGCCACGGGCAATCGGGATTCCAGGCGGATGAAAGGGTTGAAGCTGACGCATCTCGCGGCGCTGCTTGCAGCGCTGGCGACGTCGGCTGGCGTCGTGACCGAATCCCACGCAGCTTCCCGCATCTGCCGGCAACTCGAAGCTGAACTCGCGGCAACGCGCGGTGGAGGTGGAGGCCCAGGCCTCGTCGGCAAATATGACGACGCCATCGCTCGCCAGCGCGAGCAGCTTGCCAAGGCCCGCGGCCGGGCGAGCGATGCCAGCTGTGGCTTCACGCTGTTTTCGCGCAATGTCAGCCAATGCGCGGCGATCGATGCGTCGATCCAGCGCATGAACGCCAATCTCGACACGCTGCAGGCCAAGCGCGAGCGGCTGGCCGCCGGCGGCACACGGCGCGACCGCGGCCGCATCCTGGCGGCGCTCGATGCCAATGGCTGCCGCGACGATGAGATCGCGCCGCGCCGCGCCCCGCTTCAGGAGGCCGTTCGCGACGGTGGCGGCGGCAATCTTTTCGAGCAGCTTTTCGGCCGCCAGGATCAGCAACTGGAAACGCCCGATGCGCCGGACGCGGCCGACATACCCTCCGATGATCCCAGCGTGCGCAACTTCCGCCGCGTTATCAACCAGCCTGACGGCATGGACCTGCCCCGGTTGGGCGGCGAGTTCCACACGATGTGCGTGCGCACCTGCGACGGCTATTTCTTCCCGATGTCCAACGCCGCCTCTGCCGGCGACTTCGAGCGCGACCAGAAGAATTGCGAATCGAGCTGCCCGGGCACTGAGATGCAGGTCTTCTATTCGCGTGGAGTGGACGACGACTCCGGGTTGATGACCTCCTCGGCCAACGGCCGTCCCTACAGCGAACTGCCGACCGCCTATCTCTACAAGCAGGCCAATTATTCGCGGCCGCCGACCTGCGGCTGCAACGCGCAGGCTGGCAACTTCACGATCATTGGCGGCAACCCGCCCAATCCCGAACAGTCGCAGCCGGAGAGCGAGGCAACGCCTTTCGTTCCGGTGCCGGCGACCAAACTCGATCCGGGCGCCGATCCCGAAACGCTCGCCAACATTGAAGGCGGGCTCGACCAGGACGCTATCAAGCGGCTGACCACCAAGGCACCGGTGTCGCCGGTCTCGGCGTTGCCGCCGGATCAGCGCAAGGTCAGGGTCGTCGGGCCAGCGTTCCTTCCCGACCCATCAGCGGCAATAGATCTGAAAGCTCCGGCCCCGAAGTCCGCCCAGTAAGGGCCAGTCTCAGCGGCATGAACAGCGGCTTGCCCTTGCGACCCGTGGCTTCCTTGATCTTGCCCGTCCAGTCCTTCCAGACCGTGCCGTTCCAAGGTTCCTCCGGGAGAACATCGAACGCCTGATTGAGAAAGTCGCGGTCCTCGCCGGAAAATTCCGCCGGCTCCTGCGGTCCGTCGCTCAGGATTTGCCACCAGGCGAGCGCGTCCGACAGGCGGTCGAGATTGCCGCGCACCGCCATCCACAACGGCTCGGCCTTGTCGCCGGAAATGCCGAGCACCATCAGCCGGTCGCGCGCTTCCTCGAACGACATATGATGCATCAGCGTGCGGTTGAGCACGAACAGCTCGTCCGGATCGAACTTGGAGGCGGACTTGGAGGTCGCCGCCGGGTCGAAATGGCCGGCAAGCTCATTGAGGTCATGCGCGGCCGTGACATTTTCGGACGTGCCGACAAGCACGGCCAGCGAGGCGACCGCCATCGGCTCGATGCCGTCCTCGCGCAGGCTTTCGATCGACAGCGCGCCGCTGCGCTTTGACAGCCCCTCGCCCGACACGGTGGTGAGCAGATTGTGGTGGCCGAACACCGGCGGCTCGGCGTCCAGCGCCCTGAAGATAGCGATCTGAACGCCGGTGTTGGTGACATGGTCGTCGCCGCGAATGACATGGCTGACGCCCATCTCGATGTCGTCGACCACCGAAGGCAGCGTATAGAGATAGGTGCCGTCCTCGCGCACAAGCACGGGATCCGACAGCGAAGCGAGATCGACAGTCTCCTCGCCGCGCACCAGGTCGTTCCAATGCACTTCGGTACGCTCCGGCTGCAGCGGATCGCTGGTGAAATTGGGCAGCAGGAAGCGCCAGTGCGGCCTGCGGCCGTCCGCCTGGTACTCGGCCACCTGCTCCGGCGTCAGCGTCAGCGCCTCGCGGCCATAGACCGGCGGCAGGCCGCGCGTGCGGCGCACCTTGCGGCGCAGATCGAGCTCTTCGGGCGTTTCATAGCAGGCATAGAGCACCCGCGCCGCCTTCAGCCGCTCGACCGCCGCGTCGTAGATATCGAAGCGGCGCGACTGGTACTCGGTGACGTCCGGGAAGATGCCCAGCCAATGCAGGTCGTAGAGGATGGAATCGGCGTATTCCTGCTTCGAACGGGCAATGTCGGTGTCGTCGAAGCGCTGGATGAAACGGCCCTTGTTGTTCATGGCGAACAGCCAGTTGAACAGCGCGGTGCGCGCATTGCCGATATGGATGCGGCCGGTTGGCGATGGGGCAAAACGTACGGTAACTGTCATGAGCGGGGCGTAACGGATGCTTTTGATGTTGACAAGGCGCGCCCCCGCGCGAACGCAACAGATAGTGCAAGCCAGCTAAAATGAAAAGCCGCCGGCCGGCCACGCTTGGCGGCAGGCTGATAAACCGCGTCAAGTGCCTGCAGGGCAGGGCTTTGCGTGTCCCCGTTATCCACATATGTGACACACAAGATGTTGAGGTCACAAAAGCTACAAAAACGAATCCTTGACGGGTCGGACCGAGTCGCTTTTTATAGGCCATGCGCTCCTGTTGCGGGCGCGACCGGAGAGTTTTGAGGCCGGTCTTTTTCCCCGGATTTTGTGCGTTTTGCCCGGATTTCCGCCTGTTCACGAGGCTGGCGGAAGCGTTGGGATCGTTAGGGCTTGGGTGGGCGAAAGGGAGAATTGTCGGCCTGGAAAAAATGATCTGTTAACACTATATTTAGTGTTTGCAGGCAGGCTCAACGCTAGATAGTGTGAACCTCCTCTACGGAGGGAATCGACAAAAGTTTCAGTTTCGAGGGACCCGCGGGTCGGCCTGCAACCTGGGTAAGCGCCTGGCAAGGCGTTTGCCTGTCTGCATGGCTGCGCCCGCGACGAGGAGAGTGTCGGCGTCGCCTGCGATGCCGGCAAACGGCGGACTGCGCTTTTCGCTATGCGGGGCAGAAATCCCCGGGGAAAAGCGCTATATATAGACAAAAGGGACCGGACCAATGCGCATCGAGCGTCGCTTCACCAAGCCAGACCAGTCTGCCTATGCGGAGATCGAATTCCGCAAGGCCCTGTCGGAGATCAAGAATCCCGACGGTTCGGTGGTGTTCCGCTTGGACAACATCGATGTGCCGGCGCAGTTCAGCCAGGTCGCGGCCGACATCCTGGCGCAGAAGTATTTCCGCAAGGCCGGCGTGCCGGCGCGCCTGAAGAAGGTCGAGGAGAACGACGTCCCCTCCTTCCTGTGGCGCTCCGTCGCCGACGAGGCCGAGCTCGCCAAGCTGCCCGAGGCCGAGCGCTATGGTTCCGAAACCGACGCCCGCCAGGTCTTTGACCGTCTTGCCGGCACCTGGACCTATTGGGGATACAAGGGCGGCTACTTCAAGTCCGAGGACGACGCGCGCGCCTTCCGCGACGAGCTCGCCTATATGTTGGCTACCCAGCGCGTCGCGCCGAATTCGCCGCAATGGTTCAACACCGGCCTGCACTGGGCCTATGGCATCGACGGTCCGAGCCAGGGCCACTTCTATGTCGACCCTTTCACCGGCAAGCTGACCAAGTCGAAGTCCTCCTACGAGCACCCGCAGCCGCATGCCTGCTTCATCCAGGGCGTGCAGGACGACCTCGTCAACGAGGGCGGCATCATGGACCTGTGGGTGCGTGAGGCGCGCCTGTTCAAATACGGCTCCGGCACCGGCTCGAACTTCTCGATGCTGCGCGGCGAAGGCGAGAAGCTGTCCGGCGGCGGCCGCTCGTCCGGCCTGATGAGCTTCCTCAAGATCGGCGACCGCGCGGCGGGCGCCATCAAGTCGGGCGGCACGACGCGACGCGCGGCAAAAATGGTCATCGTCGACGCCGACCACCCCGATATCGAGGATTTCATCGACTGGAAGGTCAATGAAGAGCAGAAGGTCGCCTCGCTGGTGACCGGCTCGAAGATCGTCAAGAAGCATCTTGAAGCGATCATGAAGGCCTGCGTCAATTGCGAAGGCCATGACGACGACTGCTTCGACCCGGCGCTGAACACCGCGCTGAAGCGCGAGATCAAGGCGGCCAAGAAGGACGCCGTGCCGGAGAACTACATCTACCGCGTCATCCAGTTCGCCCGCCAGGGCTACACCTCGATGTCGTTCAAGACCTACGATACCGACTGGGATTCGGACGCCTACCTCACCGTCTCCGGCCAGAACTCCAACAATTCGGTGTCGCTGAAGGACAATTTCCTGCGCGCCGTGGAAGCCGATGGCGACTGGCAGCTCACCGCCCGCAAGGACGGCAAGGTGCTGAAGACGCTGAAGGCGCGCGACCTGTGGGAAAAGATCGGCTACGCCGCCTGGGCGTCGGCGGATCCCGGCCTCCATTTCAACACGACGATGAACGACTGGCACACCTGCGCTTCCGCCGGTGCGATCCGGGCCTCCAACCCGTGCTCGGAATACATGTTCCTCGACGATACGGCCTGCAACCTCGCCTCGATCAACCTTTTGCCTTACCGCAACGAAGACGGCACGATCGACATCGCGGCTTACGAGCACACCGTTCGGCTGTGGACCGTCGTGCTCGAAGTCTCGGTGATGATGGCGCAGTTCCCGTCCAAGGAGATCGCCAAGCTCTCCTACGACTACCGCACGCTCGGCCTCGGCTACGCCAATATCGGCGGCCTGCTGATGACCTCGGGCATTCCCTATGACTCCGACGAAGGCCGCGCCATCTGCGCCGCGCTCACCGCTATCATGACCGGCGTCGCCTACTCGACCTCGGCCGAGATGGCCTCCGAGCTCGGCGCCTTCCCGGATTACGACCGCAACGCCCAGAACATGCTGCGCGTCATGCGCAACCACCGCCGCGCCGCCTATGGCGACAAGGACGGTTACGAAAAACTCGCCGTCAATCCGGTGCCTCTCGTCGCGTCAGACCTGAAGCAGCAGGATTTGGCCA
Source organism: Mesorhizobium montanum (assembly GCF_033977145.1). NCBI lineage: Bacteria > Pseudomonadati > Pseudomonadota > Alphaproteobacteria > Hyphomicrobiales > Phyllobacteriaceae > Mesorhizobium > Mesorhizobium montanum. Next base: position 61,341 of record NZ_JAVIJF010000024.1, on the reverse strand, counting down.
CCCATGCCAAAGCCGCCTGGGACCGCGCCATCGAGCTTGGCGAAGAGCATGGCTATCGCAACGCGCAGGCGACCGTCATCGCGCCGACCGGCACGATCGGCCTGGTCATGGATTGCGACACCACCGGCATCGAGCCCGACTTCGCGCTGGTGAAGTTCAAGAAGCTCGCCGGCGGCGGCTACTTCAAGATCATCAACCGCGCCGTGCCGGAAGCGCTCAGGACGCTTGGTTACTCCGAAAGCCAGATCGCCGAGATCGAGGCTTACGCTGTCGGCCACGGCAACCTCAACCAGGCGCCCGGCATCAATCCCGGTTCGCTCAAGGCCAAGGGCTTCTCCGACGAGAAGATCGCGGCGCTGAACGCGGCGCTGAAGTCGGCCTTCGACATCAAGTTCGTGTTCAACCAGTGGACGCTGGGCGCCGACTGGGTGAAGGAGACGCTCGGCTTCACCGACGAGCAGCTCGGCGACCTATCCTTCGAGATGCTGCCGGCTCTTGGCTTCTCCAAGAAGGACATCGACGCCGCCAACATCCATGTCTGCGGTGCCATGACGCTGGAAGGCGCGCCGTTCCTGAAGGCCGAGCATCTTGCGGTGTTCGACTGCGCCAGCCCCTGCGGCAAGATCGGCAAGCGCTCGCTGTCGATCAACAGCCACATCCTGATGATGGCCGCGGCCCAACCCTTCATCTCGGGCGCCATCTCCAAGACCATCAACATGCCCAACGACGCGACGGTCGAGGATGCCAAGGGCGCCTACATGCTGTCGTGGAAGCTGGCGCTGAAGGCCAACGCGCTCTATCGCGACGGCTCGAAGCTCTCGCAGCCGCTCAATGCCTCGTTGCTCGCCGACGGCGAGGACGACGAGGACGAGGCGGTCGAGCAGTTCATCGCGGCGCCCGCCGCCCAGCGCGCCGTGCAGGTGACCGAAAAGATCGTCGAGCGCGTCATCGAGCGTCTCTACCGCGACCGCGAGAAACTGCCGAACCGCCGCAAGGGCTACACCCAGAAGGCCGTCGTCGGCGGCCACAAGGTCTACCTGCGCACCGGCGAGTTCGACGACGGCCGCCTGGGCGAGATCTTCATCGACATGCATAAGGAAGGTGCCGCCTTCCGCGCGATGATGAACAACTTCGCCATCGCAATCTCGCTCGGCCTGCAATATGGCGTGCCGCTCGACGAATATGTCGAGGCCTTCACCTTCACCAAGTTCGAGCCGGCCGGCATGGTGCAGGGCAACGACGCGATCAAGAACGCCACGTCGATCCTCGACTACGTGTTCCGCGAGCTCGCCGTCTCCTATCTCGGCCGCCACGACCTCGCCCATGTCGACCAGTCGGATTTCGACAAGACCGCGCTTGGCCGCGGCATCACCGAAGGCAAGGCGACGCCTTTCTCCAAGGGCCTCTATCGCGGCGCCTCGCCGGTGAAGCTGGTGTCGGGCATCGGCAGCGAGCCCAAGGGTTTTGGCGGCTCAACCCCGACCACGGCCCCTGCCCGCGCCGCGCCCACCGCCTTCGCCGGTTCCAACGTGCTGGCGCTGAAGCCGGCAAGCGACGAGGCGCTAGCCTACAAGCGCGACTATGAAGAGCGCGCCAGGGAGCTGGCCGAAGATATGGTCGAACAGGAAGCCGAAGCCGCCGGCGGCGCCGAGGCTTTATTCACCGACGCCGCCGCCAACGAAGCGGCCGAGGCAAAGAAGCTCGCCGCAACTAGGCGCCAGCAGTCTCTGCTGCAGGGCTACACCGGCAACGAATGCTCGGAATGCCACAACTTCACCATGGTGCGGAACGGCACCTGCGAGAAGTGCGACACGTGTGGCTCGACGAGCGGGTGCAGTTGAGACCCGGTGCCGCCGCTAGATGCGCCCTGAATCTTTGTCCCTACGCGAGTTTCAGGGTGTTTTCGGAAGCCAACGTGTGTCCCTGCCCTGACGCGTCACTGAACCTCGCTCAACGTCAAGGTAGATTGCTCGTTCGACACATGAAGGCTGCTCACCCCCGGCAGTAAGCCGGAAATCCGCAACCTGCTGGGCGCTTCGGCGGGTTTCCATGGTGACCTTAAACTGCCCGTTCGAGTCTTTGATGATCTTCTTGTAGTAGTTCGCCGCCTGCCTGTGCGGCGGCTGCTTGTCGCTGTCCTCGGGCGTGCCCTTGGCGGGGATCGGCCAACTCGGCGAGACGACGATCTCCTGTTCCCGCGCCAGTTCTTCGAATAGCCACTTCACGTCCTCTACGGGTTCGGTGATGTCATCGCCCTTCTCAGGCGACAGGGATTTGTACGAGCAGTGGTGGAAGAGCTTCAGCACGTCCCATTGCAGGCGATGCTCGTTGTCATAGTCTCGTTGTCCGGACGATCTGAGACAGGGATTCATGGTCGATGTCCGCGCCAAGGAGGGCGTAGCTCTCGTTCGCTCCCTCACGTGCCGTCATCTGCACGACGATGGAGCACTCGTTCCGGTCTTCGAGACCCTCGTCGGTGCGCCAGGCGAACGGACTGTGGACGAAGAATTCTGCCTGGCTCGCGTCCCACTTCGTGAAACCCGGGACAAGTTCTCCGGCATTGACCATGCAGTCCGCACGATCTTCCACAGTCAGGTCCCATTCGGCGAGGTATTGGGCGAGAACACCTTAACGCCATATCCTTCCTTCAGCCGGTGGCGGGCCTCCGCGCGGATGGTCCATGCGTCGCCTTCGAGATCGGTTTCGGTGATTGCCGCAGCGGGTACCCAGAGTTCATCGATCTTCACACGGTCGTCACCCTGTAGGATGCGGGCATGGTCGAACCAGAAGAAATCGCGTGCGCCGCAGATGTGATCGTCGTCGAGATGGGTGAAGGCAACGACCCGGAACGACTCGCGTCCAGCATCATCCAGTTCGTCGTGGAGCGCCTTCGGGAGATCGATGCGTTTGTCGGTCGGGTCGTCCGCGACTCGCATGTCCGCGTAGTCCATCAGGACGAGATCGTCATTGGCGAGGCGGATCAGCGTCGTGTCGGCACGATTCGTTCCCTTTCGTACTCCCGGGCGTACACTGTTACGAGGTCGCCTCTATGACCGCTGGCTCATACGGACGGGTCTCGGACGACATCCACTGACCGAGAGAACGCAGGAGAGGCAGCCTCTTTGGCCAGGGCCTGCGGCCCGGCACCCCATTTGCCACACACAAGCACTAATAGTGTCGCAACTATCGAGTCACTGGCATCGGGGAAATGGGCTTGCAGCTAAACCCGCGCTGACCACCGCGCCATTGTCCTTGAGGGCAAATCGATTGTTGATGCGGTCAGCTTCCAGGTCTTGTCACCTCATGCAAAGGGCGAGAATGCCCCGCGCGATGCAACATAGGGTGTCGGAACACCGCTATTGCACATGAGGCCCAGTCAGGGCGTATCTCCATCCAGCATTGCCTTCACGGTCGCCAGAGTGGCCGCATCGGACGCCGCGCCGCCGGCGAACCGGCCGATGGGGTCTCTGGTCAGCGGCCGCGCCGCCGTCAGCCGCGCTGCCAGATCGGCCGACGCTCCCTGCTCCAGCAGTACATATCTTGCCTGCTCAGCCGGCAGCGCGTTGAACCATCGATAGCCCGCCTCGCACCTGGCGGCCGGGTACACGGCGCCCCACAGCCTGATGCGGGAAATCCCGCCGTCGGGAAAGGCATCGAGCCGCACGAAGGAGATTGGCGACGCGCCCGCAGGCAGCATGAAGACGTGCCGCGTGTCCGGCTGCAGGGACCGGCGCGACAGCATAGGTGCCCAAGCGTCCGAATCCGCTTGCGGCATCCCCTCGCCAGGCGCGCCATAGAGCGCCACCTCGGCCGAGGCGTTGTATTTGAAATGCGCGGTGTCAATCTCGACCAGCCTCACACGGCCCGGCAGAGCCAGGCGGATGATGGCATGGTCGTTGCCGTCGTCGCGACGGCGCCGCGTTTCCCAGCCGTCGCCCATGTTGCGTGCCTTGTCGGGACGATTCAGCATCGCGGCCGAAGTGTAGAAGCCGTCGCTGCTTGTCACCACCTGGCCGCCGTGGTCCTGGCTGGCGAGGTCGACGGTGAGCCCGTCGAAGATCCGCGGGTCCGGCACGACATGGCCATAGACGCGCAGCCTGGCGATGCCGCCGTCCGGAAAGGCCGAGAGACGCACATGGGTGAAGCGGCGCCGGTCGGAGACGTCGAAGCGGTTGTGCGCATCGCCCTTGAGCGGCGAGCGTGACGCGATCTCGATCCATTCGGTGTCGAGGGACTGCAGCGCCTTCGGGCTAGGATAACCTTCGACACCGCAGGCCTCGATGAGGCACGTGGTCGGGAAATTGCCGGTGAAGAAGGACGTGTCGACGTCGACGGCGGTGATGATGCCCGCTGCGCCCAGACGGATCAGCGCCCAGTCATGGCCGGGCTCGCGCCTTCGCCTGGTCTCCCAGCCATCGACGATCTCGCCGCGCGGACCATAGTTGCCGGGGACGAAGGCCGACGGCGTCGGCGTCAGCAGGCTTTCCTTCTCGCCGAAGGATTCGTCGCTTGCCGCAAGCACGCTGCCGCCCAGCCAGCGCGATGCGAGATCGACCTCGGCCGCGAAAGTCTCCTGCAGCTCCGGCATCGCATAGGCGTCCTGCGCCTCGCCCGGGGTCTTGCCGATCATGTTCATCGACGGCCTCCCGCGCGCAGGCCAGAACGGATGTCGGAACGCGCCCCCAGCCCCAGCGCCTCGGACAGCGGCCAGCCGATGATTCGCTTGGCGTCGGGCCTCGCATAGGTCGAAATCTTGCTGGTCTTCAGCCCAAGGCCGACAACCGCTTCGGCGAACCGGACGGCGGCGGCGACGCCGTCGATCACGGGCACGCCGAGCTCCGAGGTGATGGCATCCTCCAGCCCCGCCATGCCGGCGCAGCCGAGGCAGATCACCTCGGCATGGTCCTGCTCGACCGCCTTGCGCGCTTCCTCGACGATCGAGCGCATGGCGCCGGCCGGATCCTGGTCGACCTCCAGCGTGCTCATGCCGTTGGCGCGCACCGAGGCGCAGCGATCGGCAAGGCCGGAGAGCCGCAGCCGATCCTCGATTGGCGGCACCGAGCGCTGCAGCGTGGTGACCACGGAATAGCTGCGGCCGATCATCATCGCCATGTGGGCGGACGCCTCGCATATCTCGATCACCGGCTCGTCGATCAGTTCCTGCAGCCCATCGCGGCCATGCTCGCCGAAGCCGGCCATGACCACCGCATCGAACGGCTCGTCATAGGCGAGCACGCGGTCCATGACGGCGACGGCCGAAACGTAACTCTCGAAATTGCAGTCCACCGCCTCGGGGCCGAAGAACGGCGTCAGCGTGACAATATCGGTGCCGGCGGATGCGGCGGCCTTGGCGGCGACGTCGATGACATCGGACATCGACTGGCTGGTGTTGACGTTGACGACGAGGATCTTCATTTCAGGCACTCCTTTTCAATTCCTGGGGCTGGGCAGCTGACGCCTCCCTGACGATCAGCGCGCCGCGCGGCCGGCCAAACAGATCGATGCGGTGGCCGCGTAGGAAAGTCTCCTGCACGACGCCTCTCAGCGGCCTGCCGGCATAGGGCGTGATAGGATGGCGATGATGCAGGCTCGCCGCATCCACGACGAACTCGGCATCGGGTGAGAACACGGCGAAATCAGCGTCGCCGCCAATGGCAAGCCGGCCCTTGTGCGGCAGGCCGGCAAGTGCCGCCGGGCGCTCGGCCATCCAGCGCACGACATCAACCAGTGAATGGCCGCGCCGTTGTGCTTCGCTCCACGTCACCGGCAGGCCAAGCTGCAGCGAGGAGATTCCGCCCCAGGCCGCGCCGAAATCGCCTGATACCGGGTCCTTCATCGCGGGCGTGCAAGGCGAATGATCCGAAACGATCATGCTGAGCGTGCCCTCGGCAACGCCGGCCCAGAGCTTCTCGCGGTTAGCCGCTTCGCGGACCGGCGGGCCAACCTTGGCGGCCGTCTCGCCGTCGCCGATCTCCTCGGCGCACAGGCTGAGATAATGCGGGCAGGTCTCGACGCTGAGCTTAATGCCGTCGGCGATGGCCGAGGCAAGCATCGGCAGCGCGTCGGCGCTGGACAGGTGCAAAATGTGAGCCCTGGCGCCGCTAGCGCGCGCTGCCTCGATGACCTCGGCAATCGCCAGGTTCTCGATGCCCTTTGGGCGTGAGGCGAGATAGTCGGCATAGCGGCGCGTATGAAGATCGGGCATGGAGGCCATCGCCTCTGCGCTCTCGGCGTGGACGATGAAGATCGAGCCGAGCCCGGCCACCACCCGCATCACGCTCTCCATATGCTGGGGCGTAATGCCCGGAAAATCGTCGGTGCCGGTGTCGCAGAGGAAGGACTTGAAGCCGAGCACGCCCTCGGCATGCAGCTTTGGCAGATCGGCAAGGTTCGACGGGATGGCGCCGCCCCAGAACCCGACGTCGACATGGCAATGGCCTTCGGCGGCGGCGCGCTTGGCGGCCAGAGCGTTGATCGTCACCGTGGTCGGCACGCTGTCCAGCGGCATGTCGACCAGCGTGGTGATGCCGCCGGCCGCCGCGGCGCGGGTCGCGGTCAAAAAGCCTTCCCATTCCGTGTTGCCGGGCTCGCAGATATGGACATGGCTGTCGACGAGCCCTGGCAAAAGCACGGTGTCGGCATCAAGCCTGACGGTTTCCTTGGCGTTCGCCGGAGCGTCGAGCGCTCCGATGCTGACGATCCGGCCGCCGGTAACGCCGACCGAGATGGCACACTCGGCATCGGGGAGGATGGCACGTGGTGCCCGGATGATGAGATCGAGGGACGTCATGGCAACTCCTCCCGGTCGCGCGGCAAGCCGCGTCGGACGCCTGGCTGGGACTGGGTATGGTAATCCGGAGGCCGGACCGCGGCCTCCGGATAGTGATGCCTGCTCAAATGCTGGCGAAGCCGAGCAGCGCCTTCACGTTGGCGTGTTTGTGGACGATCGTCACGCCGATCAGGTAGACGGCCGCGCCGGTCAGCCAGGACTGCAGGGCCGGGAAGCCAATATAGTCGCTGTTGAGCATCGGGATCAGGCCCGCTGTGTAGACGCCGACCAGTGTTCCGGCGGCGAGCGCGATGACGCCTGGCCAGTTGGCGATGCCAAGCTCGCTCCAGTTGGCGACGCGAAACATCGGCCGCTTGATGCCGAACAGCCAGGGCAGCAGGAACAGGTCGATGGCCATGATCGTGCTGGCGACCGGCACGGTGGTCGAGCCGATGCTGGTTGTCAGGTTGAACGTGTCCTGCAAGTTGGGCAGGTAGAAGGTCAGCACCGAGGCGATCAGGCCAAGGCCGACGACCGTGTATTGGCGCTTCCAGCCACGGATACCAGAAAGCACGTTCTGCGCCCCGTTTACAGCGATATAGAGGTTGCCGTCCTGCACCGCCCACTGGTTGATGACGATGACGGCGATGCCGAGCAACGCGCTGCCGAACATGGTGAAGTTGACGAAATAGCTGATGCTCGGGCCGAAATCGGGCTGATTGGAGAGGGCCGCGATCATGTAGCCCATGATTGGGAACAAGAGCGCACCGACCAGGTACGAAATGACGATGGTCGGGATGTTCCACCACGCGGCGCGGCCGGCCTTGGCATAGCGGAAGAAGTCCGGCTCATTGCCCCAGGTCGACAGACCGACCATGCTGCCAATGACCATGATCATCCCGGTTTTCGAATCGACATGCGGCACAGCCGCAAGCACGCTACTGGACACGGTGGTGAAGGCCAGGATGGTGGCGAAGATGCCCCACACCAGAATCACGGGCACGGCGACGAACTGGGCGAAGCGCTGCACGCCCTCGAAGCCGAAATAAGTGTTGACGATCATGACGATGGCCAGGAGCGCGGTGATCGCTCCGACCGCCGGCACCGTCATCAGCCCGCCGGCGATGTCGATGATGAACTTCACCGTGAAAAGATAGAAGGCCATGCCGTTGACGATCAGGAGCAGCGATACCAGGCCGCTGCCGATAGTGCCGAAGATGCTGCGCGCCATGACCGAATGCGTCTGGCCGGTGACGGCGCCGGCATTGGCCGAGCCGATGCAGTAGAGGCTCATCACGGCGGCCGCGATCAGCATCGCCACCGTCAGTTCGGAAAGTGTCAGGCCTTGGAAGCGCGCGCCGTAGCCGACGAGCACGGTGCCGAACACCGCTTGCATCGAAAGGAATTGGGCCAGCATGCGGAAGTTCGAGCGCCGCTTCTCCTGCGGCACGACAGATTCGGTGTAGTCGGCAATGTCCGCCTCGGTGACGGACAGCATGGTCTCGACCCCGTCGGCGATGGCCGGCGGCGTTTCGTTCGGCAGCGTCTGCCGGGGCGATATTGAAGTTTGCGCGGTCATGTCTGATTCCCCTTTGCGAGGTGTTCCCCTGGTCGACACGCTGCTCGCGCCTTGCCTTACCGCAGCATCAACGAGACCTATGCAATGTCGCCATGCTTGACCATAGAAAGGGCCGCTTCTGCCCTCAACGCCCAAAGATCGAACGCGAGGCATTAACGGAATTAATGTACCTTTCACCCTTTGGCCGGAACCGGTTGTCTGGCCCAGCCACCTGCGTGATCATCCTGGCTGCGACTGCTCAAGGATTTCGGCGATGAACAGTTCGCGCGCCGTATGGGACGGGCTTTGCGGATCGGTGACTACGAACATGTTGGTGCACGGCACGTTGCTTCCCGATAGCAGCGGCCACAGCCGACCAGCATCGACATCGGGCTGCGCATACCCTTCGGGCAGGAAGCACAAGCCGACGCCGAGAATCGCAAGGCGCTTGGCCTCTTCCAGATGATCGGAAATGCCGGCGATGTTGCGGCCGAGCCCGTGCTCGACCCGGAACTGGGTCAGTTCGTCGCCCTCGTCGGCGCCGGTCAGCACAAAGGCCTCCACAGCGAGGTCGGCCGGCTCGGCAACGGTCTTGCCGAACAGCGGATGCGGGCGCCCGCAATATGGTCGGTGGATCTCGGTAAACAGGTCCAGATAGGCAAGCTCGGCCCGCTTGACGCGCGACGGCGAAATACCGACGTCGATCTTGTGCTGGATCAGCGAATTGACCACCTCGGTCCAGGCGGCCACCTCGACGATGAGCTCGACCGCGGGATACTTGGCATGGAACGCGGCGATGGCCTCGTCGAGCACCGGTGCGACCAGATTGGAGACCAACATTACCCTCAGATGTCCGCGGATCTCGGCCTTGACGTCCGAAAGCCTCGCCGGGATCTCGCGGATGGTGTCGGCGAATTCCTGGCAGCGCTCTGCGAGGATGCGGCCCTCCTCCGTCAGCTCAAAGCCGGTGGGGCCGCGATGGCAGAGTGTGACGCCCAGCCGCTCCTCCAGCCGCCGCAAGGCGAGGCTGAGCGCCGGCTGCTTGCGGTTGAGCTCCTTCGCCGCGTTGGTGACCGAGCGGGCGCTGGCGATCTCATGGAAGAATTTGAGCAGGTTCCAATCCAGGTTCCTGGCGAACTGCAGGTCCCGCACCCCCGCATCCGCTTGCCTGCGACCCAATGCCTTGCCCCTTGATGTTTAACTACCGATGCCTTCGGCCAACCTGTTCACGCCGACGTACTTTTGCAACGCCGAAACGGCCGACTAGGCCTGCGCCAGCTTAAGCGGTGAACTGGCAGGCAGCAACGCATTCGAACATTCGAAGTTGCGGTGGTATATAGACGACTTCGGGCTTCCCGACCACGATCCGGTCGATCGCCTGCTTGCGCCCGGAAGTGAACTCGAGGATTCGTAACTCTCCGCTGGATCTGACAACGAATGACGGAGCACCTGAGATCAGCGACACTTTCCAGCCACGTAGTTCGCCGATGGAAACTGAGGCGGCTGAACCGCATTTGGACGATGTTGGCCGTCGTACATCCCCAAACGTTGTTGCCAATGTACTTTTCGTTGATCAAAAGCTGGTGCACCGTCCCCAGTGTCCACGGCCGCCCGAGATCGGTCAAGCTCACCGCTTTGCGCGCCACGCGATCTGGCACTTAAGCGTCTTGAGAGTGGCTTTTCGGAGCGATGAAAGAGATAATCGTCTCTGGATATCTAGCTCAGCTTGAGACATACCTCACGTCTCGCTTACGAATCTTGCTCCCGGGCGTGGCGAGCAGTAGAGGCAGTTGGCTGCCAGTCTACTCTGCATCCTCGTTGCGCGACCCGTGGAAGAAGGTCTGGATTTCCTCCATATCGACGCTGCCGTCACCGTTCTCGTCGACAGCGTTGAATATCCGCCCAATGAAATCCTGAACCTCGGTCTTGGAAAGCGCGCCATCGCCGTCGGCGTCCACGACTGCGAACATTATTCGCATCCCTGCACCATGCATCATCCGCATTTTCATGCCGCCGGGTCTTCCCATCATCCTGCGCCCCTCTTCCGAGCCCATTTGGAAGTCGCGGTGCCAACGATCGCCTCCCGGCCGTTGCGCGCGCGGACCACGATCTGGCATCCTTTCCTGCATCATCTCGCTCATCATCTGGCGCATCATTTCACGCATAGAGTCCTGGGACTGTCCGTGCGGCTCTGGCGACTGTTGCGCTTCTTGCTCCTGCGCCGGCGCACCGGGCACTGGTGTCCCGCTCGTCTGGGCAAGCGCCGGCGAGCCCAGCATCATCAAAGCGGCGGCAACTGCAGTGGTTCTGCATGGGGTTGTCATCGTGTTCTCCTCTGGAAGAATGACCAAGCCGAACATTTCGGCATCCAGCCAACCAAACCCGCTCCTCACCTCATGGTTCCTTGAAGGCCACCACCGGAGTATGAGGAAGCCGCGCGGCGGCTATGTGGCGTAGGCGTTTGCCGCACTGGCGAGCGCAAGGTCACGCGCGAGGGCGCACCGGTCGCGCGACGGCCGATCCACCAAAATCAGGCGACCAGGCCCCCGACACCGCAAGGAAGTCCTTGACCGTAGTGGGTACGCTCCCTACGTTGACGACTACAGCGGTGGAGTTCGCTACAACTGCCTCGGGCCGATAACTCCTGCTCTCTTGAAGATGAGCAGGAGTGGTGAAATGGACCAGATCCGCAAGCGCCCAGGGCCCAAGCCGCAGCCTGATTTTGACTCGAGTGTTCCGTCAAGGGTTCGGAAGAGCGCTGGACGAGCGCCGCCATTGGTTGCTCCCAAACGCGCGGGGCCTACCCAGAAACGGCCGCCCAAGATGGCCGCCTTCGAAAGCATCCTCTTCCTCCATCCGGAAAAATATCCGCCTGCGCATGAGGCGGGACAGCCTGAATGCTTTGCCGATCTCAACCTCGACCAGGTCGTCGCCGCGATCAACTCGGGCCGCAAGGAATACGACCTCGAGGGATATTTCCATATCAGCCTGACCTCCACGGACGAGGTGGCCTATCGCCATGAGATCGTCCGTGACCTGGAAAACGAGGACCTGCTGAAGCTCCTGCGGGCTTTCGCGGAAAGCATGCGGGGGATGCGCGCGCATCTCGCTCAGGCGGAAAAGATCCGCTTCAGGCTTCAGAAGGAGAGCTGGTTCCTGAAGGCGGCCAACGCCTATTGCCGCGCCGTGACGGAGTTGGCGGACAAACTGGGACCCACCACCGTCGCTTCGCAGGGCATGAAGGCCTTCTGCCGATACATTCAGGATTATGTCGGCTCCAGCCGCTTCTCATCCTTGCAAACGACGGTCGAGGGGATCAGGCGTGACCTCGATGGCATCCATTATTGCGTCTATCTCTACGGTTCGAGCCTCAAGGTCCACAAATATCGGGAAGAGACGGACTACAGCGCGGAAATCGAGGAGACTTTTGCCAAGTTCCGGCAAGGCGACGTGAAGGATTACAGCTGCAAACTGCAGGACTGGGTGGAGATGAACCACGTCGAGGAGAAGATCCTCGCATTCGTCAGCCTTCTGTGGCCGGACATCTTTGCACGCCTACGCGGGTTTTTTGGCGCCGAGAAAGACGCGTTTCTCGACACGAAGGTGGCCGAGTTCGACCGCCAGATCCAGTTCTACCTCTCCTATCTCGATTATATCGGACGACTGAAGGAAGATGGCCTGGCCTTCAGTCTCCCGGCTGTTTCCGACCAAGACAAGGCAGTCAAAGCAATCGATGCGTTCGACATCGCGCTGGCGGCCAAGCTGTCCGCGGACAAGTCGCGGATCGTGTGCAACGACTACGAACTGTCGGGCAAGGAGCGCATCCTGGTCGTGTCCGGTCCCAACCAGGGAGGCAAGACCACCTTCGCCCGGATGTTTGGCCAGATGCACCATCTCGCGAGCCTCGGGCTGCCGGTTCCGGGACGAAAGGTGCGGCTATTCCTCTTCGACACGGTCTTCACTCATTTCGAGCGCGAGGAGGATATTGCCAACCTTCGCGGCAAGCTGCAGGACGACCTTGTACGGGTGCACGATATCCTCGAACGGGCAACCGCGCAGAGCGTCGTCATCATGAACGAGATCTTCACCTCGACGACGCTGCAGGATGCAACGTTCCTGAGCGAAAAGGTCATGCGCAGGATCGTCCACCTGGACACGCCCTGCGTGTGGGTCACCTTCATCCACGAACTGGCGACTTTCTCGGAGACAACGGTCAGCATGGTCAGCTCCGTCGATCCGGCAAACCCCGCCACCCGTACTTACAAGGTCGTTCGGCGCCCAGCCTCGGGCCGATCCTATGCGATGTCGATCGCGGAGAAGTACGGCCTCACCGAAGAGCGGTTGAGCGAAAGGATCCGCCCATGAAAGCGCATCTGATGCACCGCGACCGCGATTTCGACCTGAAGGCAAAACTGCCCCGCAACGCCGACGATCTGGTCCAGGACCTGGAGCTCGACACGCTATTTCGCGCCATGGCGGGAGAAGACAAATTCCTTTTCGAGGTCGCCAAGGTGGCGATCCTGGCCAGTGTCGGCAGCGACGCTCCCACGATCCTTTACCGCCAGGAAGCCTTGAAGGACTGCATCGAAAACAGCGGCGTCATCCGCGACGTCTACGATACCGTGATGGCCACGATCGAGGGGCGGCGCACCAGGGGTGGCCTGCTCTATCTCGGAAGCTATCCGTCGGGAATCCTGAACCATTCGGTGGAATTGCTCGAGGGGCAGATGGAGGGCTTGCAGAATCTGAGGGCGCTGGCGGACGCGAACTTGTCCCGCTTCCATTCGGAGGCGTTCACGACCCTTTTCAACACGCTGAAGGAAGAACTCGCCGGCGATTTCATGAAAGACGTGGCACGTCATCTGCAGCAGATGAAATTCCGGGACGGCATCTTGTTGAGCGCGACACTCGGGGACGGAAACAAGGCCAAATCCTACATCCTACGCAATCCGTCAGCGGAGAAGCGAAGCTGGCTGCAGCGGCTTTTCGGGCCGAAGGAGGAAGCCTACATTTTCCAACTCGATCCACGCGACGATGCCGGCGCCAGGGCACTTTCGGAGCTGCGTGACCGGGGCTTGAATATCGCCGCCAATGCCGTGGCGCAGTCAGCCGAGCATATCCTCAGTTTCCTCCACATGCTGCGCGCCGAACTCGCTTTCTATATCGGCTGCCTTAACCTGCGGCAGCGGCTCGTCGCCAAGGGCGAGCCGATCGCGTTCCCGGTGCCAGTCGACGCTGGCGAGCGACGCCACCACTTCGAGGGACTCTACGACGTCTGCCTGTCGCTGAGTATGGAGAAGCGTGTCGTCGGCAACGACGTCGACGCCGTAGGCAAGGTTCTCACCATAGTCACCGGGGCCAATACCGGCGGCAAATCCACCTTTCTGCGAAGCTTCGGCCTGGCACAATTGATGATGCAATGCGGCATGTTCGCGCCGGCCGTCTCGTTCTCCGCCAATCTCTGCGACGGCGTCTTCACCCACTACAAGCGCGAGGAGGACAGTTCGATGACGAGCGGCAAGTTCGACGAGGAGTTGAGCCGCATGAGCCGGATTGCCGATGTCCTGGCGGGAAACTCCCTTGTTCTCTTCAACGAATCCTTCGCCGCGACCAATGACCGGGAGGGGTCGGAGATCGCCAAGATGATCGTCGACGTTCTTTTGAAGAAGGGGATCAAGATGGTCTTCGTCACGCATCTCTACGCCTTCGCACATGCCTATGTCGACGGGAAGTCTGATGACCTCATGTTCCTGCGCGCCGAACGCGAGCCCGACGGAACGCGCACGTTCAAGCTTGTCGAGGCCGAGCCGTTGCGGACCAGCTTCGGCCAGGATCTCTATCAGGCAGTGTTTCAAGACGGCCCGCGCAAAAACGCAGCGGCCTAAGCCAAGCGTCAACTAAACGTGCAGTCGTCGCGATTGCGTGCCGGTTGGACGATGGGCGATCCGACCGCCGGCTAGTATGAGCGACAGGCAAGGCTTTGGCTGCGCCGCTACCGGGGACCGCAGCGAGGCTGACGCTTACAGGGTGACAGGCAAATCTGGCGTGCGCCAAAAGCCCGTCGCTTACGTCATTTGCCTCGACGGGCTTTTTAGCTAAGCCTTAGAAAATGTTAATGTCAGTCGCTGCAAAGGCGGAGCATAATCCCTTTCTACCCCGCAATGGGGCAAGGGCCCGGCCTGTCCCCTCAAGTCCCCCAACCCCCCGACAGGCCGGGCGCCCACTCGCGTTTTAGGCGCGTCCATTCGGGAAGCCCACGCGCCGAAGCCCTCAATAGCCGCAAGGCGGGCGTGAAGGCCAGATAGCTCGGCCATTTCAAACTGATGCACTACCGTTTGGCGTGAATCCTTGTCCCGAGCGGCCAAGTCTGCTAGCTTTTCTGGCGCGGGGATGGAGTCCCCCTTTAACCGCCGCGGTGCTGATGACTCCTGCCATGCGTGATTCATGGTGGGAAGGTGCGGCTGACAGATTTCCCTCCATGAACAGATGCGGCACGGGCTGGTGCAGACAATGATGCGTGCTGAGATCGCATTGATGAACAAGCAACGCTGGGCAGCTCCACCGGACAGGCCGACCGAGCTGTCGAACATCGAGTTGCGCTACGGAAGCGTCGTCCGGATACTGGTGGAGATGGGGTTTCGCGGGTCGACGAGCGAGCACACCTTCAACGACTACATAAAATCGCTTCGGAAGCTCGGGCTGCCCGTGTCATCAAAGACGGCGCCGCGAAAGGGTCACGCCATCATCTATTCCTTCGAGAACGTCATGGATCTGGTGCTTGCGTTCTTGCTTCGAGTGTACAACGGCGTTCCGGACGCAGTCCTAAGGCAGCTCGTGGAGGCCCGACCGGAACTCCATCGCCTCTATTGGCTGGCCTACCGTGATCGCTGTTCCGGTCTCGGATCCCCTTTCCGGATCGGCAAAGGCGATGGTTCATTTGAGATAGCAGGCGTCTTCCTCGACCTGAAGCTGAACCACGCTGGCGGCAGGCTGGTGGGCTTCGGCCCGCCAGTTGCACTTTCCCCGATGGAGGCCTTCGCCAGATTTGCGCAATCGGACATCACCTCGCGGGCGTTTCTTCCTATGCGGCTTTCAGAGCTGTGCGAAAGGGTAGCCGGACTTGCCAGGCAGGAAATGATGAACCGCCGCGCGGACGGTTGACGCGGCCAGGCGTTCGTAAATGCGCGTTGAAGGCAACGATGCCGTTGACTTTTCGGCGCCGGATTCCATATGATGCCCAAAGGTGATGGAGTTCACCTTTTAACCGCCCTCAGGGCTGATGACTCCTCTGGTGCCGCTAAAAGGCATGGAGAGGAGTCCAATGATCATTCCCCCAAACGACAATTGTGGCCCGAATTCCGCTCGCGCGGTCGATTTGCCCCGCGCTGACGAAACGGGAGCGTCGTAGGGGCATGCGCGACATTCTATTGCAGATCGCCCAGTTGCTGACGGTACTGGCTTTCGCGCCGCTTCTGCAGGGTTTCATCCTGTGGGCGGAGGAACGCGTGCAACGCTCGCAAGGTCCGAGCGTCCTCCAGCCCTATCGAGACCTCCGCAAGCTGTTCCGCAAGCAGATCGTGGTCCCCGAGACGGCATCCTGGATCTTCTGGATAGCCCCGGTCGTCGCCTTCACCTGCATGTTGACCGTTCCGATCCTCATTCCGGTGCTCACGAATTACCCCCTGCCCTATTCGGATATGGGAGACATCCTTGGCGGCGGCCTGATCCTCACCCTCGGCTCATTCATGGTCGTGCTGGCAGGCCTCGATTCCGGCAGCGCCTATGGCGGCATCGGGTCGAGCCGAGCGGTGATGCTCGCCATACTCGCCGAACCGACTTTGATCCTCGTCTTCGTCGGCATCACGCTGCTTGCCAAGGCGATGATCCCGTTCGTCGTCAACCATCTGCTGGTGGAAAGTCCGGCGGTCTATTGGAGCCCCGCGCACCTTTTCCTGGTTGCGGCCTTCTTCGTGCTCTTGCTGGTCGAGACAGACCGCTTGCCGATCCACTCGAGCACCCACATCGAGGTCTATATGATCGAGGAAGCACGTATCCTCGAATATTCCGGACCGCTTCTGGCGCTGCTCAAATGGGCCTCAATGATGAAGCAGTTCATCCTCTACACGATCTTCTGCAATGTCCTGATCCTGCCCTGGGGCCTTTCGGCCGGAGGGACGGCTATCGGGGCGTTGGGAGCCCTTGGCGGCGTCCTGGCCAAGTTCCTGTTGGTCGCCATCGCCGTCATCGTCGTCGAGACGGTTCAGTCGCGACTGCGCTTCTACCGCTACCAGGAGCCTTTGGCCGCCTCATTCCTGCTCGCCGTCGTCGCCATCATCAGCACACAGCTAGGGTAGATACCCGCCATGGTCATCGCGCATCTTGACCCGCTCGCCGCATCGCTCTTCAGCCTGATGACGATCGTCAGCCTTCTGCTCGCCTTCGTCATGCTCGGTTCGCGCTGGCTCGACAATTATCTCTACGCTTTCGCCGGCGAGTCCTGGGTCATTGCTGGGCTTTCGGCATCGGTCGGCTACTATGCCGGCTATCCCGAGCTTTACCTCATCGCCATCCTGACGGCGCTCTTTCGCGGGCTGCTCCTGCCTTACCTGCTGTGGCGGATCATCAAGCGGCTTGAAGTCAGCCGCGAGCTGCACGAGATCCTGCGGCCGAGCACGGCGTTGGTCGTTGGCGCGCTGGCCGTCGTTTTCTCGCTGGTCGTAGCCTACCGCATAGGCGGCGAGCTTGGCCTGGCCGGCACGGTCGCCGTGCTGGCGCTCACCGTCATGCTGTCGATGAAGCTCATCGGCTTCCTGATGCTCACGGTCCGGCACGAGGCGATCAGCCAGATCCTCGGTCTGCTGGTGCTGGAGAACGGTATCTTCCTGGGCGCGCAGATCCTCGTGCCCGGCATGCCGTTGTTGATCGAGCTTGTGATCCTGTTCGACCTGTTGATCGTCGTCGCCTGCTTCGGTGTGCTGGTGCAGTACTTGATGAGCCAGATAGGCAGCACCTCGAGCTTCGAGCTCAGGCGACTGGTGGGCTGACCGATGGCAGGCACGCCTCTGATTGTGCTGATCGCCGCTCCGGCCGTCGCCGTCGCCGGTTCCCTTGCCGGGCGAGGCGCTCGCCTAGCTGAAGCGCTGAACCTCGCGGCAAGCATCGTCGCCTTCATCGCGGCCGTCGGGCTCGTGGCCGTCGCGGCGACTGGTGCGCCCCGGACATGGTGGGCCGATTACATTCTGCTCGACGTGACCGGCGCATGGGTGATCCTGTGTGCGGCCGTCGTTTACCTGCTCGCTTCGATCTATGCAGTCGGCTATATGCGGCTGCTCGGCGAGGAGGAGCGACTGCCCCGCTTCTACGCTCTTTTTGCCGCTTTTGCGCTGACGGTCTTCGTCGGTCCGCTGATGAACAACGCCGGGCTATACTGGATCGCCATCGAACTCACCACGCTGGTCAGCACCTTCCTCGTGGCCTTCGAGCGCGACGCCGGCAGCATGGAAGCGGCCTGGAAATACATCATCGTGGTGTCGGCAGGCATCTCCGTTGCACTGCTGGGGACCGTGATCCTCTACTGGGGCGGCAGCCTGGTGCTCGGCCCGACCTACGACCTGACCTGGGCGACGTTGCGAGGCGCCGCGCCGAAGATCAATCCAGGCATCCTGACGCTGGCGTTCCTTCTCGTGCTCGTCGGCTATGGCACAAAGGTTGGCCTTGCACCCATGCACACCTGGCTGCCCGACGCGCACAGCGAAAGCCCCGCTCCTGTTTCGGCCATGCTGTCGGGCGCGCTCCTCAACACGGCTCTGCTCGGCATCGTGCGTTTCCTGTCGATCGTGGACGCCTCCGAGACCGGGGCATTGCCGCGCGACGCCTTCATCGGACTCGGGCTGTTCTCGGTACTGGTCGGTGCGCTGTTCATCGTGCGCCAGCGCGGAATCAAGCGACTGATGGCCTATTCCAGTGTCGAGCACATGGGCATCATGGCCCTCGGCTTCGGTTTCGGCGGGCCGCTCGGCGTGGCCGGGGCGCTCTACCATATGCTCAACCACTCGCTGAACAAGTCGCTGATGTTCTTCGGGGCGGGCAACGCAATGCGTAGCTACGGCACCAAAAGGATTGGCGGTATCGGCGACGTGATGGGCCGCTTTCCGACGCAGGGCGGGCTTTGGCTGGCAGGCGCGGCGGCGATCACAGGGGCGCCACCGTTCGGGCTGTTCCTCAGCGAGCTTGCCATCCTCCGCGCTGGATTCCACGGCCAGTACGACTGGGTGGTCTATGCGATGGCGATCCTGCTGATCGTCATCTTCATCGGGTTCCTGAACCACTTTCGCATCATGTATTATGAAGGGACTGATGGCGGCGAGTACCCCACGACAGTGGTCTCCAGTCTCTGGTGCGTCGCGCCGATGTGGCTGGCGCTGCTTCCCCTGCTCATCTTCGGCGTCTGGTGGCCGCAAGGTTTCACCTCCTATTTCGCCCTCGTGTCGCAGGCTCTTTCGGGAGTTCAGCCATGAACCAGGCGAGCGGCGGCGACCACGTTGTAGCCATGGCTATTGCGGCGCGACCGTCTACTCCGATCGAGACGCGGGTGGCCGCCAAGGACCTTGCCACTGCCGCAAGGCGCCTCCTCGACGAAGGCGGCCGGATGCAGATGGTCTACGCCTGGTGGCCGGAGCCGAAAAAGCTCGAGCTGCGGTACCTGGTCGGCCGTGCAGGCACAAAAAACTTCGAATTCTGGACATGCCGTCCGGCCCGCGATGGCGTGCCGAGCCTTGCCGACATCTGGCCGCTGATCGGCTGGTACGAGCGGGAAATCACCGATCTTTTCGGTTTCGTTTTTTCGGGCCATCCGGAGCCGCGACGGCTGGTCCTGCACGAAAACGCCAAGGTCGCGCACCCGCCCTTCACTCCCAAAGCAAAGGATTCGCCGATCACCGTCGAAGGCGAGAGGCGCATCGTACCCGCTCTCGCCGGCGATCGGGAAGACGTCCAGCTTCTGCCGTTCGGCCCGGTCCGGTCGGACGTCGTGGAGTCCGCCGAGTTTCTATTCTTCTACGTCGGCGAGCAAATCCTGCACTATCACCCGCAGCTTTTCTTCAAGCATCGCGGTATGGAGAAGCGCTTCGAAGGCCTTGCCCCCGAAGCGGGCGTCGTCATGGCGGAGCGCATCTCCGGCGTCGGCAGCCTCGCCCACGCACTGGCCTATTGCCAGGCTGTCGAAGCGGCGGCCAGTTGCGTCGTTCCGAAGCGCGCGGCATGGCTGAGGGTGCTGCTCGCCGAACTCGAACGGCTCTACAACCACCTCCACTATCTCGGCCATCTGGCTGACACGACGACCCTCAAGGTTGGGCAGGCCGAAGGCAAGCTCCTGGAGGAGCGTGTGAAACAGCTCAACGCGCAATTGACAGGAAGCCGCTTCCTGCGCGGCATCCTCAAGCCGGGCGGCCTACGCCGCGATCTCTTCCCGAAGGACTGGCTGCGGGAGAAGCTGGAAGACGTAAGGCGTGAAGCCGCGCGCTACGCCCAGCTCCTCGATGACACCGACAGTTTCCTCGACCGCCTGATCTCGACGGGACACCTCGACCGCAAGGTGGCCTTCGACCAGGGCGCGACGGGTCCGGTCGATCGCGCGTCGGGGGTCGACCGAGACCTGCGCCGCGACCATTCCTATGCGGCTTATGCTGAACTGCCGCTGACCGTCGCCGTCGAGACGGCGGGAGACGCCTACGCCCGCTTCAAGGTGCGCGTGGCCGAGATCGACACCAGCCTGGTGATGATGCAGCGCGTGCTGCTGCTCCTGCCCGAAGGCCCGGTCGCCACCGAATGCCGCCCGTTGCCTGGGTCGCACGGGCTCGGCTGGAGCGAGTCGCCACGCGGCACCTTGTTCCATGCCATCCATATCGGCCCTGACGGCAGGGTGGCGCGGGTAAAGATCAAGTCGCCATCCTTTTCGAACTGGCGAGTCTTCCCCTTCACCGTGCACGATTCGAACATGATGGACTACGCGATCAACGAGGCGAGTTTCGGCCTCACAATCGCGGGCTGCGACAGGTAGGGAATGGAAAATGGCGCTCTGGACGCTATTCGGACTGAAACGCGGCAAGGCCACTACTTCCTGGCCGCTTGGCGAGTCAGGCGATGGCCAGGACGGCCTGCTCGGAATGCCGCGCTACCATCCGGAGCTGTGCAAGGAGGGGTGCGAAGCATGCGCGGAGGCCTGTCCGACGGCCGCAATCACGGTACGGCCGGAGGGCCAGGACCGCAATGGAGGGGGAATGCTTGCCGTGGATTACGGCCGCTGCGTCGTCTGCCAGCTTTGCACCGAAGCGTGTCCCACCGGCGCGATGGCGCCGTCCTCCGACTGGGCCTTCGGCGTCGCGCGGCGCGAGGATCTCGTCTGGTCGCGAGAGGCCGGCTCGCGCCCCGACATTCCGGATCGGCCGGGCTTCACGCGCAGCCTGCACATACGCCACGTCGACGCAGGCTCATGCAACGGCTGCGAGTCCGAGCTCCAAGCCCTCAACAACCCGTTCTACAACCTGCACCGTCTCGGCATCTTCTTCACCGCCTCGCCGCGGTTCGCCGACCTCCTGCTCGTCACCGGGCCAGTCACCAACGCGATGCTGGAGCCCCTGCGCGCCACGTATGACGCGATGCCCGAACCACGTTGGGTAATGGCGGTTGGCACCTGCGCCGTATCGGGCGGCGTGGCCGGCGGCTCCTATGCCGCGGGCCATGGGCTGGAGGGCGTCCTTCCGGTCGATGTCTGGCTGCCCGGATGTCCGCCCAACCCCGCCGCGATCATGGAGGCGCTGCTGATGTTCCTGAACCGGAAACCGCAGCGCATCACCGGAGGCCGTGTCGCCCATGATGCCCGTTGAGCTCCTCGCAGCCGCGGCGATCGTCTGGGTCGCCGCCGCTTTCATTGCCCTTCTCGGGGCCGGCCGGATCTTGGCCAGGGCTCTGCTTGTGCTGGGCGGCCTCGCCGCGATCGTCGCCGCGCTTCTTTCGCTTCCCGAAGGAACAGCCTCGCTCACCGTCCCGACGTCACTCGGCGGCGGTCCGATCCTGTTCCGGATGACACCCGATGCGCTCTGGCTCATGGGCTTCGGCCTCGCTCCCGCGGTACTTGCCGCGGCGCTCGCGACGCCGGCCAGCAAGGGCGAAGGTGGCTGGCTGTTCGGCACGGCCGTGAGCCTGCTCGGTGCGCTTGGCGTGTTCGGTCTGCAGGATGGCGCGGCCTTCCTGATCGCCTGGGAGGTGATGAGCTTCGGCGGCGCCATGATGATCCTGAGCGAGAGGCTCTCCGCCGCGAAAGGGCGCTCGGTGCTTTTCATGCTCGCCTTGCTCGAGGTCGGCGCCGTGGCGCTTTTGCTCGCCTTCCTGCTTCTCGGCATTCCGGGCGACAGCCTTTCCTTTGACGGCTTCGCGCACGCCGGCGCAAGTTTTGGCGGCGGCTGGCAGGCGCTCGTCGGTGTCCTGTGCCTGATCGGTTTCGGCGCCAAGCTCGGCGTGCTGCCCTTCTATGAATGGTTTCCGGCCGCCTACGGCTCGGGAAGCGGCGCCTCGGGCGCGGTCCTGTCGAGTGTCGTCCTCAATGCCGCCTTCTTCGGGCTGTCGCGGGCGCTGATCGGCTGGCTTCCCGCCTCGACTCCCGCCGTTGGCATCGTCGTCGTCGCGGCCGGCACGCTGAGCGCGGTGCTCGCCATTCTCTACGCGTTCCAGCAGGAGGACTGGCGCGGATTGCTCAGTTTCTCGTCCGCCGAGAACGCCTCGATCGCCGTCGCCACGCTCGGGGCGTCGGTGATGTTCCGGGCCGACGGACAGATGCAACTGGCCGGGCTGGCCTGGACGGTGGCGTTGCTGCACCTTGCCGGGCATTCGCTCGCCAAGGGAGCCTTGTTCCTGGCCGCCGACGCAGTGTTCCGCTCCGCGAGAAGCTATGACATCGCCCACACCGATCTTCTGAGACGCAGCGCCTGGCCGTTCGGCCTCGGCGCGCTGTTTGCAGCAATGAGCCTGGCCGCCATGCCGCCCCAGGCGGGCTTCGTCAGCGAATGGTACGTCTTCCAGACAATCTTCCAGGGATTCCACCTTTCCACGCTTGGCGACCGCCTGGTGCTGGCAATTGCCGGCGCCGGCCTCGCGCTCACTGCAGCCGTCGCCTTCGCCACCTTCGTCAAAGTGCTTGGCATCGGACTATTGGGACGAACTTCGCGCCGGGTGTCAGCGATATCCGGCGGAACGGCAGCGGCCGTCGCCTTGCTTGGGCTTTGCGTGATCGCGCTCGCGGCCGGCCTGCCTGCCTGGCTCCCTGCGCTTGACCGCTCGGCGGCGGACATGTTCGGCGTTCATACGCCGCTTGCCATGCATGTCGGCTGGGTGCTGGTGCCGGGAACGGGTGCGCCGATCGCCCCAGACCGCAGTTTCGCCTTCATCTCGCCCAGCTTGCTGGTGATCGCCATGCCGATCCTGTCGCTGATCCCTCTGGCGATGCTGGCGGCGACGCGCCGCTTCCCGGTCCGCCGCGCTCCCGTCTGGTATGGCGGGCTTACACAAGATCCAGAGCGCGCCTCGACCACCGGACTGACCTTCTCCAACGCGCTCAGGACTTTCTACGCCTTCATCTACAGGCCGACGCTGACGACGACGCGCGAAACCAACGGCCAACCCTACTTCATCCGGCGGCTGGTCTTCACGCACGACGTGGCGCCCATCTTCGGTCCCTATCTCTTCTCGCCGCTGGTCCGGTTCGTGCGCTTCCTTGCCGGAAAAATCAGCCGAATCCAGTCCGGCCACCTCAACTTCTACCTGGCTTTGATCGGCGCCCTGCTGGTGGTGATCCTGGCCCTGACACTGATCTAGACGAATGACGAAAGGCAACCATGTGGACTTACATCGCGATCGCCATCGGCGGCACGCTCGGCTGCTGGGCGCGCTACGGGATGACCAATCTCGTTCAGGCGATCTACGGCAAGGAGTTTCCCTACGCCACATTGAGCATCAACGTTCTTGGCAGCTTCCTGATGGGATTCCTGTTCATCGAGACGTTGGAGCGGCTGACCCTCTCGCCGGAACTGCGCACGGGAATCCTGACCGGCGGCCTTGGCGGGTTCACCACCTTCTCCACCTTCGAGATGGAGACATTCCTGCTCGTCGAACAGGGCAGCTTTGGAAAAGCGGCCCTTTACGTACTGCTGTCGGCCGGCCTTGGATTCGTCGGCGCCTTCGGCGGCGCCTATCTCGCCCGCAACCTGTGAGGCTTTCGTCATGACCAGCGACGTCATCGTCGTCCGCATTTACATCCATGAGAAGGAACATGGCCGCCGGACCACGCTCCAGCAGGAGATCCTCAACCTGCTGCACGACCAGCAGCGTGTGCAGGGCGTGACCGTGTTCCGCGGCATAGCCGGGTTCGGCGCGAGCGGCACCGTACATGCGGCGGACCTGCTAAGGCTCACCGTCGACCTGCCGATCGTGATCGAATTCTACGACAAGCCGGAGGTCGCCCAGGCGGCCATGAAGCTGCTCCACGGCCTCGTGCCCGACGGCCACGTGGTCCATTGGCGCGCAAGCTGCAGCGATCTCTCGCAGGACCAGCCGTCGGAATGACTTCGCATTTTCAGTCGTCGCCAAGGGAATCCCATGAAACACCGGATAGAAAACGATCGGCAGCGAACTCTTCGGCCTGTTCGTGGACGATGGTAGTTTTGCTGTCGCGATTATCGTTTGGCTCGGCATCGTCTGGTTCCTGTCGGCGCACGTGCTCGACATATCGCATGGGGCGGTGCGGTGCTGTTCGGTGGGCTGGTCCTGATACTGATCGAGAGCGCGACGCGACGCGCCGGCGATAGGCGGCAGAATTGACGGCGGATCGTCCAAGCCCCAGTAGACCCGATCCTGCAACCCGCCGGCTCGCCATACGCTTTGTCCTGCTGATCGGCATACTGAGCTTCTTCGCGGACTTCACCTACGAAGGGTCACGCAGCGTTCTGGGTCCCTACCTGGAAGTCCTCGGGGCGAGCGCCACCATCGTCGGCGTCGTCACAGGCTTCGGTGAGCTGCTCGGATACGGCCTCCGGCTTGTCTCCGGGCGATGGGCGGACGCAACTGGCAAGTTCTGGCCGATCACGATATTCGGCTACCTGGTGCAGATGGCAGCCGTGCCCGCACTTGCGCTCACACAGAATTGGCCAGAAGCGGCGGCGCTGATCGTCCTCGAGCGGGTCGGCAAGGCGATCCGCAATCCACCACGCGACGTGATGTTGTCGCACGCAGGCAAGCGGGTCGGCGGCTATGGCCTGGTTTTTGGCATTCACGAGGCGATGGACCAGTTCGGTGCCGTGTTCGGTCCCCTCCTCGTCGCTTTCGTGCTCGCTCGCCAAGGCAGCTATCACGAGGCCTTCGCCGTGCTGCTGGTACCCGCGCTGATCAACCTTGCCGTCCTCGGGCTGGCCCGCTGGTTCTACCCGCGACCGCAGGATCTCGAATCCTCGCCACCCAGCGTCCGCGGAGAGGGATTGCCACGAATATTCTGGGTCTATCTCGGCGGGGCAGCCTTGGTAGCAGCCGGCTTTGCCGACTACCCGCTGATAGCCTACCATTTCGGCAAGACCCAAGTCGTGTCAGGCGAGTGGATCGCCATCTTCTACGCAATCGCGATGGCTGTGAGCGGCAGCGGATCACTCATCTTCGGCCGTCTCTTCGATCGCTTCGGCTTCAATGTCCTCATCGGCCTGACGATCGTCGCGGCCTTGTTTGCACCGCTGGTCTTTCTCGGCGGCTTCTGGGCGGCCCTGATTGGCGCGGCCATCTGGGGCATGGGAATGGGCGTTCACGAGTCCATCATACCGGCCGCGGTTGCGCCGATGGTGCCGACGCACCGCCGCGCCTCGGCGTTTGGGCTGTTTACCGCGGGCTACGGGCTCTTCTGGTTTGTTGGGAGTGCCGCAATCGGACTGCTCTACGATACGTCGCTACCAGCGACGATCGCATTCTGCGTCGTAACCCAGCTCGCGGCTGTGCCGATCTTCCTGTGGGTCGGACGTCACTATGAAAGGAGCACCCGTTGACGAACCCCCAACCGATCTCGCCGCACAAACGAGAGCGGCCAGCGGAATTTGCGACCGCACACAAAGGACGCACATGAGATCGCAACGATCCAGCACGACAATCTTGAAGCCGCCGGCAGGGCGGGCGCGAGCGTTGTCGTCCTTGTCACAAGCTCCGGCTGGTATATCTCTAAGAGATGGGAATGGAGTCCCCCCTAAATCGCCCCAAAGGGCTGATGACTCCTACCGTGTGGAGACATGTGGCGGGAGGCAGTTTGTGACCCACCACAAGCACTTTGCCGTCTCCACGCACGGTCGATACGTCGAAGATGGGGTGCGTGAATGGACGCTGTAAGGCTGATATTGGCCATTCCGATCACTCGGCGGATTCAGCCCGACCGACGCCTGGTGACGCCAGGACATTCGAGGCGATCGAGGACCACGAGACGGAGAAACGGCGCTTTTGGCGGACAATCGAGCGCGCCTGGGCTCAGGCCAAGACAGCCCGTATCAAATTCGAGCCTCATCTTGTCATCGGTCGCGCAGTGCCCGGCATCATTGAGTTCGTCGAAAGCGAGAACTGCGATCTGCTGGTCGCCGGCCACGGGCCACTCGGCCCTTTACAATCGCCTGATAGGCGGAGCCGCCGATCGACTGGTCAGGCTCGCTCCCCGCCACGTTCTGGCCGTCAAATGACCATGAGCGAGAAACCATTGCACGCCGCCACGTTTGCGAGTTCCGTCGGTGGGGCCTGGGCCCCGCTTGCCGCACAATCGCAGCGTACCCCGATGATGTGGGAGAATTCTGGGCCATGAGAATACCAACGCAAGCTGTGCTTCTGCGGATTTTCATCGGTGAAGACGATCGAGGGGACGGCCGTCCACTTTACGAGGCGATCGTGCTCAAAGCCCGCGAGGCGCATCTGGCGGGCGCCACAGTCCTGCGGGGTGGCTTGGGCTTCGGTCACTCTAGTCGATTGCACACGACAAAGATATTGCGTCTTAGCCTGGATTTGCCGCTTGTGGTTGAGATCGTGGATGAAGAACACAAGATCAACGCTTTTCTCGAGATTCTGGAGTCCTTCATGACTGACGGACTGGTCACGTTAGAAAAAGTTCAGGTGCTGCAATACCGGCCGAATGGAACGGACTGACTACGGTCGCGCAAAGCACTGTCCTAACCGGGCTCTTGCCCCCATCATCATGAACCTTTGAGTAACCTGCCAAGCCGGGACCTATTTGCCTGACGTGTTCTAGGCAGGGCCGCTTCCTTGATGGCTTATCCCGTTAGGTCCGGCAACGCTATATCTGGACGGTCGTTAAAGTTGTAAGCGAGCCTTCCCCTGATTCCCTTATCTTGACTTTGAAGTGCAGTGGGATACGGTGTCATTCGATGAATGACAGGAGTTTGACGATGTTGACCACTGACAAGACGCAAATCTCGCTTAGGGTATCAGCCTCGTTCATGCCCATGGCGGTCTATGATCTCGCGCAAGGTGACAGGCTTGGCTGATGGGCGCCACAGGAACGACGACACCAGTAGAATCCGCTCGAGCGCACACTTACGATCGATGGGCCAGAAACCCTCATATTATAGCCCCCCGTTGCGGCAGTCCCCGTCTGCCTTTCTAAACGCCCGGCGACGCCTCCGTCGAGAGTCGTAACGCGATTCCCGGGAAATTAGAATCATCGGCGGCCACGCGCCTGTATGCAGGCGGATTAACCATGTACCGGCTCTTCGCTTGAGATCCCGATCAGAGCCCGATCGATTGCGCTCGCTTGGACTTGAGAAGACAGGCAAAACTGCTGATGAGCGGCAGGTCGGAGAGCTTGGGTTATGAATCATTCCACTTATCTCGGTCCGGATCGCGGGATTCTCGGGCACTCGTTTCGGCCTGCGGTAGGTCGTCGAATACGACGCGACTGACCTCAACAAGCCCTCTCGGCTGACGCCTTCCGATGGATGAGAAAAAAAAGAGCCCCGACTTTTCGGCCGGTTCGGGGCAACCCAGAGCGGTTTTCGTGATCGTAACGGGAGGCGGATGTGATCCTCACCTCATATCGCGTGTGTAGGGCCCAGTCGAGGCGCCGAAGGTCGAACCCTAAGGATTGAGTTCTTGTTGAAAGGATTCGTTTGGCACCCCTCGCCGGACGTGTCCAAGGATTCGTGCCGCGTGACGTAGTGGCGAGTTTCGGATGGCCGGCAATTTCAAAGGCTTACCTGTGTAACAAGGCTGCAACTTCGCGTTACCAGGCGTGGCCCCGGCACCCCCCTTTTTTGGTGAAGGGGGCGTCACTAGCTGCGGCCGGAACGAATGCAAGGAGACACCGAATGCAATACTCGAATGCCCGCAGGACTATTCCGTTCCTTTCACCGCCACCTTCCTTCCCCTGAACCGCCCGTTCTCGGGCCGCCTCGTCGATAGCTCCGACGGGGAGTGCCGCATAGCAAGGATGTGACACATCGCGCCGCGAGGCGCGAGTCCTCGGTATGGATTCCTCCGCAGCCCTCCACGGGCCTCCGGCAACCTCGGAAGCAAGGCAAAGGATCGTTCCGAGGATCCGGCGTTAGCAACGACAACCGAGAACTCCTCACCGAGAGTGATCTCGAGCGCAAGGTCGGCCAATGGCTGGAGGCAAGAAGCGATGTCCTGCGCGTCCGGGACCAGTGGCCCGCGGTGCGCTACCACCTCGACGGTATGGGACACGTCCACACCTTCGACTTCCATGTGGAACTGAAGGATGGGACTTCACGGGCCATCGCAGTAAGGCCCACCAGCAGGACTGCCGCCCTGCTCTCCGTGCTCAGGCTCACCCTCGAGATGGCGGTGATGGACAAGTCGCGGCTGCAGTTCCTCCTCGGAAACACGCCGTGGATCGGGCACGGAATCCCGGAACACGTCGTCACTGACGGCGGCGCCGCCTTCATCTCGTTCGAGTTCCGCAGGATGCTGACCGACCTTGGCGTTAGCCACTCCCTGCCGCCCGGTGGAGAGGCCAAGCTGCGGCCTTACATCGAATCCGTCTTCAAGACGCTTAGCGTGCAGTTCCTGCACTGGTTCGAGGGACGCACCTTCTCCGACTACATCGAGAAGGGCGAATACGACCCGGGAGAGAACGCGAGCGTCTGCGTCGACGAGCTGAACCGGGACTTCGTGGTGGGCGTGCAGCACGTCTACAACAACCAGCCGCATGCCGGGCTGGCTGGCGAAACCCCGCACAACGCCTTCCTCCGCTTGAGCCGCAAGTACGGCGTGATCCCGCCGCCCTCGCGCGATATCCAGCGCCACGTTTTCGGCGTCACGTGCAGTCGTACCATCGGGGACAAGGGCATCTGCATCCTCGGCATCCACTATAACTCGCGCCAGCTCCAGGATCTGCGGGTCACGGCAGGACAGGCTGAGGTCCGGGTACGCTTCGACCGCTTCGACCTCTGGCGGATCTCCGCCTGGAACGGCGTGGGCTGGTTCACCGTCGGCAGCAGCTTCGGCCTGCCAGAAGACCTGAGCGTCTGGGAATGGGTCGGCGCGGCGCAGGAATTGCGGCGCATCCATGCCGAGAACGCGAAGGAGAACCTGTCCTCGATGTACGAGGCTATCAATCGCCTCCGTGCCTCGGGCGACGCCGCGGCGGCTCGCGCGGAGCTCGGGGCGAGCGTTCTCTCCGAAAAGCGGATCAAGGACATCGAGCGCCGACACTTCCGCAGCATCACCGTCGTGGATGATTTGAAGTCCGCCCCGGCCGGCCTCGTCCCAATCGAGAGCCCGCGCGATCCGCTCATGGCGGGGATCGACGCGTTCCCCGAATCCTTTGCGGAATCCGCGGCCGAAGACGATCAGGCCGACGAAGCCGAAGACATCAACGACGGGGCTGCGCCCAGCCAGCTCGGCGGCGTCGCCGACCTGAAATTCGACGACGAAGATCAATAGGGGAGACCGACATGTTCGATCAAGACCATACCCAGTCCGGCCTCGGCAGCGCGCTGTCGAGGCTCCGGGTCTCGATGCCGGACGCGGCGCGGGGACGCGCCGACCGCATCGCCAGCATCAACGCCAGGTATATCGGCACCAAACGCGACGACGTCCTGAACGGCCTCGTCGACCTGCTCGTCGGGAACGCCGCCGGCGCCGCGCACGGGGAGCCGGGGAAACGGCGCGCCCTGTTCGTCGTCGGCGAGTCCGGGTCCGGCAAGTCGACGGCCATCCGCCATCTGATCGACACCCGGCCCGAGTTCCAGCCGTACCGGGACGACGCGGGCCAAACGGTCAGGCCGATGGTGTCCTTCGACGCACCCAGCCCCCTGACCCTGAAGCTGCTCGCGAAGGTCGGCATCGAGGCGGTCGGCTAACCTCTGCGACTGCACCCGATTCAGCCCCGCCATCGTGCGGGCTTTTTCATGCCCGACAGCCAGCTTCCTTACCGGAAACAGGGACTCGCCTTGCGGGACAACGAGCATCCTCATGGGCGAAACCGGAAATCCGTCATAGCGATTTCAATACCTTGCACGAATTCGGGGACATAGATCCAGGGCCGATCCAGGCGCCGCCGCCGCCGCCGCCTCGGCTAACGGTACGCGAAGTTATTCGCATGCTGGAGGCCGGCGGCTGGTATCTGGTTGCAACCAAAGGCAGCCATCGCCAATATAAGCACAACGTCAAAGCCGGCCGCGTCACCGTGGCCGGCAAGCCGTCTGAAGAGATTGCACCGGGAACTCTGAATAGCATCCTCAAGCAGTCCGGCCTGAAGGAGTGACGACATGCGTTATGCTGTGGTGATTGAAAAAGCCGGAGACAACTTTTCTGCCTACGTGCCAGATCTGCCGGGCTGCATTGCGACCGGTGCGACGGTAGCTGAGGTGGAAACTGAAATACGCGACGCAATCCGCTTTCATATCGAAGGCTTGCGCGCCGATGGGTTGGATGTGCCCCGAGGTGTCAGCTTGGCTGAATATGTCGAAGCATAGCTGCCACCTACCACCGATGCCGCGCTAGCGCGGACAAAGGCGCGCCCGGTCCGCGTCCGGACTATGCGGAACATTACTACGCCTGCTTCGTGCTCGACCCCGATGGTTATAATATCGAGGCGATGATCAACGAGGCGTAGCGCGGGCCCTCTCCTTCTCCCCTTGTGGGAGAAGGTGGATCGGCGCGCAGCGCCGAGACGGATGAGGGGTGTTCCAGCTTGACGCCGGTGGCTGCCTTCAGGTTGGGGTTCTTATGTCTCGGGAGAGGCTGGCGTTCTGTCGCGCACCCCTCATCCGGCCGCTTCGCGTCCACTTCTCCCACAAGGGGACAAGGAAGAAGCCCTCAATCCTTGAACGTGATCCCGCATTTGGCCGCCTGTTCCTTCGGCATATCCCCGAACGCCTGGCGCACGGTGTAGCTGCCACTGACGAAACCAACTCTTTCCGAGCGCGTTCCAGAGATAGCTTCGTGGCGAGGGAGATGCTGCAATCGATCCCGTCCCGAGCAGCCCATCCCTCAGGATGAAGCGGGAAGGAGAATGCCATGGCCGTGCTCCTTTTGCACGGAGACCTGGAACGACTAGGTCCGGACGTGGGATTGTCCATGTCACGGCTCGATCTTCGCCGCGGACGGATCGGTGATCCACGGGCCGGCTAGAAAGCCGCTTCCCGCAGCTGAGTTGTAGACCTGCTGTCACTGCTCATTGCGGAAGGGCAAGTAAGGAGCGTCCATGAAGATAGCCGTATTCGGCGGGACTGGCTTCCTGGGCCGCAGGATTGTCGAGCGGCTCCTGGAGAAGGGCTTTGAGGTGCGGGCGGTATCCCGTCATGCGCGGCAGGCGAAGGCAGCGTTGGCCCCTGGAGCGAAAGCGCCCGAACGGGTCGAGGCGGATATTCTGGACAGGTCCTCGATTGCTCGCGCAATCGCCGGATCGGATGCGGTGGTGAATGCCGTCAGTCTCTATGTCGAGCGCGGCGGCCTGACGTTCGAACGAGTGCACGTGACGGCCGCAGCCGATCTGGCGAGCGCCGCGCGGCAGGCAGGCATCGGCCGCTTCGTCCAGATCTCGGGAATAGGCGCCGACTCCCGATCGGATTCGAGCTACATCGGGGCACGCGGGCGCGGCGACGAGATGGTCAGGACCATGTTTCCCGGAGCGGTGGTCCTGCGTTCCGCCGTCATGACCGGCCCGGACGACGCCTTCCTCAGCACGCTTATACGGCTGGTCCGGCTGCTGCCGGTCTATCCGTTGTTCGGCAACGGAGCTACCAGGCTCCAGCCCGTTTATGTCGGCGACGTCGCCGAAGCAGTCGGCCGGTTGGTCGAAAATCCCATCGACGCGCCGATGTTTGAAATCGGCGGCCCTCGTATCATGCGCTACGAGGAGCTGGTTCGCGAAATCGCGCGGCGGCTCGGCGCTCATCCGGTGCTGATGCCCATGCCGTTCGCGGCATGGAACGCCCTGGCCGGAGCGGCGGAGTTTCTTCCGGCGCCCATCATTACGCGCAACCAGGTCGATCTCATGCGTCAGGACAATGTGGCGACAGGCACGATGCCGGGCCTGCCCGAACTCGGTATCGAGCCGCTCGACATCGAGGAGGTTATTCGTATGATCCAGGAAAAGAAGTGATGCTCTCTCCTACACGCGGAACTCTCCTGCCGTCGGGCTGGGAAAGGTCGGCGCCGGCGGGATTTCTGGCGGCACTTCGGGCGGAATCTCTGGCGGCCCTCTCCCAGGTCCCGGAATGGGATCAGGCGACGGCGGGGGAACGCCCGGCGGTTCTCCGGGCGGGTTTTCCGGTGGCGCCGGGGGACGGGACGGCTCGGGATTGGGGTTGTCCGGCGCCGGCACCGGATTGTTCGGATCGGGATCGTTCATTGCAGGCCCATCAGGCGGCATGTTCGTAGGTGCCCACCAGTTCCGTCGCCTCGATCGCGTGGCGCTGCGCCTCTTTCCAGATTTCCTTGACGCCGGCCTTACCGGGGACACCCAGGCTCGGCACATCGAGAGCCGCCAGCCGGAAATGGTAATGATGGACGCCATGCCCGGCGGGCGGAGCCGGACCGTCATAGGAGCTGTTGCCGAAATCATTCTTTCCTTGCTGGAGCGCTTCGGAACCCGGCTTTCCGTCTGCCGCTTCGGCAAGCTGGCGAACGCCGGGAGAAATATTGAACACTGCCCAATGTCCGAACGTTCCGCGCGGCGCATCGGGATCCTCGACAACGAGAACCAGGCTTCTGGCCCCGTCAGGGATTCCAGACCATTTCAGAGGCGGAGAGACATTTTCACCGTCGCGCGAGAAGCGTTCCGGGATGCGATCGCCGTCGGCGAATGCCGGGCTGGTTAGCGTGAGTGGCATGTTCGGTCCTTTCCGCTTTGATCCCGCACTGATGGATGAGTTCTTCATCCAGCCCTATGCCTCACGACGGTCCCTAAACGGCTTGGCCGCTAGCACGTGTGGCGGGGTGGAAACAGCGCCCACGTTGCTACTCCGGAGGCCGCGACGCCGGGCCTATCGGTTCCAACGGATTCTGCGTCGGATCGTTCCGCTGCCTCAGCGCGGTTGCCGCTAGATAGCCGCGGGAACGACGGCCTCGGACATCACCAAGCACCGATGGATGAGATTGTGATGTGAGGCATCAATCCGACCACAGCCGTCATGGGCGATGACGAAGGGGATGCGCCCTACTCGGCATCGGCCATCATCTGCCCACCGCCACCCAGCCAGGCCCGCCATTGCCGTTCGTCGCCATGGAAGACGTTGAGGTCGATGCGACCGCTTACGCCGTGCGAAAGGCCGGAACCGGAATACTGCCAGAACAGCCATTTGCGGCCGGGATAGACCTTTGACGGATGCGCGGCCACCGCGCGCAGCCAGAACGGATAGTCCGGGAAGGCGCCGCGCAGGTTGTCGCGATAAAAGTCGGGGCTGGTGTAGATGATGGGCCGCTGGCCGTAATGGCGCTCCAGTCTGTCCATGAACACCTGCATCTTCTCCAGCACCTTTTCGCGCGACGGCCGCCGCTGGCAGGAGGAGTCGCCGTTCCACTCGACATCGATGACCGGCGGGAGCGCGCCGTCGACCTTCGGCACGTTGCGGATGAACCAGTCTGCCTGTTCGCCGGCCGTGCGGCACCAGTAGAAGAAATGATAGGCGCCGCGCTTCAGCCGGGCGGCGTCGGCGTTGCGCCAGTTCCTCGTGAACATCGGATCGAGGTGATCGCCGCCGTCGGTCGCCTTGATGTACGCGAAGTTGGCGCCCTGGGCGCGCAGCTTCCCCCAATTGATGTCGCCCTGCCAGCGCGAGACGTCGACGCCGTGCACGGCCAGATGTCGCGGCGAGGACCGCCCGAAATTGATCGGCTTGGCGTCCCGGAACGCATAGCGGGTGACCGGACCGGCAAGCATTGCGGGTGCCGCGCGCGACAGCCGCTTCGGCGGCGAGACCAGTGCTGCGGCCTCAACCGGCGGCTCAACGTTGTCTGCCTGATCGGTCTCGGGAAATGCCACCGTCTCTTCCTCGGCAAGGCCGAAGGGACGCGAATTTTCGTCGTCGGGACGCGCATTGTCTTCGTCAAGACGCGAATTCTCGTCGGCAAGGCGCGAGTTCTCGTCGCCAAGCAGCGGCGCCGGCGGCTTCATGCGCGCAGCGCCCGACATCGACGCGGTCGCGACGGTTCTTTCCGTCTCGGCGCTCCTCACGCCCTTCGACACCGGCGCGCTTGGCCGCACGACGGAACTCGTCGTCTCGCTGGACGGCATTTGCAAGGCATCGACGCCCGACGTGGACGAGCAGCCGGCAACGCTAAGCGATGCGAGCACGAAAGTGACGACGCTGAAAATCCGCATCTTGACCTGTACGCAAAACAAAACAGACCGAGGGCAGGAACAGCGCCGACGGAAACCCCATTCCTAATGAGAAATTACCAACAAAGTTTGAATCAAAATTTACTTTTGGCGCGGCCGAGCGATTCGCGAGCTCAAATTCTGGCCAGGCTCTATCGCCTGAACACGCCGATCATCGGCCCGAGATTCCAGAAATCGTCGTTGCGGCCGATGCCGGGCGCGTAGAGGCTGGAGATCGAGCCGTCGAGGAACAGCGCGTTCGGGCAGCCGAGCTGGTCGCGGAACAGCCGCGCGAATTCGTGGAAGGTCACGACATCGTCCGAGATCGCGAAGATTGCGACGCCGTCGGCGCGCACGCCCACGCCATCGCGGATCTTTCGCGAGGTGCCGTCGGCCTGGAATTTCGGATGCAGCTTGCCGTCGATGACCAGCATTGGCCCGGACTGGGTGGCGTAATCCGCTCGCGGCGGACGTTTTAGGTAATCCCTGGTCGCGCGAACGCCGGCCTTGCCGGCGCTGAGATAAAAGATGCCGTTGGGCTGCATGGAGAAATTGCCGGTTCCCGATCCGGTCTTGGCCGGCGTGACCTGTTGGCCGCGCTCGACATACAGCCCGACCGGCGCGAGATCCGGATGGTACATGCCGGCATTGATGCCGAACAGCATGGTGCGCCCCGCCGCCTGCTGCGCGCTGCGCAGATTGTGCAGCGATCGGTAGAGGTCGCCATCCTTGTTTTTCCAGAACAGCTCGATGGAAAAATGCTTCGGATCGGTCTCGCAGACCAGATAGGTCGCGCTCTCGAAAGTCTGGTTGCGGCAGGGCGGCAGCGCCGCCAGCCATTGGCCAAGGCCCATGCCGGCGCCAATTGCGGCAGGCACCGCCGATTTCACCAGCGTGGCCAGCAAAGGCACAGATTGCAGCAGCGTCACAAGATCCATCAGCGCACCCGAGGGTCAGCGTCGATATAGCGGATTCGGTCGCGTCTCCAGAGGCCTTTGTCTTTACGCTATTGCGGACGGAAAACCGCTGCGCACTGTTCCTGGAATTGCTCTCAGGTGAGCCAGCCGGCGGCGACACTGATCAGCAGCACCACGCCGAGCAGGCCGCGATAGATGACGAACGGCCAGGCGGAGAAGCGTTCGAGCACCCGCATCAAACCCCATATGGCAAAGAAGGCCGAGATCGAGGCGACGATGAGGCCGACGGCCAGGATCGACCAGCCATGCGCGTCGAGATGCACCTTGTGCAATTCCCAGAGCTCCTTGAGGCCGGCCAGCGCGATGGCCGGCAGGCCGAGCAGGAATGACAGGCGCGCTGCCTCGGGCCGGGCGAAGCCCAGCCCCATCGCCGCCGTCAGCGTCGAGCCCGAGCGTGAAACGCCGGGAACAAGCGCGCCGACCTGGGCGATGCCGACCAGCAGTGCGTCGAGGATCGATGCCTGGCGCAGCATGAGCTTGTGGCTGGCGAAGATTTCGGCGAGCGCCAAAAGGATTGCCATCACGATGCAGGCCCAGCCGATGACGGCCAAGCCGCGCAAAGGTGAATTGCAGGCGTTGAGAATGCCCGAAAGCGCAAGCCCGGCAATCACGATCGGAACGGTTGCAAGCACGATGCTCATCGCTAGGCGGAAGTAGCGGTCGTTGAAATCGCGCCGGGCGAGCGCCGACAGCGATCCCACGGTCACGTCCCTGACATCGCTCCAGAAATAGCTGACCACCGCCGCCAGCGCCGCCAACTGCATGGCCGCGGAGAAAGCCGAACCCGGGTCCTGCCAGCCGAGCACGGCCGGCACGATACGCATATGCGCGGTGGACGAGATCGGCAGCAATTCGGTGATGCCCTGCACGATGCCTAGAAATGCCACCTTGACGTAACCCAGGCCGACAAAGCCCGTATCCAGTCCCTGCGTGCAGACGTCGGTCATCCCAGTCCTTTCCCTAGCGAAAAGTGAATCGTCATTCGAAAAGCCCCTCGAGGACAGGCTTAGCCTCACGATAGCGTGAATCCAACTCACGGATTTGTAAGGTGCCGCTAATCCTGCTTGACAACGGGCATCGTCATATTATTCTCCACTAATCTTACACTGTAAGGCAAATCGGAGGAGCTTCACCATGTCGACCGCCGCCCTCTCGGAACTGCAGCCAGTCGTGCCGCCAGAAACGCATGTTCCGGAAATCGCCATCGAGGAGGTATCACGCGATATCAGCCGCGCCATCGAGCGCGCCGAAGTCGCTGCCTGGCTCGACCTTTACGAAGCCGCGCCCGCGGATTTCGCGGCGCGGCAGGGGCTGTCGATCGCCAGGGACGGCGACCTTGTCTGGACCACCTGCACGACGATCCCGTTCATTCATTTCAACTGCGTGAAGAATATCGGCGTCGACAGCCCGGTCTCGGAGGCTCAACTCGACGCGCTGCTCGCGCATTATCGCAATGCCGGCATCATGCGGCCGTGGTTCTATACCAATCCGCACACCGAGCCGACGCGGCTGAGATGCTGGCTGGAAGCGCGCGGCCTGCAGCACCAGGGCGGCTGGGAGCGCATCTATCGCGACGCGACGCCGCTGGCCGCCGAACCGCTCTTCCCGGGCGACCCGCTTATCCCGGTTGACGATCTGGTGGTCGAGGAGGTCACGCCGAAGACAGCTTCGGACTGGGCTTCTTTCATCGATGCCAAATACAGGCTCTCCGCCTCGCCCTGGCTCGTGGCGCTCGTCGGCCGCAAGGGCTGGCATCACTACATGCTGAGACGCAGGGGCGCGGTCGTCGCGGTGCGCTCGCTCTTCATCTCGGACGGCGCGGCCTGGAGCGGCATCGACGCGCCGGTGCCTGGAATCATGGCGCCGAGCTTCGACCTTGACGCCATGCTTGGGGAACGGGTGGTTCGCGACGGCATCGCCGCCGGCGCGAAACTGTTTGTCGCCGATATCGAGGCACCACGCCCCGACCGCGACGGGCCGGCCTATCGCAACTATGCGCGGCTCGGTTTCAAGCTCGCCTATTCACGCAGCCACTA
The DNA here is from genome assembly GCF_033977145.1 of Mesorhizobium montanum. Classification (NCBI taxonomy): domain Bacteria; kingdom Pseudomonadati; phylum Pseudomonadota; class Alphaproteobacteria; order Hyphomicrobiales; family Phyllobacteriaceae; genus Mesorhizobium; species Mesorhizobium montanum. The sequence continues at coordinate 24,137 of NZ_JAVIJF010000024.1, read as the reverse complement.
CAGCTATCTGCCCGCGCATTCGAGCTGACCATTTTTCCTGGAGCTGCCTCAGCGGTACAGCCACTGCTTAAGGCAGCTTGTTGCCACCACATGCGCGGGTGGCACCGAAGCCTGGTCGATGCGAGAATCCTCGCCAGCCCTGTTGCGAGCTTTTTCCAGAAGCAGGCGAAGCTCGGCCGGGCGCACGCGGTCGCGCGCCATCACGAGCTGGATCATCGGGTCGTTCAAAAGCTCGTCCAGGGTGTTGATGCTCTCGCTCATCCGTCGCCTCCTCGATGCCTTTCCGCATGGCGCATAGATAGGCAGCCAATGATGGCCCGCCAATGACGCTTTGCCGGCTATCTCGTGAATCAAAGATGAAATTTTTGTGCAGGCCCTTTTCCTTCTCCCCTTGTGGGAGAAGGTGGATCGGCGCGCGGCGCCGAGACGGTTGAGGGGTGTTCCAAGCCGAGTGAGACGCTGGCATTCCCTGGAACACCCCTCATCCGACCGAGCTGCGCTCGGCCACCTTCTCCCACAAGGGGAGAAGGGAAAACGCTAGGCTGGCGGCGCGCCTTCATATTGCGGCAGGCCATCGTCGAGCATCACCCAGGGCTGTTTCGAGGCCGTCCAGAAATGCATGTCGGGCTTGAACAGCGACGGATCGTCGAGCGAGCCGGACGTGACGCCGAGAATGCCCCTGGAGTCGCGCCGTGAGAACATCGTCGTGCCGCAGACCGGACAAAAGCCGCGCTTGAGGTCGGGGGTGGAATTGACTGTCGCCACTGGCCCGTCAATGGTCACATCGTCGACGCGGAACAAAAGGCGGGCATTGAAAGCGGCGCCGATTGCTCTCTGGCAGAGCCGGCAATGGCAGACGCGTTCGTTGATCGGCTCGGCCTCGCTCCTGTAACGCACCGCGCCGCACAGGCATCCGCCTTGATATTTCGTCATCGCCTGCACCTGCTTATGGGAACGCAGCACGGTAGTAGCGCCCGACATCGCGGCGTCAATCAAAAAGCATTGATGGGATGCGATCGGTAGCGGTGATGAAGCGCAGCCCAGGCGGAGATCAATGGCGCTTGGCCTGCACGAGATAGGCGTCGATCTCGGTCTCGCCGAGCCATTTGGCGGCTTCGAGCCTATGCAGTCCTTCGACCAGGATGTGGCGCTTGCCGTCGTGCCGCACCTGGATCGGCGTCTTCATGCCGTTCTCGAGGATGTCCTCGGCGAGATGCCGCACGGTTTCGGGATGCAGCGTCTTGCGCCGCGCCGTCGGCACGTAGATGTCGTCGACCTTGACCTTTTGTACCCGCAGCATGTCGGCTCCCGGCGTTGAAGCGTCGCCTGAAGCTGAATAATCCGTTTGCCGGATATCGCCAAGCGCAAGTGCGCGCTGGCCCGATGCTTTCCATTTGACGCTCGGCCGGCCAATGGTCTCAATGACGGGCTCGTGATCTCAGGTGTTCCTTGACGCAACTGCCCACCGAATTCCCCGATTTCGGGCTGACGCCCGAACAGCGCCGCGAAGCGGTGCGCGGCCATTATTACGAATGGCCCGGAATGGATGGCTCGAGCGGCGAGATCTGGTGCTACAGCGACCGTTTTTCCTACCGCCCGCGCGAAACGGTGACGCTGCATGTGAGCTCGACGGCGCCTCAATTCAGCATCGCCATTATCCGGGACGGAGCCACCGAAACCCAGGTCTTCGAAAAGACCGGCTTATCGGCGCGCTGGCAGGATACGCCCGACCAATGCTCGGTTGAAGGCTGCGGCTGGGAAGCGTCGTTCGAGTTCCGTATCGGCGACGACTGGCCATCCGGCGCTTATCGCATCACGCTTTCGGCCGACGGCCGCGACGGCATGCCGATCCACAGCCACCATCTCTTCATCGTCGCGCCCCTGCCCGGCCGCAAGCCCGGCCGCTTGCTGCAGGTCGCCGCGACCGGAACATGGCTCGCCTACAACACCTGGGGTGGCTCCAACCACTACCAGGGCATCACCGGTCCGAAGCGCGATCAGTATGCGACGATGGTATCGACGCAGCGTCCCTGGTGCCGCGGCTTCGTTGTGCTCCCTGAGGACGCGCCGCGCGTGCCGCTGGAAGTCGCCGTGCCGCCGAAGACCGTACCGCGCTATCCGCATATGGAATGGGCTTTCGCCACCGGACATTCGAAGAAATATGCCTCTTCCGGCTGGGCGAGCTATGACAGCCATTTCTTCCGCTTCGCCGAGCGCGCCGGCTACGCGGTCGATCTCGCCAGCCAGACCGAATTGCATTTCTCGCCCGAGATTCTCGACGGCTATGACTGTGTCGTTTTCGTCGGCCACGATGAATACTGGACCTGGGAGATGCGCGACGCGGTCGACACCTATGTGACCCGTGGCGGCCATGCGGCGCGCTTCGCCGGCAATTTCATGTGGCAGACCAGGCTGGAGGACCAGGGCCGCCGGCAGGTCTGCTACAAATACAAGGCGCGCGCCGAGGATCCCGCCTATCGCGGCGGCGACGTCAGGCGCGCCACCAACTCCTGGGAGGCACCCGAGATCGGCCGCCCGGGCAGCGCCACCTTCGGCCTCAATGCCACCCAGGGCGTCTATGCCGGCTGGGGCGGCTGCGCGCCGCGCGGCGTGCGCGGCTTTCCGGTCTACCGGCCTGAGCACTGGGCTTTTGCCGGCACCGGCATCTATTATGGCGACCTGCTCGGTGCCGACAGCCATGTCTATGGCTATGAGGTGGACGGGCTGGATTTCGAGATCCGCGGCGGCCTGCCCTACCCCACCGCGCAGAGCGGCGCGCCGGACGGCTTGCAGGTGCTGGCCGTCGGCATGGCAAGCCAGGTCGAGGAAAGCGCCGATATCCCGATCGAGGACCAGTTCCTCACCGACGAGGATGGCCGCTTCACCGCCGAGACTTTGTTCGGCGAGGCCAGCGACGCCAATCTCGACAAGGTCAAGCGCGGCAACGGCATGATCGTCAATTTCCCGCGCGGCAAGGGCGAAGTCTTCCATGCCGGAAGCTGCGAATGGGTCGCCGGCCTGCTAAGGCAGGACGCGATGGTCGAACGCGTGACGAAAAATGTTCTCGATCGTTATCTCGGAAAGTCCTGACATGCCGAAATCGCAAGCCGAGCCCTCATCCGACGCCGAAGCGCGGCCGCCATCGCATCTGTTCTACCTCTCCAGCCTGCGCCGGCCGCTCGTCGACCGCGCCGAGGGCATCTATTTCTGGACCAAGGACGGCCGCCGTTTCATCGACGGGTCGAGCGGGCCGATGGTCGCCAATATCGGCCATTCCAACCGCAACGTGCTCGACGCCATGAAGCGGCAGATGGACAAGACCACTTTTGCCTACCGGCTGCATTTCGAGAACGAGCCCGCCGAGGAACTGGCGCGGGAACTGGCCGGAAAACTTCCCGAAGGCATGGACCGCATCTTCTTCGTTTCCGGTGGCTCGGAAGCGACGGAATCCTGCATCAAGCTCGCCCGCCAATGGGCGGTCGCCGCCGGCCAGCCGAAACGCTGGAAGGTGATCACCCGCTTCCCCTCCTATCATGGCGGCACGCTGGGTTCGCTATCCGTCACCGGCGATGACGCGCTGGCCGAGACCTTCACGCCGATGATGCGGGTGATGCCGACGGTGCCGGCACCCACCGCCTGGCGCGACCGCGACAATCTTTCGATGGAACAGCGCGGCATCCGCTATGCCGACATGCTGGAGGAGAAGATTCTCGCCGAAGGGCAGGAAAGCGTTTTAGCCTTCATCATGGAGCCGATCGGCGGTGCAGCGACCGCGGCCCTCGTCGCGCCAGACAGCTACTATCCGCGCATCCGCGAGATCTGCGACCGCTTCGGTATCCTTCTGATCCATGACGAGGTGATGTGCGGCGCCGGCCGCACCGGCAGATTCCTCGGCGGCGACCACTGGAATTGCAGGCCGGACATCGTCGCGCTGTCGAAGGGCCTGGGCTCGGGCTACGCGCCGCTCGGCGCTCTTGCCGCACCGATGCGCCTGGTCGAGCCGCTGCTCGCCTCAGGCGGTTTCCAGCATGGCCACACCTATGCCGGCAATCCGCTGGCATGCGCCGCCGGCCTTGCCGTCCTTGGTGAAATGGACCGGCTCGATCTCATCGCCAATGCAGCCGCGATGGGGGACGTGCTGATCGCAGAGTTGAAGGCGCTGCAAAAACGCTTCCCCTTCATCGCCGACGTGCGCGGCAAGGGCCTGCTTACCGGCGCCGAAATGGTCGCCGATCCGGAGACCCTGAAACCGATCGACCCAGCCCGCAAGGCGACGCAGCGCCTGCTCGATCACGCTTATGCGCGCGGCCTGATCATCTATGGCCGCAAGGTCAAGGGCGGCGTCGACGGCGACAATTTCATGGTGGCGCCACCGATGATCATCACAGCTGAGCAGATCGGCGAGATCATCGCCATCATCGGCGACTCGCTGGAAGCGCTGGCGAAGGAACTCGACCTGCCGGTGGAAGGGTGAGGGGGAACGATGGTGTCTACGAAAGTCATCATCACCTACCCGACCGGTTGGCGTAAGAATTGAGATGGAAGCGTCCAGTCTCGCCCCCCTCTGTCCTGCCGGACATCTCCCCCTCAAGGGGGGAGATTGGCTGTCACCCGGGCTTTCGCCAATCTGCGACGTTGCAGGATGGGCGACGGCACTGAAACTGCTGATCTCCCCCCTTGAGGGGGAGATGGCCGGCAGGCCAGAGGGGGGGGCCTTGGCGCTGCGCTCTCAATGACAAAAGCCGTCATCCCCCCACGGCAAGTGACATTGCGCCCCGGCCGCATCGACGACGTCGAAACCATCCACGCCGCCCTGCTGCGCCTCGGCACCCATATCGGCGCGCATCAGGAAATCACCTCGACGCCCGACGACCTGCGCCGCTACGGCTTCGGCGCCAATCCCGCCTTCTCGGCCCTGATCGCCGAGGTCGACAGCGAATTCGCAGGCCTCTGCCTGCATTTCCCGATCTTCTCGACCTGGATGGGCCGGCCAGGGGTCTTTGTGCAGGACCTCTATGTCGAGGACCGTTTTCGCGGCCGCCGTATCGGTGAAAAACTGCTACGGCGCGTGGCCAAGGAGTGCCGCGCGGCGGGCGGTGTCTATCTCAGGCTCTCCGTCGACACCGACAACGAGACCGCCAAGGCCTTCTATGAGAGACTAGGCATCGGCTGGTCGAGTTACGAGCAGGTGCAGAAGATCGTCGGTGACGCCTTCTTCGCTTTTGCCGACACGCCGGAGGAATGACGATGAAAGCCTTCTATGCCGAGGAGCAGAAACGACACGATCCGAAGGCATTCCTGTCCAGCGGCGCGCCGCAGCCCAACCCGGAGAAGCCGGAGCGAATCGAAAGATTGTTAGCCGGCGCAATATCTGCCGGTTTGACGATCGAACGGCCCAGGAATCACGGCCTTGGCCCGATCGCCGCCGTGCACACACCGGAGTATCTCGACTTCCTCGAGCGCATCTTCGAACGCTGGCAGCGCATCGAAGGCGCTTCAGCAGAGGTCATCCCGAACATCCATCCGATCGCCCGCAACGGCTCCTATCCGGCCTCGGCTGTCGGCCAGGCCGGCTACCACATGGCCGACACCGCCTGCCCGATTTCGGCCGAGACCTGGAACAGTGCGTTATGGAGCGCCTGGAGCGCGGTGGAAGCCACTGAGGCGGTGATGGCCGGTGCGCCTTCGGCCTACGCGCTTTGCCGCCCGCCGGGTCATCATGCCTTCGCCGATGTCGCCGGCGGCTTCTGCTTCATCAACAATTCGGCGGTCGCGGCGCAGCTGCTGCGAAAGAATGCCGCCCGCGTCGCCATCCTCGATGTCGACCTGCACCACGGCAACGGCACGCAAGGGATCTTCTACGCCCGTCCCAACGTGCTGACCGTCTCGCTACACGCCGATCCGGTGCGCTTCTATCCGTTCTTCTGGGGCCATGCCGACGAGCGCGGCGAAGGCCTCGGCCTCGGCTACAATCTCAACCTGCCGCTGCCGCGCAAATCCGGCGACGCGGCATTCCTCGAAGCGCTGGCGACAGCCTCCCAGCGCATCCGCGCCTTCGCGCCGGAAGCGCTGGTCGTGGCGCTCGGGCTCGACGCTTTCGAGGGCGATCCGTTCGGTGGCCTGTCTGTTACGACGCCGGGGTTCTCGCGTATCGGCGAGGCGATTGCCGGGCTCGGCCTGCCGACGGTCATCGTCCAGGAAGGCGGCTATCTCTGCGATGCGCTCGGCGACAACCTTACCGCTTTCCTGACCGGTTTCGGCGGCAAGCGGCGATAGCCAGCCCTCAGGCGCGCTGCTGCCTCAGCATTGCGATCACCCGGTGCACGCTTTCCAGCGTCTCCTCGATCTCTTTCGCCGTGTTGTAATGCGCAATGCCTATACGCACGACACCTTGCTCGGCCGGTATGCCGAGCTGGTGGACGATCTCCCATGCATAATTGTGTCCCGACCATAGGAAGATGTTTTCGGCATTCATCTGCCGCACGATGGTCTCAGGCGCGATGCCTTCGACGGTGAAGGAAACCGTCGGCACGCGCTCGGCGAGGCGCTCCGGGTCGGTGATGCCGCGGATGATCAGGCCTTCGATATCGGACAGCCCCTCGATCAACTGTGCGGCGAGTGCGTTCTCATAAGCGATGGACACCTCGAAGGCCTTGGCGACCCGCTGCCGCCGCGATCCGGCCTCACCAGCGGCGGCGCCGAGATCGGCGAAATAGTCGATAGCGGCCGTCAGCCCGGCCATCAGCTCGATCTGCGGCGTGCCGAGTTCGAACCGCTCCGGCAGGCCGTTCGACGAGCAGCGGCATTTGTAGGGCTTGAGCCCTTCGATCAAGTCGCGGCGCCCCCACAATATGCCCATATGCGGACCGAAGAATTTGTAGGCCGAGCAGATCAGGAAATCGCAGCCGAGCGCCTGCACGTCGATCAGTCCGTGCGGCGCGAATTGCACGGCATCGACATAGACCAGCGCGCCGGCCTGCCTGGCGATCGCCGTCAGCGCCTGCACGCGGTTGATCGAGCCGGTGAGGTTCGAGGCATAGTTCAGCGCGACGAGGGGCGTCTTTTCCGAAAGCAGCGCCTTCAGGGCCGCCTCCTCCACTTGCCAGCTCTGCTCATCGAAGGGCAGGAAGCGCACGACGAGGCCGAGATCCTCGGCAAGCTGCAGCCAGGGCGAGACATTGCCTTCATGGTCCATGCGCGTGACGATGATTTCGTCGCCTGGCTTCATCGTCCGGCCGAGCGTGCGCGACATGTGGTAGGTCAGCGTCGTCATATTGGCGCCGATGACGATTTCCTCGACGCTCGCGGCGTTGAGGAAATCGGCCATCGCGGCATGCGCGTCGTCGACCACCTGCTGCGCCGCCACTGTCGTCTCGAAGAAGCCGCCCAGATTGGCATTCGTGCTGAGCAGGCAGCGCGACACCGCGTCCGCCACCGCCTGCGGCACCTGCGTGCCGGCGGGATTGTCTAGATAGATGCGCCGGCGCCCGTGATCGGTCAGCGAAAGTGCTGGAAATTTGCCGCGCACCGTCTCGATCGGAAAATCTGCCATCCTCTCCATTTCCTTGTTTTCTTCAACGATTCCGGTCACGGACAAGGATTGCCGACACGCTGATGGATGGCGTCGACCGCTTTCTGCATCTCCTCCGTCCAACGGACCTCAGCCGAGGACAGCGCCGTGTCGAGCTGCGCGACGGTGGTCGCACCCACGATGTTCGCCGTCACGAACGGCCGGCTTGCCACATAGGCGTTGGCGAAAAGCGCCGGCTCCATGCCGAAGCAACGCGCCAGCTCGTTGTATTCGAGCTGCACCTCAGCCGCATTCGGCGTCTCGTAGCGCTGGCCGCGGTTGAAGAGCTGCGAGCGCGAACCCTGCGGCCGCGCGCCATGATCGTATTTGCCAGTGAGATAGCCTTGCGCCAACGGCGAATAGGGAAGAAACGCGATCTCTTCGCGTTCGCAGACCTCGGCGAGATTCACCTCGAAAGTGCGGTTGACGAGGTTGTAGGCATTCTGCAGCGAGGCAACGCGCGGACCGGCGCCCTTCTCGGCCTCGAATAGAAACCGCATGACGCCCCAGGAGCTTTCGTTCGAGAGCCCGAGATGGCGGATTTTTCCCGCTTTCACCAGTTCCTCGAAGACGGCGAGCGTTTCGGCAACCGGCGTTTCGCCGGCGGGCGCAGCTGCGGCGTCAGCCCGGCGCGCCACCGCTCCGACGCGCGTCGGGTTCGAGCCCCAAGGAATGTCCCGGTCCGGCCAGTGGATCTGGTAGAGATCGATATAGTCGGTGCCGAGCTTCGCCAGCGATTTCTCGACCGCGTCGAAAATGTCGGCGCGCACCAGCTTCGACGGACGACCGCCGCGGAACCATGTGTTGGACGAGCGGCCAACCACTTTCGAGGCAAGGATGACCTTGTCGCGGTTGCCGTTGGCCTTCATCCAGCTGCCGATGATCTTCTCGGTTCGCCCTTGCGTCTCCGCCTTGGGCGGGATCGGGTAAAGCTCGGCCGTGTCGATGAAATTCACCCCGCGCGAAAACGCCAGATTCATCTGCGCATGGCCTTCGGCTTCGGTGTTCTGCTGACCCCAGGTCATCGAACCGAGACAGATTTGCGAAACAACGAGATCGGTCCGACCGAGGCGGCGTTTGTGCATGGATTGTCTCCGACGGGAGGTTTTTGCGCGGGCTGCGCGGAGAGGAAGTTCAAGCATAAAGCACAGGCCGGAGTTTCTCCAAGCCCGCTGTCTTCGACTTTGCGTGAATTGCGCGGCTAGCGACGCGCCCCGGCCAAGGCTCTCCGCTTGGCCTCGTCGATCAGCATGTTGGCCACTTGCATGCGGATCATGGCGCGCTGGCGCAGATGCGGCGCGACCCTGTCCGGGTGGTTGGCGAAGGCGAAGTTGCGGCGGATACGGCCGAAATCGGTATTCTTGGCCGGACGGTCGAGGCCGAGCTCGCCGGCAATCGCTTCGGGATCGATCGGCGGCAGCTTTTCCTCCGGCCGGCGCTCTTCGCCGGCAAGCGCCAGTTTTGCCTGGTCGAGAAGTGCTGCGAACTCCGCCGCGAGGTCGGCGCCGGACTCGCGATATTCGGCGGCGACACTCTCGCCCGCGACCTTGATGCGGCCTGAATGCAGCTCATCGGCCACCGACAGATAGTCGAACGGGATGGATGGCCGGACGCCCGCTTCCTCGCCTTTCTCCGAGGCGACGATCAAGTCGTCGAGCAACGAAGCGAAATCGAGCTTGTTCCCGGTGCCGATCTCAACCTCCCTGTCGTGACGGCATGCGTTGGTGCGATCGACCATAGGGCGGTCTCGTTAAAAATGAATGCCCGCGACATTAACCATTTCGGGCTTTGATCTGCTCAGCAATAAAAAGCCGGGCTGTATCTTCATACAGTCCGGCAAGGTCGCCAGGAGTGGCGAGGAAAAAGCCGGCCATGTGCCGGCACCGGTGCCTACGGTCTAGCCTGCCGGAAAGTTTCACGAAAAATCGATTGTGGCGGAAAAAAATTCGTGGGGCATGGCAGCCATGCAATTGCTGCACTGCACAATTTTAACAAATCAGCTATATCGTGATGTCGGGAGGACCAACGGGGCAACTGAGTCATGGGGTTCTTCACTGAAATGTTCGCTCGGCCGCGGCCGCAGGAACACCAGCGTTACCGCGCGGCGCTCGCGCTTCTGAATGCGATGAGCAACACGGACCGCGCCGATATCGGCATCAAGCCGGCGGATTTTCCGCGCATCGCACGCGAGATGTCGATCCGCTGAGGCCGCGTTAATGCATGTCGCCCGAAAGCGTGCCGCGGTTTCGCGACAACGGCATGCAGTAAACCAATTCGGCCGACAAAGAGGTTTCCCGGTTGCGCCGGGAAACCCTTAAATCATTGCACCGTCAACGATTTCCCAAAAACGTCTGCTTGCCGATCGGCACGCCGTTGTGGCGCAGGATATCGTAGGCGGTGGTGACGTGGAAATAGAAGTTCGGCATCGCCACGTGCAGCAGGTATTGCAGGCCGGGCAGCGTGGTTTCGCGTCCACCGAGCCTCACTTCGACCGTCCTGTCCTCCGATCCCTCCAGATCGGCCGCCGCAAACGATGTCAGATGATCGAGCGTCTTGGCGATTCGGGCCTGTAGTTCGGCAAAACTCGCTTCATTGTCCTCGTATTTCGGCACCTCGCGACCGGCGAGCCGCGACGGCGCGCCCTTGGCATGGTCGGTGGCGATCTGGACCTGTCTCGTCAACGCAAACATGTCGGGCGACAGCCGCGCCGTAAGGAACACCTGCGGGTCGATCTTGCGCTCGCCGGCATTCTGCTCCGCCGCCGTCAAGACGCTGGCCAGTGCCTTCAGCCGGGCGGAAAAGACGCCCACGGATATGTCGTACATGGAAATGGTCACGGGTAATCTCCCAGGCGGCCCCAGCGCCGCGGGCCGACCTAGCGCCTCCGTCCACGATTCTTCAAGCGGTCATGCCCCGGCGTCACCGCGTCGCCGCAATCGCCGTGGTAGTATTTTCGTTATCGAGCGGAGATTTCCCGATGAGACGTGTCCTTCTCGCTGCGGCTGCCTTGTTCTCCCTTACCGGTATCGGTCAGTCGGCACGCGCAGCCGACGACGCGCCCTATATCGATGACAGGTCCAGCGCCGATGCGGTCGTCCACTCGCTTTACAGCGCCATCAACCGCCACGAATTCGCCCGCGCCTGGGGCTATTTCGGAGATACAAAGCCGGCAAAAGATTTCAGCGCTTTCGTCAAGGGTTACGACGGCACCGATAGCGTTGAAGTCAAGACCGGCGCCGTATCGGACGAGGGTGCTGCTGGCAGCATTTATTACAGTGTCCCTGTCGCCATCCAGGCCACTGACAAGAAGGGCGAGGCCAAGGTTTTCGCCGGCTGCTACACGGTCCGCCAGGTCAATGCGCAGATCCAGGAGCCGCCCTTTCAGCCGATCTCCATCGACAAGGGCGCGCTGAAGCCATCGACCGAGGATTTCGACAGCGCCATGCCGGCAAGCTGCGGCGACGGCCCGCCGCCACCGAAGAAGGACGAGCCTCTGGAGCAGGCCAGGAAGGCCTTTCTCGCCACCTATGGCGACCAGTGCGGCAAGCAGGATCCGGACGGCAAGCCGATCGGCGAGCCGGCCGCCCATTCCATCCACTACAAGGACAAGGACGCTCAGCCCAACGACCCGGAGCGCGAGACGCGGCTGTTCCGTTTCTTCTGTTCGATGGCCGCCTACAACGAAACCGCGGTTTATTACATCTATAACGACGTCGACGGTGTGCGGCAGTTGCAGTTCACCGAGCCGGAACTCGATATCCGCTATGAGAACAACAATAGCGAAGGCAAGGTCGAGGGTATCCACATCATCGGCTTCCGGACGAGCGGCTGGGCGACCAACTCCGACTATGACGAGAAAACCCAAACCATCAGCACCTTCAACAAATGGCGCGGCGTCGCGGATGCCTCCTCATCGGGAACCTATCTCTTCCGCAACGGCGACTTCTCGCTCGTCCAATATGACATCGATGCATCATATGACGGAGAGCAGAATCCGCAGACCGTTATCGACTACAATACGGCCCCCTGAACCGCTGCAGAGGAATCAAGGCGCTTTTGTCAGCATCCAGTTCAGCGTGCCGCGCCAGTCGACCATGCGGATCGGCGTGCCATGCGTGCCGGTCTCGAAGCGGACAAATCGGGTCGGATAAGATTTCTTGGCGAGGATCGAGCGGAAGAAAGCTTCCTGTTTCTCCACCGGGAAAACCACGTCATGGCTGCCCTGCCCGAAGAACACCGGCACACGGCGCTTGAAGGCGGGGCTGGTCAAAAAGCTGTCGTCCCATAGCGAGCCGAGCAGCAGCAGGCCGTTGATGCGGCTGCCCGTATCCTTTCGCGCGGCGAGCTTCCAGCAGATCATCCCGCCCATCGAGCCGCAGGCGACGAAGATCTTCGCACCCGGCGATGTCTCGGCGTAGTGATCGATGAGCGCCGCGACCTGCGCCGCACCTTTGTCGCCGAAGTCGGGGAAATCAGGCGAAAGATAGAGCCCGCCATTGCCGGCCATCAGGTTCTTGATGCGGTTGAAATTGCCGCCGAAGGTGAAGTCGTCGGCGCCTTGCTTGCGGCTGCCGCCCTGCCCGTGCAGGTAGAGCACGATAATGGAAGCGCCTTCCGTCCTGCCGACCGCGACATGCCTGACGTCGCCGGCATCGGTTTTCAGCATCAGATCCTGCTGCACCTTGCGCACGCCGGGATCGGTATATTGCGCATGCACGCGTTTTTCCGGCACCTCATCGCGCTGGTTGATGTCGCGCATTTCGCGATAGTCGAGGACGGTGTAGGCGCCGTTGTCACCGCTCGACAGTGTCGGCGGATAAGCGAAAAGATCGTCCTTGAACGATTTCAGCGAAAGCGTCTGCCCCTCGGCGGCCGAGAGGGAAAGCGCTGTCGCGGTGATCAGGGCGAAGAAAAGTCGGAAACGGAAACACATGCCCAGAGGCATGCGGAATTCGGCTTCGGTTTGTCAATCCTGCAGAACGCCGCCCGCTCCTTCCAGCGCCTCGCGCGTGTCGACATCGATTGAGGCGGCCTGCCCGATCTCGACATCGACGACGTCGAGCCCTTCGGCTTCGACCAGATGGCGCGCGCCGGTATCGCCCTCGAGTTGCGCAACGGCCGCGAAGAGCGATCGCGGCAGGAGCACAGGATTGCCGCGCTTGCCCTGATGCGACGCGCGCACCACGGCGTGACCGCTGGAGCGGCGGAACGCGTCGATCAGGCTATCGAGGTCGGTCGACGAAACGCCCGGCATATCGCCGAGCACGATCATGGCGCCGGCCGCGTCGGGCGCGACCTTCGCGATGCCAGCCTTCAACGATGAAGCCAGACCATTGGCGAAGTCCGGATTGTCAGCGAATTTCACCTCAACGCCGCCCAGCGCCGAACGCACGCGCTCGCGCTGATGGCCGGTGACGACGATGGTATTTGTTGCCTTCGAGCCCAGCGCACGCCCGGCGGTGCGGCGCACCAAGGGTTCGCCGTCGAACAGCGCCAGAAGCTTGTTCGGCCCGCCCATGCGGCTCGACCGGCCGGCGGCCAGAAGCACGATATCGACTTTCAGCGCCGATCTTGCCGGCAGCGGCGCCGGCTCGCGCGGCTGCGGCCTGGTCGGGATTTCCATCAAAAGCCCACCGACGCCCATGCCGGCAATATCGCCCGCCGTCACCTCGAGCCCGGCAATCAGCCGATCCAGCACCCAGTCGAAGCCATTCTCCTTCGGGCTGCGGGCACATCCAGGCGCGCCGACAACACGCTTGCCGTCGAGCGTTCCGAGCACGAGCAGATTGCCGGGATCGACAGGCATGCCCGCGCGGATGACGGTACCCCCAGCGCGTTCGATCGCGGCCGGCACGACATCGGCGAAGTCGCTCATCGCCGAGGCGCCGAAGATCACCACCATGTCATTGTCGCGCGCCAGCGCGGTCGCGGCCGCCGCGACGGGCGCGACCTCATGCGGCGTCCGCCGCTCGGCCGTCAGCCGGCCGCCGGAGCGCGCCAGCCGCGCCTCGGTAACGCGCAGGGTCTTGTCGAGCACGCTCGGCTTGACGCCGGGCAGCACCGTCTGGATGACGCCGACATTGATGGGGCGAAAGGCGTTGACGGCAAAGATCTCGCCGCCGGCGCACACCTTCACCACCGCATCGACCAGGCTTGCGGCGACGGCGAAGGGGATGATCTTCACGGTCGCCACCATCTGGCCCTGCTCGACCGGCGCGTGCTGCGCCAGCGTCGCGATGGTGATGGCCGGATCGACGGCGTTGATGGCATTGATCATCCTAGCGTCGACGGTAAAGACGCCCGCGGCCCCTGCATGCAGGTTCACCCGCCCGGTCGCGGCCGGCTTGACCTCGATGTTGCGGTTGCTCATGCCGGCGGCGATCCTGGCGGCAGCGGCATTCTCGCCGAGATCGTCCGGGGCAAGAACCGCCGCGACGACTTCGCCGACACCGGCCGCCTTGAGCGCCGCGACATCCTCGCCGCCCAGCCTGTGCGCCTTGCGGAACCGTTTTTCACCGGCGGTGGTCGCATGCGCCAGCACCGCCCCTTCCGCCTCATCGATCGGAACCGGTCCGAATTTCACGCCACGGCGCCTTTTGCTTCGAGACCGCGCGAGCGGAAAGCGTGAATGGTCTGCGCAAGGACGGCGACAGCGATTTCGGCCGGGCTGGCAGCACCTATATCGAGACCGATCGGCGCGTGGATGCGGGCAATCTGGTCGGCGCCGGTGCCGAGCGCCAGCAGGCGTTCGACACGCTTGGCGTGGGTCTTGCGGCTGCCAAGCGCCCCGACATAGAAGCATCGGGCGTCGAGCGCCGCTTTCAGCGCGAAATCGTCGATCTTGGGATCGTGGGTGACGGCGGCAAGGGCGGTATAGCTGTCGAGCGGCGCGCGCTTCAGCACATCTTCCGGCCATTCGGCATGCAGCGCGACATCGGGAAAGCGCTCCGGCGTGGCAAAGGCGGTGCGCGGATCGATGATCTCGACCGGATAGCCGGCGATCCTGGCCATCGGCGCCAGCGCCTGGCTGATATGCACGGCGCCGATCACCACGAGGCGCGGGCGCGGCAGATGCGCGTTGAGGAAGAAGCTCCGCCCTTCCGCCTCCACCGACCTCGAATTGCCGGTGCGGAACGCACTGGCGATTGCTGTTCCCAGGTCACCGGCGACTGGATCGCCCTCGCGCACGATGCGGTCGCGGCCATCACCAAGGTCGGTGACAAGCACAGCGGCGCGGCGGGCGCGGCGTTCTTCGTTCAAGGTTTTGAGGACGTATGGATCCATAAATGATCAGCCCAGCCGCTCGACATAGACCTTGATGCGGCCGCCGCAGGAAAGGCCCACCTGCCAGGCGGTCTCGTCGGCAATGCCGAACTCCAGCATCCTGGCCTTGCCCGAGTCGATGACGTCGATCGCCTCCGTCACCACGGCGCCCTCGACGCACCCGCCGGAGACCGAGCCATGGAAATTCCCTTCGGCGTCGATGACCAGATGGCTGCCGACCGGACGCGGCGCCGAACCCCAGGTCTCGACCACGGTCGCGATGGCGACATCCTTGCCGTCCTTCATCCAGCCTTCCGCGATGATCAGGGGATCGCGGGCCTCGTCGAGATAAATGCTCTCATCCATCGTCGCTTCTCACAAAGTCTGTTTTTCAAGGGAAACTTCAGTTTTCCCTACGAACATATGGCTACGCGGCCCGCCTCCCGCCAGTTGCAACCAGCGGCGCGGGTCGACCGCAGCCGCCTGCCGCTGGTCGAGCGACGCGCAAAGATCGGCAAGCGCGTCGAGATTGTGCACAGCCCGGAATTCGTCGACATGCGGCAACATCGCCTTCACGCCGCGGGCGCGCGCCTCGAAACCGTCGAAGCGCAAAAGCGGATTGAGCCAGATCAGCCGCCGGCAGGATTTATGCAGCCGCTCGATCTCCTCCGACAGGCCGGTGACGTCGTCGCGCTCCAGCCCGTCGGTAATGAGCAGCACCACCGCGCCCTGCCCCAGCACGCGCCGCGACCACAACCGGTTGAACTCGGCGAGCGCATCGCCGATACGCGTGCCACCCGACCAGTCCTTCACCGCCGCTGAGCATTCGGCCAGCGCATCGTCCGGGTCGCGATGACGCATCTGGCGGGTCAGGTTGGTCAGGCGCGTGCCGAAGACGAAGGCATGCACCCGCCGACGCTTCTCCGTCAGGGCGTGCAGGAAGTGGAGGAAGATGCGGGTATACTGGCTCATCGAGCCCGAAATGTCGGCAAGCACGACCAGCGGCGGATGCACGTCGCGCGGCGATCGGAATTTCGGCAGGATAAGCTCACCGCCGGTGCGCGCGGCCGAGCGCATCATGGCGCGCGGATCGATACGGCGCCCTTGCGCGTCCGCCTTGAAGCGCCGCGTGCGGATCAGGTCGAAGGGCAGCCGCAAGGCCGCGATCGCCTTTTTGGCGTCGGCCATTTCGCCGGCGTCCATCTGGGCGAAATCCTTGCCGCGCAGCACCTCGTTGCCGGAAAAGGTCAGGCGCGCATCGACCTCGATCTCAGGCACCTCACGCACCGGCTGATTTTTCTGGTGGCCTTCGAACATCGCCTGGCTGACGCGGTTCTCGGCCGCCCGCGGCTTTTGCTTTTCGCGATCGTCCGGCGCGACGGGCGAAAACATCGCCAGCAGCTTCTCGATCAGTTCGCGCGATTTCCAGAACAGGCGGAAGGCCCCGTCGAAGACGGGATGATCCTCGTGCCGCGAGACCAGCACCGCATGCAGCGTCCAGTAGAAATCGTCGCGCGAACCGATGCCGGCGGCAAGCACCGCCTCGATGGCGTCCTTCACCGAAGCCGGACCGATGCGCATGCCGGCCTTGCGCAGCGCCCGCGCGAAATAAACGATGTTGTCGGCGATGCGCCCATCCGCCGTCGCCTCTTTGGGTTCCGGACGCGGCATGGTCATCGCGCCTACTCCGCTGCCGAAAGCTCGGCCTTCACCTCATTGAGGATGCGCCGGCCCTCGCCCTCACCGATGCGAGCAATGTCGTCCTGGTATTTCAAAAGCACGCCGATCGTGTCCGACACAGTCTCCGGATCGAGCGCCACCTTGTCGAGCTCGGTCAGCGCGCCGGCCCAGTCGATGGTTTCGGCGACGCCGGGCGCCTTGAACAGCTCGACCTGACGCAGCTTCTGGATGAAGGACACGACCTCCGCCGACAGTCGGCGGTTCGCCTGCGGCACCTTGCGGCGAACGATCTCCAGCTCGCGCTCGGCGTTCGGATAGTCGACCCAGTGATAAAGGCAACGCCGCTTCACCGCGTCGTGGATCTCGCGCGTGCGGTTGGTGGTGATGATGACGATCGGCGGCTCTTCCGCCTTGATCGTGCCGAGCTCGGGAACGGTCACCTGGAAGTCCGACAGGATCTCGAGCAGGAACGCCTCGAAGGCTTCGTCGGTGCGGTCGAGCTCGTCGATCAGGAACACCGGAGCGGCGCCCGCCTTGCCGGTCAGCGCGTCGAGCACCGGACGGCGGATCAGGTATTTTTCGGAAAAGACGTTGCGCTCCATGTCGGAGCGCACGACCTTGCCTGCCGCCTCCTCCATGCGGATCTCGATCATCTGGGCGGCATAATTCCACTCATAAACGGCCGAGGAGACGTCGAGCCCTTCATAGCATTGCAGGCGGATAAGCCGGCGGCCGAGCGCGTCGGCCAGCACCTTGGCGATCTCGGTCTTGCCGACACCCGCCTCGCCTTCGAGGAACAAGGGCCGCTTCATGCGCAGCGATAAAAACAGCACGGTCGCCAGAGACCGGTCCGCGACATAGTCCGCGCCGGTCAAAAGATCGAGCGTCTCGTCGATCGATTTCGGCGCGGGGCGCGGCGCGGTCATCTTGTCTCCGTGGATCCCGCTTGCACGTTTCAAAGAAAATGGTAGCCGCGGTTGTGGTAGATCAGCGGCCGCAAATTATCGCCGATACGCAGGCCTGTCACCTTGCCAAAAAGCACACGATGGGTGGCCAAATCCTTGCTGTCGATGATCTCGCAGTCGAACACTGCCAGCGCGCCTTTTAGCGTCGGCGCGCCCGTTGAGATCACATCCCACTCGGCAAGCGCGAAGCGCTCCTCCGCCGGCAGCCCGGTGATGCCGGAAAAGCCGACCGAGACGGCTTCCTGGTCCGAAGCCAGGGTGTTGAGCGCGAATTTGCCGTTTTTGATGAAGGCTTCGTTCTTGGCGTTCTCGCGGTTGAGGCAGACCAGCACCGTCGGCGGCGTGTCCGAGACCGAACAGGCTGCGATCACCGTCGCGCCTCGTTTGCCGCCGGGCCCGTCCGTCGTCACCACATGCACATGGCCGGCAAAATGCGCCATCGCATCGCGATAGTGCTGCGGCCCGATGTCATTGATCTTCAGCACCCGATAATCCACCTGTCGAAACCAGTTCGTTATATATGGCGGCATATTGCACGCCACAAGTTGCATAGCACGGGCGAAGTGCTTGACTGCAACCCGCAAATTCGCGTGTTGCGCGGCGCTTAGCCAGCCTTTAGGCATTTCTTGGAATAGTGTCGGAACTGTATTCCCGGCATGGAGGATCCCTTAGCCAGAATGCGTCTTCTCACGACGACATCAGCCGCGCTGCTCTGGCTGTCGCTGGCCGCGAGCGCCGACGCCGAGACGCTGGTCGGCGTTGCGGCGCCGCTTTCCGGTCCCTCGGCGATCCTGGGCAGGCAGGTCGAGGCCGGCGCTGGCCTGGCGGCGGGGACAAACGGCATCGCCATCAAGGCCGTGGACGACGCCTGCACCGCCGATGGCGGCGCCGCGGCGGCGAAGGAATTCGTCGACGCCAAGGTCAATGTCGTGGTGGGCTTTCTCTGCACCGAGGCGATCGAGGCCGCGCTGCCGATCCTGAAAGACGCCAACATTCCGGTGATCACGGTCGGCGTGCGCACCGAAAGCCTGACCGACCGCCGCGCCAAGACCGGCTGGCCGGTCTACCGGCTCGGCCCGCGCGGCGACGATGAGCGCAACGCGGTTGCCACCAACCTCACCCAACTCTGGCGCGACGACCTGTTCGCCATCGTCGATGACGGCACCATTTACGGCCGCGAGATGGCCGAGACCTTCCGCGCCGCGGCAGAGCAGGCGGCGCTGAAGCCGGTCTTCGTCGACACGTTCCGGCCGCAGCTCGACAACCAGATCGGATTGATCGGTCGGTTGAAAAAGGCCGGCGCGACAAAGGTGTTTGCCGGCGGCGACGGCGACGACATTGCGATCATGGGCCGCGATGCCGCCCAGCTCGATGCCGGCATCACCTTTGCCGGTGGCGAAAACCTGCGCACGCCGCCAGGCGATGTCCCTTACGCCGTCGGCACACTGATGATCGCGCTACCGGAATGGTCGGAAGTCGCCGATCCCAGGATCGTGCAGGCCTTCGGCGCCAAGAACATCGCGCCAGACGGCTATGCGCTTCCGGCTTATGCCGCGGTCGAAATTGCCAAGGCCGCTCTGGCCGCTGCGGAAACCTCGGGCCAGCCGCTCGCCGAAGCGCTGACTGCCCATGATTTCACGACCCCGATCGGCACCATCCGCTTCGACGGCAAGGGCGATCTCAGCCGGAACCCGTTCCGCGTCTTCCGTTTCGACGGTACGCATTTCGTGCCGCTGGAGGACGAGTGATGTTCCGCACCGGACCGCGCAACCTGATCACCGACGTCGCCGGCTTAAGCGTCGGCAATGCCGCCGACGCCAGGCTGAAATCGGGCCTCACGGTGGTGCTATGCGACGAGCCTGCCGTTGCCGGCGTTCAGGTGCTGGGCGGCGCGCCGGGCACGCGTGAGACCGACCTGCTCGAGCCGCAGAATTCGATCGCGGCGATCCACGCCGTCGTTCTGTCCGGCGGCTCCGCCTTCGGTCTCGATGCCGCCTCCGGCGTGCAGGCGGCGCTGCGCGAGAAAAACATCGGCGTCGAGGTCGGCGGCTTCCGCGTGCCGATCGTGCCTGCCGCGATCCTGTTCGACCTGCGCAATGGCGGCGACAAGGATTGGGGCCGTTATCCGCCCTATCGCGAACTCGGCTATGAGGCCGTGCAGGCGGCAACAGCGGATTTTGCCATCGGCACGGCGGGTGCCGGCACCGGCGCGCTGACCTCCGGGCTGAAAGGCGGGCTGGGCTCCGCCTCGACCGTGCTCGACAGCGGCGTCACCGTCGGCGCGCTCGCCGCCGTCAACCCGACCGGCTCGGTCACGGTCGGCCACGGCCGCCATTTCTGGGCGGCGCCCTTCGAGATCGGCGACGAGTTCGGCGGCCTGGGCTATCCCGCACCGTTCCCCGAAGACGCCAGGAAGATACTGCTGAAATACCGCGACAGGCGGGTCGGAGGACCGGAGGAAGGCGGCAACACCACCATCGCCGTCATCGCCACGGACGCCGTCCTGACCAAGGCCGCTGCGAAGCGGCTGGCGATTTCGGCGCATGACGGATTCGCCCGCGCCATCTGGCCGACGCATACGCCGGCGGATGGCGATCTCGTCTTTGCGCTGGCGACGGGGAGGAGCGGCATCGAGCTCAGCGCCGATGCCGCGATCGACCTGTTCGCGGTGGCGGGCGCCACCATGGCGCGCGCGATCGGCCGTGGCGTTTATGCCGCGACATCGGCCGAAGGCGATCTGTTTCCGGTTTGGTCGTCGCGTTGACGGCTAATCAAGTCGGATCGGATTTTTCTTCCTCGAACGTGACGGCGACGTCCGAATTCGCCGACAGCCATACCTTCTGCCCGTCGATTTCCGCGACCAGGGCGAACGAAATGTAGTGGTGGTGCCCCTTGTGCGCACCCATGCCGCTGTCGGCCTTGGTCAGCTTGATCCGGTCACCCTCGACCTTGTCGACGGTGCCGATATGGACGCCGTCGGCGCCGATCACTTCCATATGTCCGCGTATCTTGCTGATGTCGGTGCTCATGCTGGTCCTCCGCTGGATGGCGATTTTGCCCTTTCGGATGCGAGACGGCCGACAATAACAAATGAACGCCGGATTGGATGCGTTGCGCGGCACATCCCGTTCACCATGGCGTGATAGGCATGACGCGCACCAGACGGATGTCAAACCAATGGCTCTTGTCGCGGCAAGCATCTGGTTTGCGCGGCAGCGGCGTTGAGCATCGGGCCCGCCTCTGTTAGGACGCGGCCAACGCTTATCTAGGCAGGACTCAAAAACAGATGATCCCTCGCTATTCCCGGCCGGAAATGGTCGCCATCTGGTCGCCCGAAACCCGCTTCCGTATCTGGTTCGAGATCGAGGCGCATGCCTGCGATGCGCTGGCCGAGCTCGGCGTCATCCCGAAAGAAGCGGCAAGGACGATCTGGGAAAAAGGCGCCGCCGCCAAATTCGACGTCGCAAAGATCGACGAGATCGAACGCGTCACCAAGCATGACGTCATCGCTTTCCTGACCCATCTCGCCGAATTCGTCGGACCGGATGCCCGCTTCATCCACCAGGGCATGACCTCGTCGGACGTGCTCGACACCTGCCTTGCCGTGCAATTGACGCGGGCCAGCGACATCCTGCTTGCCGACATCGATGCCCTGCTTGCGGCGCTCAAGCGCCGTGCTTTCGAGCATAAGGACACCGTCACCATCGGCCGCAGCCATGGCATCCATGCGGAACCGACCACCTTCGGCGTCAAGCTGGCGCAGGCCTATGCCGAATTCTCGCGCTGCCGCGAGCGGCTGGTGCACGCGCGGGAGGATATCGCAACATGTGCGATCTCCGGCGCCGTCGGCACCTTCGCCAATATCGAGCCCTATGTCGAAGAGCATGTGGCGGCAAAGCTCGGGCTGAAGCCGGAACCGGTGTCGACCCAGGTCATCCCGCGCGACCGGCACGCCATGTTCTTTGCAACGCTCGGCGTGATCGCCTCGTCGGTCGAACGCCTCGCCATCGAAATCCGCCATCTGCAGCGCACCGAAGTGCTGGAGGCGGAGGAATATTTCTCGCCGGGCCAGAAGGGCTCGTCGGCGATGCCGCACAAGCGCAACCCGGTGCTGACCGAAAACCTCACCGGCCTTGCCCGTATGGTGCGCGCCTACGCCATGCCGGCGATGGAAGACGTAGCGCTCTGGCACGAGCGCGACATTTCGCATTCCTCGGTCGAGCGCATGATCGGGCCGGATGCGACGGTGACGCTGGACTTCGCGCTGGCACGCCTGACCGGCGTCGTCGACAAGCTGCTCGTCTACCCCGAGAACATGGAAAAGAACCTCAACAAGTTCCGCGGGCTGGTGCATTCGCAGCGCGTGCTTTTGGCGCTGACCCAGGCCGGCCTGTCACGCGAGGACGCCTATCGGCTGGTTCAGCGCAACGCCATGAAAGTGTGGGAACACGGCGCCGATTTCCTCGAGGAGCTGCTTGCCGACAAGGACGTGACGGCAGCGCTGCCCGAAGCCGAGATCCGCGAGAAATTCGACCTCGGCTATCACACCAAGCATGTCGACACGATCTTCAAGCGCGTGTTCGGGGAGGCTTGACCTTTCCTTCTCCCCGTTCGCGGCAGGGCAATCGCATATGGAAGGCCGAGGCTTTCGCCCTACGAATATCCCCACCCCTAACCCCTCCCCACAAGGGGGACCTCGCGGACGCTGATCTCGGCAAATTACCAAAGTTCGACGCTGATATGGTCAATAAAGGCGCGCGGCAGCGTTCCCTCCCCCTTGTGGGAGGGTTAGGGCGGGGGTCCTTCTTCGCAAGAATCATTTGCGATTGCCCTGCCGTAAACGGGGAGAAAGAGGCTGTCGCCCACCTCCGACTACGCCTTCCCAGGCACGGTTCTGATCACCGTGCCCCAGGGATCCTCACGACTCGTCTCCGCCTTCACATTGTCCGAGCGCATCTCGACCCAGGCGAGGCCTGAGCGGGACGGATCGCGGCGGCCGGCGCCGGCGCTCTGCCAGGCATTGGCGCCGATATGGTGGTGATAATGGCCGGACGAAAGGAACACCGCCTGGCCGCCATATTTGGCGACGGTGTCGAAGCTGAATTCGTTATGCCACCAGGCTTCCGCATCTTCCGGCCGGCCGACGCGCAGATGCACGTGGCCGACAATGGTGTTTTCCGGCGCGCCCTGCCAGCCGGCATCGCCCGCCGGCACGCTCCCGACCACAGCCGGCAGGTTCAGCCGCTCGGTCGCCATGGCGATGCGGTCGCCGTTCCATTTCCAATCCTGCGGGCGGCGGTCGGCATAGATCTCGATGCCATTGCCCTCCGGGTCGGTCAGATAGAGCGCCTCGCTGACCAGATGGTCGGAGGCGCCCTCGATGCCGATGCGATTGCCGGCGGCGTGGCTGATCCAGCGGCCGAGGTCGGCACGTGACGGCAAAAGGAAAGCGGTGTGGAAAAGGCCAGCGCTGCGTGGATCGTCCGGCTCGGCCGAAGAATCCTGCTCAAGCACCAGCAGCGGGCGGTTCGCGGCGCCAAGCGTGATCGCGCCGTCGGCGCGGCTCAGCTCCTGCAGGCCGACGACGGCGCGATAATAGGCGGCCAGGCTCTCGGCGTCGCGCGCCTTCAACCCCACCCGCGACACGCTGATAGGGGTGGTTGCGGCAAAAGGCAATTCGCTCATCAAACTCTCCGTTCAGGCAGCGCTTGTTCCCAAGACGGGATTTTCAGGCACCGACATTGTTCTTTGTCCTTCTTCAAATCGTCGATTGCGATCGTTCACACAAGACGGCAAGAATCGAACAGGTTGTTCACAATTGTGATCGCCCGATATTTCCGACAGGGTTGCAGGGGTGGAAGCCGCTCGCTACATCCGCGCCATGAAAGTCAAAGACGCAGATATCTTAATCGTGCCGGGCTACACCAATTCCGGCCCCGAGCACTGGCAAACCCGCTGGCAGTCGAAACTGTCGACGGCGCGCCGGGTCGAGCAGGCGGAATGGACGAAGCCGGTGCGCGAGGACTGGACGGCGAGCGTGGCGAATGCCGTCAATGAAGCCGAACGGCCGGTGGTGCTCGTCGCGCATTCGCTCGGCGTGGCAGCGGCCGTGCAGGCCATCCCGCAATTCAAGAAGCCGGTCGCCGGCGCCTTCTTCGTGGCGCCACCGGATGTCTCCAATCCGGAAATCAGGCCGAGGCATCTGATGACCTTTGGTCCCTATTCGCGCGATCCCCTACCCTTTCCATCCATCGTGATTGCCAGCCGCAACGATCCGTTCTGTGCCTTCGGGATCGCCGAGGACATTGCCGCAGCCTGGGGATCGCTCTTCATCGATGCCGGCGAGGCCGGCCATCTCAACCAGGACGCCGGCTTCGGCCCGTGGCCGGAGGGTTCGATGACTTTCGCCAAGTTCCTGACGGAGTTGAAGTGACGGAGTTGAAGCAGCCCTGAGACGAGTTAAGGTGTGTTGAGATTCAGGTCAGGCCGAGTCGAAAATGACGATTTCCGAGAACCGGAGCGGAGCGTACTGAAGTACGTGTTGGGGTGGACGGCCCCCGACGGCATCGCAATGTGCCAGAATGAGGTCGTTGCAGATCTCAACAAGGGAGACCGTCCGTGGATAAACTTATTCGCATTGGCATGGATACGTCAAAGAG